>NZ_CP136628.1:2189934-2493043 GCF_032918005.1 Bradyrhizobium sp. NDS-1
ACTATGGCCTCGAGCCCGGCCAGTTGAAGCTTGTGCGTGACGACGAGGTGCCGCGTTTCACCGGCGCCAAGAAGATGAGCCTGCACCAGACCGGCTTCCAGGAAGTCATCAGCGCGGCCGACCTGCTCGGCCGCTGCCCGAAACATCTGGTGCTGATCGGCTGCCAGCCGCTCGATCTCGAAGACTGGGGCGGGCCGCTGACGCCGCCGGTGCGCGACCAGATCGCGCCCGCGATCAATCTCGCTTGCGCCATCCTGGCCGAATGGGGCCTCACGGTGAGCCAACGCGCCGAGCCATTGGCAGATATCGAGCGGCTGCTCGCCAATGACATCGATCATCTCCATTACGAGACGCCGCCGGCCTGATCGGCCACACTGCCGGAGACTTGCCCATGTGCCTCGGCCTGCCCATGACGATTGTCGAGACCGACGGGATCTCGGCGCTGTGCACGTATCGCGGCGAGCAGCGCCCCGTCTCTGTGCTGCTGCTCTCGAATCCTCCGGTCGGCGCCAAGGTGCTGGTCTATATCGACACCGCGATCCGGCTGCTGGACGAGGACGAGGCACGCCTGATCGCGAATGCGATCGAAGGTCTCAGCGCGGCGCTCGACGGCGAGGATTGCGATCGCTTCTTCGCCGACCTCATCGACCGCGAGCCGCAACTGCCCGAGCACCTGCGGTCCGACTAGGATCGCCGCTGCTTCTCCCGTTTGATGCGTTGACGACATCAGTGACCGGCCGGCCTCGGCGGCCGCTGTGCGCCTGGAAGATCGATTTCTACCTGCAAAGACAGCTCTCACCAGATATGGCAAGTATCTTTCCATTGAAGCCTGGCTTACAATCGGCGCCAAGAAATACATGATCTGGATCAATGGGATAAATCCGAACATGTGATAACCGATCCTGGCACGTGGCTTGCTGACCTCTAGTTCGGCAAAAACACAAGCTTGTCAGGAGAGGTTCGATGGAATTCCAGGTGGGAAAGCATGATCTGGCGCGGAGTGGTCTGCCGGAGGTCGATGCTGCGACGGTCGATCATTTTCTTGGCGGAGCGGACGAGGCCGGTGCGGTCGCGGTGCTGCTGTCGGCGGGCGATCCCAACCGCTTTCCGGAGGCAATCGATGTCGCCGTGGTGCTGCCCGAGCTTATCGCAGCGTTCGGCAATCGGCTGCGCGGTGCGATCATCGCACGCGACGCTGAGCGTGTGCTCGGCGAGCGCTTCGAGGTGCGGGTGCAGCCGACGCTGATCTTCGTCGCCAACGGCAAGACGCTGGGGTTGATCGCCAAGATCCAGGACTGGTCGGTCTATGCCGACCGCATCACCAAGCTGATCGACCGGCCGCGCGGGCAAGGCGCCGCAGTCGCCGTCACCATCGTTCCCCAGCATCGCGCACAAGAGGTCGGGCTATGAAGGCCGGCTTCTGGGATGCGCCCGAAGGCGCCGGGCAACCAGTCAACGTGTTTCCGATCGGCGACGAGAGTCTCAATGCAGCGAAGGGCAGCCTGACGGCGGCCGGCGCGCTCGCAAAGCTTGCAACGCTCGACAGTGCGGAGCTTGCAAAGAGCTGCCCGAACGCGGTCGCGCTGCTCTCGGGGATCGCGGATGCCATCGCGGATCAAAAGGCGAACGCGCCGACAAGACTGTTTCGGCTGGCCAATCTCAACGATCTCGAGAGCAAGCTGGTGGCCGACGTGCTCGGCGAAGGCGAGGTCGCCGGCGTCGTCGCGCTGCCGGACGGATCGCTGGCGCAGATCCAGGAATCGGTGCTGGCGGGAATTTGGCTTGTGCGGCTCGAGACCGACGCCACTTCCGAATATCTCGAGATCGGCGCGGTTCCCGAGATCGTCAAGCGTGCGGCTGCCGACCTGACATCCGCCGATTTCGAGATCGGGCAGGTGCCGGAGGGCGCCATGAACGTGCTGCCGGTGCTCGCCGAAATCCGCGAGCGGGCACAGGCCTGGCGGCCCGGCATTCGCTCGCAGATCATCAATTTCACGCTGCTGCCGATGAGCCCGGTCGACATGAGGTTCCTGCAGGACACGATCCGGAACGGACCGATTCAGCTCGTGTCGCGCGGCTACGGCACCTGCCGGGGGCTCTCCACCGGCATCCGCAATGTCTGGTCGGTGCAGTTCTTCAACGCCATGGACACTATCATTCTCGATACGCTCGAAGTCGGCGGCGTGCCGACGGTTGCGCTGGCAGCGGACGAGGATTTCGAGGATTCCGCCGAGCGGCTGCAGGAAATCATCGAGGCCTACTTCAAATGAGCGCCTTCGAGATTATTGGCGTGCGCCAGGACGTCGCCGACGTCACGCGGCTGGAATGCGGCATCTGCTGGACCGTCTACGATCCTGCGGATGGCGATGAGGTAGCGCAGATCGCGCCGGGCACGCCGTTCGCGGCGCTGCCGGAGGAGTGGCACTGCCCGAATTGCGACGCGCCAAAATCCAAGTTCATGGCGATCGAAACATGACAGGCAGCGCGCCAGCGAGTGCGTCAGGTCCTGCCGGCGACCCCGACGCCGCGGCGTGGGGCGAGCTTCTGGCCGCAAGCTACCGGGAGATCGGCGAGCGCGCGATGCGCGATCTACCCATCTACAACGATGCGCTCGGCATCGAGGCGGTCGGTTTCCGTCCCTTCAACGGCACGATCGTCGGCATCATGGTCACGCCGTGGTTCATGAACGTGGCGATGCCGGCGGGCGCGGTGACGCCAGCCACCTCGGGCGCGACCGTGCGAATGCGTTTTCCCGCGGGCGATATCGAATTCACCCTCAGCGAGATCGCCCGGATCGGCCGGAACGCGAGCTGCTCGCTGTTCTCGCCGATGTTCCAATTCGCCGACATGGATGCCGCGCGAGCGACGGCCGAAGCCGCGCTTGCCGAATTGATGCTGCCGGCGGACAGCGAGGAGGCGGTTCGCCGCCGCGAGCCCGAGACAAGCCCGATCGATCGGCGTAACTTCCTGCGGGGTGTCTTGATGGAGCGGCATGGATGAGTCTCTCGTTCCGCAGCGAGATCGATATTACGGTGCTGTTGTCCGGCGCCACGATCGCCGACGTCGCGATCAAGCCGCGCAACCGGCCGCCGCTGACGCGGCTGTTTGCGGGAAAGCCCGCGGCTTCGCTGCTTCCGGTGCTGCCGCGTCTGTTCTCGCTGTGCTCGATCGCCCATCACGTGGCGTTCCAGTCGGCGGTGGAAGCCGCGCAAGGGCGGGAGGCGGCTCCCGCAACGGTGCGGCGCCGCGTCACCGCAGTCGTCGTCGAGCGGCTGACCGAACTGCTGCGCGGCCTGTTCGTCGGACGGCTCGCGCTCGACGGCACAAACGCTCCGGCGGTGCGCGCCGTAATGCAGGCAAGCGCGCTGCTTTGGGGCGCGGACGAGGCCGTCCCGCCGGCCTTGCATCGCAACGCCGTGGTGCAGATCAAGGCCGCGCTCGGCGCGATGGGGATCGCCGGCGAAGAAGACGAGACGCTCGCGCCGGGCAGCCCGCTCGCCGCCTCCGTCGCGGGATGCCACGGCAAGCTGGTGTCAGAGCCGGAGGCCGATCCATCCTTCCTGACGGTGGCGGACGATTTGGACATCGTCACGCGTCTGCTGGCGGACGGTGCGGCCTATTCCGATGCGCCGGACCTCTGCGGCCGGATTCCGGAAACCGGCGTCTGGGCGCGCAGGGCACGCCGTGAAGCGGTCTCGGCGGCGGAAGCGGGCTCCGCCGCGCGTCTGAAGGCGCGGATTGCCGAGGTCGCGCGGCTCTGCGCCTGGCTCGATCGTGGCGATGCGGATCTTGATGAAGGCGTCGTCGCGAGCTACCGGCTCGGCGCGGGCAAGGGGGCAGCCGCGGTCGAATGCGCACGCGGGCGCCTTCATCACGCCGTCGCACTGGACGAGGATCGCGTCGTCAACTTCGAGTTCCTGGCACCGACCGAGTGGAATTTTCACGCCCGCGGACCGCTGGTCAGGAGCCTCAAGGGCGCGACGCTCGCGACCGGCCGGCAGGGACAGGACGCGGTTCGCGCGCTGGTCGGCTCCTTCGATCCCTGCGTCGGCTTCAGCCTGCAATTTCGCGAGGCCGGCCATGCATGAGATGGCGCTGTGCGAAGGCATCGTCGGTATCGTCGAGGAGGAAGCGCGCAAGCGCGCTTTCACCAAGGTGAACGTCGTCTGTCTGGAGATCGGTGCGCTGAGCCATGTCGTGCCGGAGGCGCTGAAATTCTGCTTCGAGGCCGTGGCCGCGCGGACCATCGCGCAAGGCGCGCGGCTCGAGATCGTCGAGACGCCCGGCACGGCTTGGTGCATGGCCTGTTCCAAAACCGTTGAGATCGGGCAGTGTTACGAGCTGTGCCCGTCCTGCGGCGGCTACCAATTGCAGGTGACGGGCGGCGAAGAATTGCGCGTAAGGGAATTGGAGGTCGACTGATGTGTACGGTCTGCGGCTGCAGCGACGGCAAGGCATCGATCGAAGATGCGCATGGTCATCATCATGATCACGGCGATGGCCATGAGCACGGAGGGCACCATCATCATGACCGCGGTCATGGCCACGACCACGGTCACCACCATCACCACGGTGGTGCCCACGACCACGCCCCCGATGAGGCCGGGCTGCTCGACTGCGGCGCCAATCCCGCGGGCCAGAAGATCGCCGGCATGAGCAGCGACCGCATCATCCAGGTCGAGCGCGACATCCTCGACAAGAACGACCGGCTTGCGGCCGACAACCGCGCCCGCTTCGCGGCCGACGGCGTGCTCGCCTTCAACCTGGTCTCCAGCCCCGGCGCCGGCAAGACCTCGCTGCTGGTCCGCGCCCTGTCCGAGCTGAAGGCAAGCTTTGCGATCGGCGTGATCGAAGGCGACCAGCAGACCTCCAACGATGCCGAGCGCATTCGCGCGACCGGCGTGCCGGCGATCCAGGTCAATACCGGCAAGGGCTGTCACCTCGACGCCGCCATGGTCGGCGAGGCCTATGACCGGCTGCCCTGGCTGAACGGCGGCCTGCTCTTCATCGAGAATGTCGGCAACCTGGTTTGCCCGGCGGCGTTCGATCTCGGCGAGGCCTGCAAGATCGTGGTGTTCTCGACCACCGAGGGCGAGGACAAGCCGCTGAAATACCCCGACATGTTCGCAGCCTCGTCGCTGATGCTGATCAACAAGATCGATCTCGCGCCCGTGCTCGATTTCGATCTGGCGAAGACCATCGACTATGCGCGCCGGGTCAACCCGAAGATCGAGGTGCTGACGGTGTCGGCGCGCACCGGCGAAGGCTTTGCGACGTTCTTTGCCTGGATCCGCAAGCGGATGGCGGCGACGACGCCTGCCGCGATGACGGCGGCGGAGTGACGATGGGCGGCGAGGCCACGGCGCGGGACGGACGGCGGCTGCGCCTGCACGTGCGCGGCGCGGTACAGGGCGTCGGCTTTCGCCCCTATGTCTACGGCCTCGCCACGCGCTACCGCCTCGGCGGCTTCGTCGCCAACGATTCCCATGGCGTCGTCATCGAGGTCGAGGGCGAGCGCGCGTCGGACTTCGTCAGGGCACTGCCGCTGGAAAAGCCGCCGCTCGCCCGGATCGACGAGATCTCGGTGCAGCCGGTCGGGGCGGTGGCGAGCGAAGGGTTTTATATCCGCGCGAGCGACCAGGGCAGGGTGTCGACACGCATCGTCGCCGATGCCGCGACCTGTCCAAAATGCCTGAGCGAGCTGTTCGATCCAGCCGGCCAGTTCTATCGCTACCCCTTCGTCAACTGCACCCATTGCGGTCCGCGCTATACCATTGCCGAGCGGCTTCCTTACGACCGCGCGACCACGGCCATGAAGCGCTTTGCGATGTGCAAGGCCTGTGCGGGCGACTATGCCGATCCCGACAGCCGCCGATTCCATGCCGAAGCGATCGCCTGCCCGCAATGCGGCCCGCGGCTCAGCCACGGTATCGAGGACATCGCTGCCGCGATCGCCGCAGGCAAGATCGTCGCAGTCAAGGGGCTCGGCGGTTATCAGCTTGTCTGCGATGCCCGGGACGAGGCGGCCGTGCAGCGCCTGCGCCAGCGCAAGCAGCGCGACCAGAAGCCGTTTGCCGTCATGGTCGGCTCGGTGGACGCGGTCGCCGGCATCGCCGACGCCGATGCTGCCGAGCTCGCCTTGCTCGAGACGTCGCCGCGGCCGATCGTGCTGATGACATCGCGCCATCGGCTCTCGCCGGCGATCGCGCCGGAGCTGGCGCGGATCGGCATCGCGCTGCCGGTCACTCCGCTCCATCATTTGATCTTCGAGGCGCTGGATGCGGCGTATCCGCTCGCCGGCGAGAGCTGGGCGATCGTCGCCACCAGCGCCAATCCCGGCGGCGAGCCGCTTCTGACCGACAATCGCGAGGCCGAGCTGCGGCTTGCCGGCATCGCCGACCTCATCGTCAGCCATGATCGCGACATCGTCACCCGCGCCGACGATTCCGTGGCGGCCGTCGTCGCCGGCCGGACGCAATTCATCCGCCGTGCCCGCGGCTACGTGCCGGAGCCGGTTCGGCTGGCGCGACCGGTGCCACCGATCCTTGCGGTCGGCGGCGCGTTGAAGTCGACCGTGACGGTCACGCGCGGCAGCGAGGCCTTCGTTTCCCAGCATGTCGGCGACCTCGGCACCGCCGAAGGCGTCCGTGTCTTCGAAGAAACCATCGGCCACCTGCTGTCGACGCTGGACGTCGAGCCGGGGGTTATCGCCCATGATCTGCACCCGAACATAGCCTCGACCCGCTTCGCCGAAGCGAGCGGGCGGCGACTGATCGCAGTCCAGCACCATCATGCCCATGCCGCCTCCGTGATGGCGGAGCATGGCCTCGCGGGATCTGCGTTGGCGCTGGTGCTCGACGGCTTCGGCCAGGGCAGCGACGGCGGCAATTGGGGGGGCGAGCTCCTGCTGTGCGAGCGCGCGCAGTTCCGGCGGCTCGGCCATCTGGCGCCGATGAAGATGGCGGGCGGCGATCGCGCCGCGCGCGAGCCGTGGCGCATGGCTGCAAGCGCATTGCATGGCCTGGCCCGCGGCAACGCGATCGCGACCCGGTTTGCGGCGCAGCCGCAGGCTGCGCGTCTCCATGCCTTGCTCGACCAGCCGGGCGTACCGGTGACGACCAGCGCCGGCCGGCTGTTCGATGCGGCGGCGGGGCTGCTCGGTCTTTGCCAGGTGCAGAGCTATGAGGGCGAAGCCGCGATGAAACTGGAGGCGCGGGTTCGCGCGCCGCGCTCCATGAAAGACGGCTGGACGATCGAGGATGGGGTGCTGTCCCTGTTTCCGTTGCTTGCGCGCCTTGCGGCCGAGGGCATCGATCCGGTCGAGGGGGCCGGGCTGTTCCATGGCACGCTCGCCGCTGCCTGCGTCGACTGGATCGCCCGTGCGGCGCGCGAGACCGGCGTCACGACCGTCGCCCTGAGCGGCGGCTGCTTTCTCAACGCGATCCTCAGTTGCGAGATCGAGCGCGGCTGTATCGCCGCCGGTCTCTTGCCGCTGCTGCCGCGGCAAGTGCCGCCCAATGACGGCGGTCTCAGCCTCGGCCAGGCCTGGATCGCCGCGCTCCAACTCGAACAGTACGGCCTGGAAGGAACCGCCTGATGTGTCTCGCGATACCTGCTGAGGTCACGAAGCTCCTGCCCGACGAGATGGCGATCGTCTCGATCGACGGCGTGAGCAAGGAGATATCGGTCGCCTTGATCGAGAATCTCGCCGTCGGCGACTATGTGATCATCCATGTCGGCTATGCCCTGACGAAGATCGATCCGGAGGAGGCAATGCGGACGCTCGAGCTGCTGCGCGAGCTTAGCGCCGAGGGGCAGGGAGCCGCGTCATGAAATATGCCGACGAGTTTCGCGACAAGGAGATCGCGCTCGGGCTTGCGAAAGCGATCCGCGCGGAAGCCGATCCGCAAAAGCTCTATCGCTTCATGGAATTCTGCGGCGGCCATACCCACGCGATCTCGCGTTACGGCCTCGAGGACATGCTGCCGAAGAACGTGCGGATGATCCACGGCCCCGGCTGTCCGGTGTGCGTGCTGCCGGCCGGACGCATCGACATGGCGATCCGGCTCGCCGAGCGGCCGGACGTCATCCTGTGCGTCTATGGCGACCTGATGCGCGTTCCCGGCTCGCAGGGCACATCGCTGTTGAAGGCGAAGGCGCGCGGCGCCGACATCCGCATGGTCTATTCCACCATCGACGCGATCCGGATCGCCGAGGACAATCCCGGACGCGAGGTCGTGTTCTTCGCCATCGGCTTCGAGACCACGACGCCACCGACTGCAGTCATGATCCGGCTGGCGGAGAAGAAGCAGCTCGAAAACTTCACCGTGTTCTGCAACCACGTGCTGACGCCGCCGGCGATGCAGAACATCCTGGAAAGTCCCGACATCCGCAACATCGGCCGGGTCGAGATCGACGGTTTCGTCGGGCCGGCCCATGTCTCGACGATCATCGGCACGGCCCCTTACGAGTTCTTTGCCGAGGAGTTCGGCAAGCCCGTGGTGATCGCGGGCTTCGAGCCGCTCGACATGATGCAGGCGATCCTGATGCTGGTGCGGCAGGTCAACGAGGATAGGCACGAGGTCGAGAACCAGTACAGCCGCGCGGTGAACCGCGACGGCAATCTGCGCGCCAAGGAGGAGGTCTCCGACATCTTCGAGCTGCGCGATCAGTTCGAATGGCGGGGGCTCGGACAGGTTCCCTATAGCGGGCTGAAGCTGAAGCGCGCTTACGCCATATACGACGCCGAGGTGCGCTTCGACATGCACGAGCTGCGCGTCGACGACAATCCCGCCTGCGAATGCGGCGCCATCCTGCGCGGCGTGAAGAAGCCGGTCGACTGCAAGCTGTTCGGCACCGTCTGCACGCCGGAGACGCCTTTGGGCTCCTGCATGGTCTCCTTCGAAGGCGCCTGTGCCGCACACTGGACCTATGGCCGCTTCCGCGACCACCAGCAAAGGCGCGCGTCATGAAGGCCTACCAGCGCAAGCTCGACATCAGGAACGGCTGCGTCGACCTATCCCACGGCTCGGGCGGCCGGGCCATGGCGCAGTTGATCTCGGGTCTGTTCCACGAGGCCTTCGGCAATGAATGGCTGGCGCGCGGAAACGACCAGTCGGCATTCGACGTTGGTGCCGGGCGCATGGTGATGACGACCGACGGCTATGTGGTCTCGCCGCTGTTCTTCCCCGGCGGCAATATCGGCTCGCTTGCAGTGCACGGCACCGTCAACGATATCGCCATGGCCGGTGCACGCCCGCTCTACCTCTCTGCAAGCTTTATCATCGAGGAAGGCTTCCGCTTCGCCGACCTCAAGATGATCGCGGAATCGATGGGCGAGGCTGCGCGCACGGCCGACGTTCACATTGTCACCGGCGACACCAAGGTGGTCGAGCGCGGCAAGGCCGACGGCCTGTTCATCTCGACCGCCGGCGTCGGGGTCGTGCCCCACGGGCTCGATCTCTCGGCGGAGAATGCCCGCGTCGGCGATCGCGTCCTGATCTCGGGCACGCTCGGCGATCACGGCGTGGCGATCATGTCGAAGCGGCAGAATCTCGCCTTCGAGACCGAGATCGTCTCGGATTCGGCGGCGCTGAACGATCTCGTCGCGAAGATGGTCGAAGCCGGCGGCCGCGGCATCCGCCTGATGCGCGATCCCACCCGCGGCGGGCTTGCCGCCACGCTGAACGAGATCGCCCAGCAGTCCGACCTCGGCTTCCATCTTCGCGAGGAGGCGATCCCGGTCAAGCCGGGCGTCGCGGCAGCGTGCGAGCTGCTCGGGCTCGATCCGCTCCATGTCGCCAATGAGGGCAAGCTGGTCGCGATCGTGGCGCCCGAAAATGCTGCTCCAGTGCTGGCCGCGATGCGGGCGCATCCGCTTGGCCGCGACGCCGCCGACATCGGCGAGGCCGTGGCCGACGATCATCATTTCGTGCAGATGGCCACGAGCTTCGGCGGCGGGCGGATCGTCGACTGGTCGTCGGGCGAGCAATTGCCGAGAATCTGTTGAGGCAAATCATGCGCATCCTGCTCCTGTCGCATTCCTTCAACAGCGCAGCGGCTGCAGAGTCAAACCCTCGCGCCTCATGGCTGAACGTTATCTCACCCTGTCGCGCGAAGTCGGCCTGAAGCCTTGGGCGTTGCCGCGACCGCCTCGGGCGGCCTGTTCATCTGCTTGAGAAGGACATCTGGGTTGTGTAGGCGCTGGATGGTCTGTTTGCATCACCGCTCAGCGAGCATGTCGTCTTTAAGGGCGTACGTCGCTCTCGAAAGTCTACAAGGTTATTCGTCGATTCTATGCCCATGGCAACCGCTCTCCGGTTGCCACCCCAAGGCGGAGCGGAGAGCGAGGCTCGAAGCTACGCGGGCCGTTGCCTAAAGTTAATTGGGTTTGGCCGGTATTTTGGGCGATGCCGTGGCGCCTAGCTGCTCGGCGCCTGGTCAAGAAGTCGCTGCCGATGGCACGGTGGCCGACCGGGCGGCGCCCATTGGGGAGCGGCCAACGATCATGGTGAGCAGACCCTGGCCCCACAGCCGCTGTGCGGCCCTCTTGGCGTCCTCCAACGTCACTGCATCGACGACGGCGTTATGCTGTTTGACATAGTCGATCGGCAGCTTATCAAGCTGATGCTGCAGCAGCGTTCGCGCAAACTTCGAGGAAGTGTTGAGGGCCAGCATCTGTGAGCCTCTCAGGTAAGACTTTGCATCGTCGAGTTCCTGCAGGGTCGGTCCTTCCTCCGCGATTCGGTGGGCTTGATTCTCGATCTGTTCGACCGTCTCGTCAGCGCGATCGGCGCGGGTGCCGCTATTGCCGACAAACATGGCGGAATGATCCATCCAGACCAAGCGCTCATGGACCGAATAGGCCAGCCCGCGCTTCTCGCGGACTTCGCGGAACAGCCGCGACGTCAGACCGGGGCCGCCGAGGATGTGGTTGACGACATAGGCCGCCATGAAATCGGGCTCGCTGCGGCGGACGCCGGGACCGCCAAAGATCACAACGGTCTGGGGCACATCGAGCGGAATGAAGACGCGCTGCGGCGGCGTTGCTGCGACCACGTCGGGCACCGGCGCCAACTCCGCCATGGCCGGCAGGCCGCCAAAAGTCCTGTCGAGCAATTTGCACAGGGCCTCTGGATCGACGTCGCCGACCACCGCGATCTTGAGCGTGTCTTTTGCTATCACGCGTCGGACATAGCCCTTGAGATCCGCGACCTCGATCTTTGGCACGCTCTCGATCGTGCCTCTGGCCTCCCGAGCATAAGGATGATCGTTAAAGGCGACTTCGAGGAATTTGCGCTTGGCGAGGGACGAGGGATCGGTCGAGTCTTGCCGAAGGCTCGCAAGCATGCTGGCACGAATCCGTTCGACATCGGCCGCGTCGAAACGCGGCGAGGTTAGTGCCATCCGTAGCAGGTCGAAGGCCTCGTCCCTGTTGTCTTCGAGCGTGCGCAAGGCACCGCGGAAGTGATCGCGGGTCGATTCAAAGTTTAGCTCAATCGCGCGACGGTCGAGCCGCTCATGAAAGGTCTGGGAATCTAGATCACCGGAGCCTTCACCGAGTAGGCCAGAAACCATGTAGCCGACGCCGGGTTTATCAGTGGGGTCTTGGGTCGCGCCGCCGCCGAATGCGTAATCCATCGCAATCAACGGGACAGTGGCGTCCTGCACGAACCAGGCTACTATACCGCAAGATGACACCAGGCGCTGGATCTTGGTCGCGCCACGCGTTCCGGCCGCGGAAAGTGAACGTGGCGAGGCGAGCATCGCGGTCGAGCGCGAGGCTCCGCCGGCGAAGACCGCACGACGTGTGAAGGAATAGGTCATGATCGCTTCTCCCGGTGGTTCCGCGTTGACTCTTTCATAAGATAGCCAGTCACGGAGCGCTTCTTGTCGAGCCATTTCCCAGCGGCCGCGCGCACTTGGTCGGCGGTGACTGCGCGGATGCCGTCCTGCCAGCCTCGGATTTCGTCGATGCTGAGCCCAGTCGTGAGCCCACCACCATACCGGATCGCAAGCGCTTCTTGCCTGTCCTGAGCGTAGGTTGCTTGCGCGATCAGCTGCGTCTTGACCCGCTCGAGATCCTCGGCGCGCGCGCACATGTGCGCAATATCGGCTATCACCTCGTCGATGGCGCACTCAATCTCCCCGAATCCGACGCCGGGTTTCGGGGTCGCATAAATCTCGAATTGCGTAGGATCGAGCGAGGTACGCTCGTAGCTTGTCTCCGCCGTGATCGCAATCTGCTTGTCGATTACCAGCGCGCGATAAAGATGTGAGTTGGCGCCGCCACCCATCAATTGCGCGAGCACATCAAGCACTGGACTCTCGCCGGCGGCCGCGGGGTGAGCCGACGGCACGAGATAATAACGGCGCAAGGCTGGCTGTTCGACGCGGGGATCGGTCAGCGTCACGGTACGCGGCGCAGCCGGCGTCGGCTCCTGCGGTCGCAGGCGTTCCGCGGGAATTGATGGTTGCGGGGGGATGTGGCCATAATTCTTTTCCACCATCGGGCGGATCGCATTTGCGTCGACGTCACCGGCGATGATCAGGATGGCGCTGTTCGGCGCGTAAAAACGCTTGTAGAAGGCGAGCGCGTCCTCGCGATCGAACTTTTCGATTTCCTGACGCCAGCCGATCAAAGGGCGGCCGTAGGGATGGTTGAGGTAAAGAGCCGCCATCATCTGCTCGGCGAGCTGCGCGTCCGGCTTGTTGGCGACCCGCCTATTGAGTTCCTCCAGCACCACGTCGCGCTCCGACAGCACGTTCTCCTCTTTGAGGATGAGACCGGTCATGCGGTCGGCTTCAAATTCCATCATCTTACCGAGCTGCTCGCGCGGCACCTGCTGGAAATAGGCGGTATGGTCGGTCCCGGTGAAGCCGTTCTGGTTGCCGCCGCAGCGCTGCACGGTCTGGGAGAATTCACCCGCTGGATGTTTGGATGTGCCCTTGAACATCAGGTGTTCGAGGAAATGCGCAAGCCCCGATTTGCCGGGTGGCTCGTCGGCGGAGCCGACCTTATACCAGATCATCTGAGTCGCAACGGGCGTCCGATGATCCGCAATCACCACGACCTGCAGGCCGTTCTGAAGCGTGAAGCTGGCTGGTCGATCCGACCTGACTGTGTCCCGGGCAAGCACGCTCCCTTCTTCAGGAGCGTACCGAAGGTTACCATCCGCGCTATCATACGTTTCGACAGCCAGTGCGGTGCGCGTCATCAAATCGAAGGCACCAGCCGCGGTGCTTCCCACCTTGGCGGTTACCGAACCCCAGTTCTTCATCGCATCGCCTTTTCGTTCCACAGAGAGCCACGTTCTGTGACAGACAATCCCGACAAAAGCGGGAAGCCGCACACCGTTTGGCAAGCAGCTGAGCAAAGACCGGGCCAACTGCCTGGCGGCCTGCGCACGGCCACGCTACGCGCCAACTGGACGCAGAACAAACGTGGGGCGCACGTTCTGGCCAAAGGTCAACCGCCCGCATGTCGTTAACACGACATTGCGCACGAAAGCGCATCATAACTTGCCGCCGACTGGCAGAATGGCAACTTGCAGCAAACGACAGACCGAGCGGCGATTACAACGCCGTCTCAACTTTCGCAGTCGCTGTTACACGCATAAGGACGCTCATCCATCGAAAAGTCTGACGCACGGCGTCCTACCGACGGTCCAACTCGGGCGGGCAGTGAACGATTGCCTGTTCGCTGGAGCGCAAATTTCTTCGCAGCGGATGCCACGGCATTGCACTCAACTCGGCTGATGGCTCACTCTCCCTCTGCGCCGTGAGTGGCTTCGCAATATTTCTCATGATCGCGAGACGGGAGTTGGCGAGCAGCTGCTTGGAGTGAACTCCGCCGAAATAGTGTAGGACAAGGCGCCGGAATAACGTAGATGTCTCGGTAACGCGAATTAGGTTGTCGAGAATGGGCCCACTTCGCCAATGTGGTCGCGGATAACGTTGATAGCGTTCAGCCGGCGAACCGCCTCGTCGGCAATCACCTCTAGCAATCAACAAACGCGTTGTTCCCTAGTGCGTCGTAGAATGGCTTTTCTGCAGCATACGCGCGGCAAGTGCACATCTCGTCAAATGCGATCATAACCAACAGGGAGAATTCGTCTTTGAGATGTCAGCCATGGACCAAAATCATGTGATCGAATGTTTAATCTCTCTCGAAGGTCCGTTTCGGATCCGTTAGCGACAGCTCTGTGGTGCGGATGACCCCATTGGCGTGGCGCTCTTCGTCGGCTGTCCATAATTAAACAATGCCCCGGCGTCATCCGTAGCGATCAGTCCTACTGCGTCATAATTTGCACCGACTTCGACGTCAGATTGGTCTGATGCAATAAGGGTATCGAAATAGTGTGGACACGAGAGCCGCGTTCCATCCTCTCCGAACGGTGGCGATCGAATCTGGGAGTGTTGCTCAGGCCGCAATGGCGGATCCCCTCGGTCGATAAGTTTCGGGAATTGCAGCTTCCTTGAACAGCTTGGTGGAGGCTGTTTCTGAGGGGGAAATCGCTTCTCGCTCGGAGACCAGAATCCGTAGGCGGCAATGCAGGGTGTTGCGTGATGGTGGAAGCCACGCCAGCTTCGCCCCTCGAAGTGGCCAAGGCCCACATCCTGTTTGAGTTCGTGGTAGTCGCGCTCAATGCGCCAGCGCAGCTTGACGGCATCGACGAGCCGACGGAAGCCAATGTTCGCCGGAAGCGTTGACAACCAATATTTGGTCGGCGCCTCTTCGCCTGCCGGCCCCTCGATCGGCAGCCATTTCCTCCGACCGGCTTTCGCCGCGCCACTAATCTCGATGTGCCGGACGGACGCGCACACGGGCGAAGCGCGAGGACAACCTTTCTGCCATACCCTCACGCCACGTGATCTTGTGCCAAGCATGTGATGGCAGGCCGAGCGCAAGCTTCTTGGCCGAAATCGCTCGGTGCGTAACCCTGTGGTAAAGCGATCATCCGGTATCCACGGGAGGAGCCAATGACCACGCGCACGCTGTTCGTGACCAAGGCTGTTGGTGATGGCGTTGGCGATAGTCTGACTCTTGCCCCTGCCGGGCGGGCCGAACAGTACATAGCCCGCGCCGCGCTGGGCAGCGACGACGGCAGCGATCTGCGAGGAACCGGCCGACAGCGGCGCGAACAGTTCGATCGGGTCGACGATATCGTCGATGGTCCGCGATCGATGAAGCTCGCCCGGGACCCATCGTAGCTGTGGGTCGGGGTATCGATCAGGTGACGCACGACGGGATTGCTCTTGGGCAATCTGCGCGGTCGACGAGATCCTCCCATATCAGTTACTTGGTGAAGGACTGCGTCGCGAGCGTCACCGGCTCGGTGACTTCCCAGCCCTGGATGCTCTTGATGTGGCGGCGGACACCTTCGAGCTGGGCAGGCGGATCGGCTCATTCTGAATGAGGGGGTTGAGTTGCGCCGGTGCTCTCCGACTTGTCGGCCGGACTCAATTCGCAGGCTGCTGAAATACGAGCTGAAGACATTCGGCGGAAGCTGATCTGGATGATCGGGCTTCCAACGATGCTCATGGGCCTGTTCGCCCTGCTGTTGGGTTGCAGCATCGCCACAAACCGTCGCGTCGATGACGGCAGCCATGCGTCAGCTCGGGCGACGGCCCGTTCGATGTGGTTCTGCCGGGTAGCGGATCCAGGAAATAGCCTCCACGTTAGACCGTACCGAGTCTGACGTCCTTCGAATGCGGGAGCTGCTTCTTCAACTGCACGATCGACATGTTGCCTCAGGCAATTTTAAGCGTGTCGCCGCCGATCTCCCGGTTGCAAGGGCAGAGCTCATTAGTCTGTATCGCATCCAGAACGCGTAGCGTGTCTTTTGGGCTGCGGCCGACATTGAGGCTTGTCGCATAGACATGCTGGATCGTATTCTCAGGATCGACGATGAAAGTGTAGCGATGCGCGATGCCATCACGCGAGCGCACTCCAAGGCCATCGACCAGTGCGCCCTTGGTGTCGGCAAACTGCCAGATCGATAGACGGTGCAGGTCCTTGTGCTCACGCCGCCAGGCGAGCTTGCAGAACTCGTTATCGGTCGAGCCACCAAGCACGACTGCATCGCGATCGGCAAAATCCTTGGATAGGCGGGCAAACTCAGCGATTTCGGTTGGGCAGACGAATGTGAAATCCTTCGGGTAAAAGAAGATGACTTTCCATTTGCCGGGAAAGCTCGTCTCAGTCAGCGTCTCAAAGGCGCTCTGCCCGTTCTCCTCTTGCAGGTGAAAGCCGGGCTTCACGCCTGTGATTTCGAACGGCGGCAACTTACTTCCAATTCCAGACATATTGTCCTCACAACAACATCGCGTCACGCGGAAACTGCGTTCCGGGCCTAGCAAAGCAAGCGATATGCCACCCGCTCTGACGGCAAGTACCCACCGTACCGGTCATGAAACATTCGCACTTTGATGATGGCGGTGTCCTCGAACCCGATCCGCACCGTATGATCTCCTCAATCGCCTCGGGCTAAGGCCCGGCATTTCCCGTTCCGCGCCCTGTCGCCGGGCGCTCGTAATGGAATCAATGCGCCAGGGCTTTGTCCGGTTTCTGTCAAAGCCCTTGCCGCGGTCGCGTCCGCAACGGCATCCGGTCTCGGACGCCGCGCGATTAGTCCAGCACGCTCAGGCGCTTGACGCACCTGCGAACGAAATGGCACGCCAGTTGCTAAATGGATGCAGCAACAACGAGTGAGGGCTGAGGGCATGCCGACGCCGATGGCGAGCGATGGCCTCCTTCCCGAAACCCGTGTGCCCACGTTTCTGAGAGAGAAACAGCCTCGCGCGTTCGGCGCGACAATTTTGGCAATCGGTTGATGGAGAGCAACATGTCTTCGCTGAGACAAATCGCGTTTTATGGCAAGGGTGGCATCGGTAAATCGACGACGTCGCAAAATACGCTGGCGGCCCTTGCAGAGCTGGGCCAAAAGATTCTGATCGTCGGTTGTGATCCCAAAGCAGACTCGACCCGCCTCATCCTGCACGCCAAAGCGCAGGACACCATTCTGAGCCTGGCGGCGAATGCCGGCAGCGTCGAGGACCTCGAAATCGAGGACGTCATCAAGCTCGGCTACAAGGACATTCGATGCGTCGAGTCCGGCGGTCCGGAGCCGGGGGTCGGGTGCGCCGGAAGAGGCGTGATCACTTCCATTAACTTTCTTGAGGAGAATGGCGCCTATGAGGACATCGACTACGTCTCTTACGACGTGCTCGGCGACGTCGTCTGCGGGGGCTTCGCGATGCCTATCCGCGAGAACAAGGCGCAGGAAATCTACATCGTGATGTCCGGCGAGATGATGGCGATGTATGCCGCCAACAACATCTCCAAGGGTATTTTGAAGTATGCGAATTCCGGCGGCGTGCGCCTCGGCGGCCTGATCTGCAACGAGCGGCAGACCGACAAGGAGCTGGAGCTTGCAGATGCTCTTGCCAAGAAGCTCGGCAGCCGGCTGATCTACTTCGTGCCGCGCGACAATGTCGTTCAGCACGCGGAGCTGCGCCGCATGACGGTGCTGGAATACGCACCAGATTCCAAGCAGGCGGATCACTATCGCAATCTCGCGACCAAGATCCACAATAATGCTGGACAAGGCGCTATCCCGACGCCGATCAGCATGGACGAGCTCGAGGATATGCTCATGGAGCACGGCATCATCAAGCCCGTCGACGAGAGCTTGGTCGGCAAGACCGCCGCCGAGCTCGCCGCTGCTTCGGCATAGTTCATGATGTCGGCCTTCTCGACCCGGGAAGGCCGACATCGTCCACTCAGATGCTGGGGTGACCTTCATGATTGGTACACAAAGACAATTGGCCGGTACGGTGTCACCTCCTGTATCGGCAGCTCACGTCGCCGAGCTGCGCGATGCAAGTAAGCTCTACGGCCTTCTGACTGGACGCCATCCAACAGAAGTCGACATCAGCGATAACTACGATTTCGATCGCCATGTGCTCGCCTGCGTTCTCGCCGCATCCGCTATGGATGGCGGCCAACTTCCCGAACGGGCTGGCTTGACTAACCAGGAGCTCAATGCGCTCCTAGTGCAATACTTCCCGTCCAGCCCGGTCAGAAGGTGTACCTGGCGCGAACAGTCCGCGTTATCGGCTCCTGACGAGACAATTATGGTGCGCGACCTCCTGCTTGCGCAACGTTCTACCCATAGCGAGGTCGGCGGCTGGTTGGCGACGATGATCGCGCGGCGCGCCATGGAGCCCAATCACTTGTGGGAAGATCTCGGTCTGCGGAAGCGCGACGAATTGTCCCGCCTCCTGACGCGCCATTTCGGGCCGTTAGCGGCTCGCAACTCCAAGAAGATGCGTTGGAAGCGCTTCTTCTATCGCATGCTATGCGAAGATGACGGTCTGGTGATGTGTACTACGCCGGTCTGCACGGAATGCAATGATTTTGATCTTTGCTTCGGCGTGGAGAACGGGGAGAGCCGGATGGCCGGACGACGGCGGGATCATCTGCGTCGTCTCGATGATTCCGTTTAAAAGACGGCGCCCTACCGAGCGCTGGACCCGCGATTGCTTGGCCGCTCCCACCGCATTGTGATCGGCTAGCATTCAGGGTTTGCCGCAATCACTTCGCTGTTGTCCGAGTTGCAAGTGTCGGTCACCGCCGAGCAAACCGAAACCATCCTCGCGCGCGTCCGCAAGCATGCCATCGAGCACAAGGGCCGGGTGCCCGGAAGGGTGGTGGCAATCTGGCGCGACATTCACGAGGGCTCCCTCGTCAAGGGCGTGTGATGGGTTGGTCAGCCAGGGCCGCGCGATCAAGTCGAAACATTCGCCCGGATGGTTTCTGGGCGTGGATCTAAATGGAGGTTGAGAATGATGACGGACGGCATCCTTTCGCAATTGAAGAAGGCCTCGGCGGCAGAGGAGTTTTTTGCACTGCTCGGCGTCGAGTACGACGAGAAAATCATCGACGTGGCGCGGCTTCACATCCTGCGTCGCATGGGTCAGTATCTTGCGGGTGAGGCGTTGACGGGTGCATCCGATCCTGACATCGCCTTGCGTTGTAAGGCTACGCTTGAGCGCGCCTATGCCGACTTCGTCACGTCCTCCCCGATCGAACAGCGCGTGTTCAAGGTCCTCAAGGATGCGGCAGCGCCACAACCGAACAAGCATCCAGCCTTGGTCCAGCTCGGTTCCTTGGAGTGAATCGAGTTTACATCTCGTGCTCTGGACTGTGAAGGTTCGGAGCTGACAGCCCCAGCTTGCAATTCAAACGGAAGTTGCAGTGGCCTCGTGGATCCGCAGCTTTAACACTTGCTCCGCTCTCCTTATGTGCCAATCACGACTGGGCGCTGGTTTGTCCATCCTTTCAAGCTGGTGCCCATGGCGAACCTATCTCCTGCAATAGTACGCCGGCAGCGGGAAGCGCACATTTGGCGAGGAAAGCGCACCAGATTCGGATGACTGTCTTCTGTCGCATTCCGGACACGCCTCGGCGCGGTTACCGAATGTTCCGATCCTCGTGAGAGGCCGCCAACCAATTTCCTTCCGTAAGAGTCTGTATTGGCGCCCAATTTTAATCGCCTACGCAATTGGTACGACAATTGCTGACATATGCTCAGCCAGTCTGGAGAAGCGCATGCACATCTTGGTCTGCATCGATTGTGTTTTTGACGTCGCGCAGGTTCGCGCGCGCTGCCTGTCGGCACCATGATGCGTCGCGACGCCAACGCGATGGCCGCATATTCGGACCTGGCTGAGCTGAACGCTGAGCGTGATCCGCGCCAAAGGTTCGTCGACGAAATCACCCCCGTTGGCCGAGCTATGGCCGAGGTTTCGCGGGGGCAGTACTTGCTCTCCAGCGCCGGCCGCGCGGCGCCGTTGACGGGCGGTTTGACCCCGGCGCTCGTGCTCTCGCCAAGAGTTGCGGGCTTGTCGCTGCAATCGGCGAGACCTCGAGGGCATTCGGAGCAATGGATCGGGTTTTCACCGGCAAGCACGTGGCGGATAATGATATCAGCCGAGCCTCTGCCACATCCTCGATCCGTTCCAGCTCGGTTGCATCTCGAAGATGAGGGGACCAATCGATCGGCTCGCGTGACCGGCGCAGAGAACCCGAAACGCGTGATTCCGTGGTCGTCGACACTTCGAGCAATGTCTGTCTCGGCCCCGCGCTGCTGCCAGGCGGTGCTGACTGAATGGCGGCGGGCATCCGGCCGAACTTTTGACTGAAGCAATCCTCAAGCGCGAATTCAAAGCTGGGGCGGAGCGCGCTCCGCTGGCTAGCCGCTACTGAACAACGGATGGGAGTACAGATGATGAGCACCGCACCCAAAAGCGCAGCGCCGGCCGCGGGTGGTGGTCGCGCAGCGACCAAGAGGGAGCTGCCCGAACGATTTAAGGCGTATAAGCACGTCTGGGTCTTCATCGAGCAGGAACGCGGGGTTGTGCACCCCGTCTCCTGGGAGCTGATGGGTGCCGGCCGCCGGCTCGCCGACAAGCTCAACGTCGACCTCGCCGCGGTTGTCATCGGCCCGGTCGGGGAGACAACGGAGCAGGTAGTCGCCGAATCCTTCTGCTACGGCGCCGACCTCGCCTATATCGTCGCGGACCATCTCTTGGCTGACTATCGCAATGAGTCCTATACCAAGGCCTTGTCAGAGCTGGTCAATACGTACAAGCCGGAAATCCTACTCCTAGGGGCAACTACACTCGGCCGGGATCTCGCCGGCTCAGTGGCCACCACACTGCTCACCGGCCTAACTGCCGACTGCACCGAGCTCGATGTCGATCCCGACGGCTCGCTTGCAGCGACGCGGCCGACGTTTGGCGGTTCACTGTTGTGCACGATCTACACACTCAACTATCGTCCACAGATGGCAACCGTCCGCCCGCGCGTGATGCCGACGCCCGAGCGCGTGACGGGCGCCGTCTGGCGCGTCATCTCGCATCCGCTCGGGCTTGTAGAAGAAGATATCGTCACAAAAGTCCTCTCGTTCCTGCCGGACCGCGATTCTAAAAGGTCCAACCTTGCCTATGCGGACGTGGTCGTCGCTGGAGGGCTCGGTCTGGGATCGCCTGAGAACTTCCAACTGGTACAGCAGCTCGCCGACGTGCTTGGCGCCGAGTATGGCTGTTCGCGGCCGCTAGTCCAGAAGGGCTGGGTCACCTCGGACCGACAAATCGGCCAGACTGGGAAAACCATTAGGCCAAAGCTTTATATCGCGGCCGGTATTTCCGGGGCGATCCAGCATCGCGTCGGAGTGGAGGGTGGCGACCTCATCGTTGCCATCAATACCGACAAGAACGCCCCGATCTTCGACTTCGCCCATATCGGTATCGTCACCGACGCCATTCGACTGTTGCCGGCATTGACCTCTGCATTCCGCGCGCGGCTGTCGCCGCACTCGCACGACCGCATCGCCGGCTAGGGAGCTTGTTATGATCGAGGAAAAATTCGACGCGATCGTCGTCGGTGCTGGCATGGGCGGGAATGCGGCGGCGCTTACCATGGCCGAGCGTGGCCTGAAAGTGCTGCAGCTGGAGCGCGGCGAGTATTCGGGGTCGAAGAACGTGCAAGGGGCCATCCTCTATGCCGATATGCTGGAGAAGCTGATCCCGGATTTCCGCGAGGATGCACCGCTTGAGCGGCATCTGGTCGAGCAGCGCTTCTGGATCATGGACGAGCGTTCGCACACGGGGCTTCACTATCGCTCCGATGATTTCAATGAGGAGAAGCCGAACCGCTACACCGTCATCCGCGCTCAGTTCGATAAATGGTTCTCGCAGAAGGTCCGCGAGGCCGGCGCCACGGTCCTGTGCGAGACCACGGTGACCGAGCTCCTCCAGGATTCACATGGGCGGGTGGTCGGGGTGCGCACAGACCGCGATGGCGGTGAAATCCATGCAGATGTCGTCGTGCTGGCCGAGGGGGTGAACGGAGTGCTCGGGACGGGTGCGGGGTTAAGAGGGCGACTGAAACCGGATAAGGTGGCACTCGCGGTCAAGGAGATGCATTTCCTGTCGCGCGAGACAATCGATGCTCGCTTCAGCCTCAAAGGCGACGAGGGGCTCGTCATCGAAGCTGCCGGAACCATCTCCCGCGGCATGACCGGCATGGGCTTCATCTATTCGAACAAGGAATGTATCTCGCTCGGTATTGGCTGTCTTGTTGCCGACTTCCAGCGTACCGGCGAGACGCCCTACGGCTTGCTCGAGGCTTTCAAGCGTCACCCCTCCGTCGCGCCGCTGATCGAGGGTTCGGAAGTCAAGGAATATTCCGCCCACTTGATCCCCGAAGGTGGGTACAAGGCGATCCCGCAGCTTTGTGGTGAGGGCTGGGTCGTCGTCGGGGACGCCGCCCAGCTCAACAACGCCATCCATCGCGAGGGGTCCAATCTGGCGATGACGTCGGGCCGTATCGCGGCGGAAGCGATCTGTCTTATCAGATCGCGAAATGATCCCATGACGGCGAAAAATCTTTCGCTTTACAAAAAGATGCTGAATGACTCCTTCGTAATCAAGGACCTGAAGAAGTACAAGGATATGCCGGCACTGTTGCATGCCCACTCGCAAAACTTCTTTCTCACATATCCGCAGCTCTTCTCGAAGGCGATGCAGGATTACCTGCGCGTCGACGGTACACCAAAGCTCGAGAAAGAGAAGCTGATGCTGAACTCGTTCATCAAGGCACGATCGTGGAGTGGACTGTTCAGCGATGCCCTTCGCATTGCCCGGGCCTGGCGCTGATCACGAAGCAAAGACAACGACGATTGACGGAGCCAGAATCAATGCCGAGCGAGCCATCCCAACGTGTCGAGGACAAACTATTCTACAACCGTTATCTTGTTGATTCCGGCCGCGCCCATATCAAGGTGCGGCCGCACACCACGCCATCGTCGCAGCTGCTATCGATGCTGAAGGCTTGCCCAGCACGGTGCTACGAACTCAACGATAAAGGTCATGTTGAGGTTACAGTCGACGGGTGTCTCGAGTGCGGCACCTGCCGGGTGATCTGCGAAGAAAGCGGTGATATCAAGTGGAGCTACCCACGGGGCGGTTACGGTGTGCTATTCAAGTTTGGTTGAAGCTTCAGGGGAGGGCCTGGCTTTGGCAGGATGCGGCGTTGTCGCGATGCAACGAGATGCGCGGGACTCGAGATTTCACCCGGGCACATTCAATCGGGGCCACGGGCAGGCCCTTGCATGGTGGATAACCGCAGCTTCCCAGCTTCCCCCCATAATCTTCCCGACGATAGCCAAAGCGAGCGGATCCAAAACAAGGGCGCGACGCACTGTATCGCGGGGATATATCGTCGGCCGGAGAGCATTATGATTGTTCGAGTACAAAAGAGCAGGGCAGCCGCTGACGCGCGGATGCTGCTCGACAGCTTGCGAGTAGAGGTAGGCCGTGAGAGTTCGGTTGGCGACATCCAGGCATGCATAGCCGAACTGAGAAGCTTGCCGCGCGAGAAGCTCGCGGATGCGGTGCTCATACTCTCGATGAATGCAAGACGGCAGGGCGACTTGATCCGACAGGCGATCGAGAAGCGCGCCGAGGTCGACTTGGACTTTGATCCGCCGGCGAATGCGGATTTGGCGACCTATCTCGCCAATGATGCGGTCTCGACCTTACGCCACCACGTTGTCGACCTTCCGGACTTGCTGGACTTCTTGGTTCCGCAAGCGCCTGACGTCTGCTTCACCGTCCATCGGGAGGAGGCCGTTTTGCTGCTCGCCGCAATCATTCGCGAACAGCGGCTCGAAGGAGTCCTTGAAGGCCTCAGGCTCGCCGGGCTCCTGAATGAGCCAGCGAAGGATCGTCATGCCGGGATCGGTTAGGACGCGGACTTGAGGGAGCTGCCGACGGCGTGTGAGGGTTCAGGGCGCTTTGAGGACGGTCCCTGCAGAGAGGTCAAAACCGCGTCGAACGTCGCGGCGTAGTTCCTTTGTCCTCCGTTGAACGTTTATCGCCGACGCGGAGCCGGTATGCACGCCCGGTCGCAGTCCCCGGCCGCGTCAAGCTCGGGTCTTTATAGTGAGCACAAGATCCGCAGTTCTGAGCTTTCGTGCTCAGTTGCAGCACGCGCGGCGCGCTGCGCTGGCGGATCACGCAACCGTTCGTTAACAGCCTAGCAAGGGAAATCACGGCAGGACACGTCGGCCGAGCAGCGGCGAGGCGGACGCCGCTTTTTCGCAGATGGCAGGCTTGCCGGGCGCAAGTTGATCCATGTTCACTTTAGCGTCCGGTTTGGCGCCACGTCCTCCCGACCATGCTCAAAGGAGTAAGATGGTCTCAAACTCTCGTAAGCGCGAACGGCGCAAGACACAAAGTCGCGAGCTCCGCAGGAACGACACCATCTCGGCCGTGATTCTTGGGAAACATGGACTCGCGGTCATGCCAAGACGCCGCCTTTTGAGTTCGAGAGAAAGCCGTATTCGCCTCAGAAGAATGATGGGGTTCTCCAGGGCCTGACAAGACAAGGGCGTGGCACGGAAATAAATCAGATTCCGCCGGGTAGCCCAGGCGCCCTCCAGCAGACCGGCGACCAGCAAAATGCTAGTCCAGTCCATGGCGACCCTCCGTTCATCGGAGGGTCGTCCCCGCGGCTGATGTAATGATGAGCTGCAGGGCCGAGCTTCGCCAGGACTCGCGATTCGCTTCGATCAGGCCGCGGCCAACTGCTCTCAAAGATCAGCTCTTGGACGTTATTGGTTCAGCGAATTCACACGATCGACAAAGCAGAAAGCCGTCCGTTCCGTTCATGCGATCGGCAATGTTGCGAAAAGTCGCCCCTTCGAAGAGATCCTCGTACCTGTCGCGGAGGAGGTTGCCCAAGACGTGTCGTCGCTCAAAATCCTTGCAGCAGAAAGTAACATCGCCGTTTGGAAGAAGAACATTACGATATTGCCGTTCGTCGGGACACGTTAGTGTTCCAACGATTGGCGGTCGTGCTTTAACCATCTCGAGCTCGCCGCTGCCAGCTCTCCTGCGAGGCGGACGCAAGCGGACCAGCGCTTCGTCGGGAATGATGCCGACAAGTTCGGGATGAACCTCGCCCATGACCATGAAGAGCAGTGATGAAATGTCGGCGTCGACAAGTTGGCGTATCAAATCGACATAGTTGCGCGTGACGAGACCACTATCCATGGACGTGCAGTCATCAACAACCTGCACCAGGAAAACGCGGAACTGCAGCGCACGTAAGCGCCTTAGATCCTGCCCGTCCACTCCGGCAAGGGTTGTGAAAATCCGGATTCCATGGCCGCACGCGTAGGCATGCTCGACCATTTCGGTGCAAGCCGGATTGAGCCAAGGCTGCGAATATCCGGAAAAGCTGATGTCGACAGCTGCTGGTACGTGCGCCAGGCATCGCTTGAAATCTTGCATGGAAAGATGCTTCAGGTCGGATCTCGCTCTTTGCCGTTCGGCAAACCTGTCCTGCGAGCAATAAGAACATCCGACGACACAGCCCGTTGTCGTAGTTATCTCCAAGACCCTGCCGCCAGTGACTGCAGAGCGCAGCTCCTGTAGAGTCATCGATTTGATACTATCCACTTTCCGCGCTTCCCCGTTTGGAATAAGTAATCTTGAGGGTGACCGTCCAGCTGTATCCCTCATGCCAGTTCGCTCATGCATCATTTTCGTTCGTCGCCCATCAGCGCGACACGGCACCGTTGCAAGCGCGACCGCGAAAGATGAAGAAAGCGCCACGGCTCTCTCCCGCCTAGTCCAGAAGGATCGGGCAGCGGCTGCCGAGTGCGCTTGCATCGATGGGGTTGGTCTAACGTCTCGTTTACTTCAACAAGCATCACTCATGCCAGGCGGTACTGTGTCCATAAGTCGACACGTTCGCGATGAATGTCGTCCCAATTGCGGCAACCGAGGCGCAGCTCTACGCGATCGATAGAGTACAATATGACCTTACGTGCGATTCAAGCTCTCTCGAAAATGAGTTGAATTGCGGGTTTCTATGAACATGTGACGGCGTTGCCGCTGCCCGAGCGCCTCGTCATCATGATTATGGTGCACGATCGAACGCGATTGGTGTCTGCGGACCAGGGAGGCGATATCTTCGTGGCGCGCGCTGATATGATCCGGGATCGGTCTTTGCGTCTCGCGGTCGTGGTCGCCGACGAAACCAGCGTCGGTACGGACGCCGAGCTTCACGAAGCGATCATCGCCGATCGCGATGCGCTGCACGCGTAGAACCTCTGCCTCATCGAGCGGCCCCGTCCCGCCTTCCTGATGACCATTCCCCATCGCTGGATACGGTCCTGCGGTGGTCTCTCGCCTTCTATTGACGTAGCTCGACTTTGAGTCTTTGAGGAGAAGAACGGCAGCGGTTCGCGCGAGCAGATCTTTTGGAATCTGACTCACTACGGCGCGGGCGCGTTCCTTGATATCATGCCAACAGACCCACCAGTACTGGCGTCTTGAGAACGACCGGGCAGAAGTCCGGTGTACCCCCGCAGATTGTTGCGGACACGATGCCGTGCCGAATTCTGCCCGGAACTGGCGTACTGGAGCTCGGTGTCAACGGAGATTTAAGTCGGCGCCCCAACAGCCATTCATGCAGAAACCAGACGCGACGTGTGTAGAGTTCTTGAAGGAGACGCCCTCTCGGGCGTGACTATCCGAAAGGTACCTCGTTTACCGCGAGGAAGCTTCGGCAGGTAAATGGTTTGCCGCAAGAGGCGCTGGCGCTCCGCGCGGAGACGATCGAGCCTAACGTCAATCAGCGATACGTATGGTTTTACAATCTCATCCTCGCGGCCGGCCCTCACTTGAGCAAAGCTTAATGGGGGGCCGCGCGTCTCTCTCCGTTTCGTGATGACCGGCACGGACAGTGCCGTGTATGGTGCCCGCGCTTTCGCGCCCCGAGCGCATGTTCGGGCTTCCATAAGGATCATGATGTCCTCACACCAAGTGACCGCCCCTTTCGTTGCCGCACATGTTTGCACAACCTCACTGTCAAGCAGCGGCCTGCGCGCCCAGACTACGGTTACCTCCGGACGCCCCGCCAGCTTTAAGCTCGACAACGGCCTGCAGGTTGTGGTGATCCCCGATCACCGCACGCCTGTCGTGACGCAGATGATCTGGTACAAGGTCGGCTCCGCCGACGAGACGCCGGGCAAATCCGGGCTCGCGCATTTTCTCGAGCATCTGATG
This sequence comes from Bradyrhizobium sp. NDS-1, assembly GCF_032918005.1. Taxonomy (NCBI): domain Bacteria; kingdom Pseudomonadati; phylum Pseudomonadota; class Alphaproteobacteria; order Hyphomicrobiales; family Nitrobacteraceae; genus Bradyrhizobium; species Bradyrhizobium sp. NDS-1. The sequence goes on from NZ_CP136628.1 coordinate 2,217,082, forward strand.
TTCAAAGGCACCGTCAAGCACCCGGCCGGCGAGTTCTTGCAGACCGTGCAGCGGGTCGGCGGCGACCAGAACGCCTTCACCTCGGTCGACTACACTGGCTACTACCAGCGCGTGCCGCGCAAGCAGCTTCCTGCCACGATGGAGTTCGAGGCCGACCGCATGATCGGCCTCATCCTCAAGGACGAGGACGTGCTGCCTGAGCGCGACGTCGTGCTGGAAGAATACAACATGAGCGTCGCCAACGATCCGGACGGGCGGCTGAACGAGCAGATCATGGCCGCGCTCTACCTCAACCATCCCTACGGCCGGCCCGTGATCGGCTGGCACCAGGAGATCGAAAAGCTCGACCGCGAGGATGCGCTCGCGTTCTACAAGCGCTTCTACGCCCCGAACAACGCGATCCTGGTGATCGCCGGCGACGTCGAGGCCGCCGAAATCCGTCCGCTGGTCGAACGCAATTTCGGGCCGATCCCGGCCCAGCCGGCGATCCCGGCGCGGCGCGTCCGCCCGCAGGAGCCGGAGCCGGCCGCGCCGCGCACCGTCACGCTGGCCGATCCGCGCGTCGAGCAACCCGGCTTGCGTCGCAATTACCTGGTGCCCTCGGCGACCACGGCAGCGGCCGGCGAAAGCGCGGCCCTCGACGTGCTGGCGCAGCTGATGGGCAGCGGCAGCAACTCCTATCTCTACCGCGCGCTCGTGGTCGACAAGCCGCTCGCGGTCTCCGCCAGCGCCAGCTATTCGAGCATCTCGCTCGACCCGACCCAGTTCGCTGTCTCCGCCTCGCCGAAACCCGGCGTCAGCTTTGCAGAGGTCGAGCAGGTGGTCGACGGCATCATTGCCGACGTCGCCCAGAATCCGAGCCGCGCCGAGGATCTCGAGCGGGTCAAGACCCAGCTCATCGTCGAGGCGATCTATGCCCAGGACGATCAGAAGAGGCTGGCGTGGTGGTATGGCGCTGCCCTGACCACCGGTCTCAGCATCGACGAAATCAGGAGCTGGCCGGACCGCATCCGCGCCGTCACCGCCGAGCAGGTGCGCGATGCCGCGGCCAAATGGCTCGACAAGAAGCGATCGGTGACCGGCTATCTGATCAAGGATACTGCGCCGAAACATAAGGAAGCACTTGTGACCTATCCCCTCACCCGCAGCGCGGCGCTGATCGGCGGCGACTGCGCCGCGATGCTGACGCTGTCATCCGCACCCTTGCAGGCTGCAGCCAATATCCAGCGACTAGTGTCGCCTGGCGGCATCGAGGCGTGGTTCGTGCAGGATGCGACCGTGCCCCTGATCGCGATGAAGTATGCCTTCAGCGGCGGCTCGTCACAGGATCCCAAGGACAAGCCCGGCGTCGGCAATCTGGTCGCCGCCCTGCTTGAGGAAGGCTCAGGCGATCTCGATTCCAAGACCTACCATGAGCGGCTCGATCGCCGGGCCATCAAGTTGAGCTTCTCCGCGACGCGCGATCACTTCCGCGGCTCGCTTCGCATGCTCAAGGACAACAAGGACGAAGCGTACGACCTGTTGCGGATGGCGCTGACCTCCGCGCGGTTCGAGCCGGCCGATGTCGAACGCATCCGCGCCCACGTGCTCTCCACCCTGCGCCGTGAATCGACCAATCCGTCCTCGCTGGCCGACCGCAAGTTCCTCGAAGTCGCGTTTGGCGATCATCCCTATGGCAGGCCGGACACCGGCACGCTGGACAGCGTACCGAAAATCGAGATCGCCGACCTGAAGGACTATGCGCGCCGGATCCTCGCCAAGGATACGCTGCGCATCGCCGTGGTCGGCGACGTCGATCCCGATACGCTCGGCAAGCTGCTCGACAACACCTTCGGCGCCCTGCCGGCCGAGGCTGAACTGACGCCGATCCCCGATGTTGTGGCGGCCAAGCCGCCGCAGCGCGCCTTCATCCCGCTCGACGTGCCGCAGACCGTCGTCACCTTCGGCGGACCCGGCATCAACAGGCACGACCCGGATTTCATGGCGGCCGATGTGGTGAACCACATTCTCTGCGGCGGCCCGGCGTCGCGTCTCTTCAACGAAGTGCGCGAGAAGCGTGGGCTGGTCTATGAGATTTCGGAAGCGCTGCTCTGGATGGATCACTCCGCGCTGTTCATCGGCAACACCGGCACCCGCGCCGATCGCGCCGGCGAGACCGTCGATGCGGTCGAGACGGAAATCCGCCGGATCGCCGACGAGGGCCCGACGCAAAAGGAGCTCGACGAGGCCAAGTCTTACCTCAAGGGCTCGCAGATGCTGGCGCTCGGCACCTCTGCCGAGCTCGCGCAGGCGCTGCTGCAATATCAGCAGGACAAGCTGCCGATCGACTATATCGAGAAGCGCAACGCCATCGTCGACGCGGTGACGCTTGACGACACCAGGCGGGTCGCAAAGAAGCTCTGGGGCGACGGCCTGCTCACCGTAATCGTCGGCCGCGCCCCGCAGGCGGCCGCCCAGCCGGCCGCGCCCCCGAAGTCGAACTGACGTTTTCCTACGCGCACCTCCATTGCGGCTTACTCCCCCGCAAAGGGGGAGGGAGCCTGAACGGGGCGCTCACCTCACTGCGCGTTGCAGATGACTCCGAAGTCATTGGGATCAGTAAGGGGCGCATCGGCCGACCGGCTCCCCCCTTGCGCTGACGGGATCCCCGAAAGTGATCGATCGGGACAGGGGGAGCCTCGCAGCTCCGCCCACCGGGTCACCGGAGGCGGTAGCCCGCCCCCGGTTCCCACAGAACGTGGCGTGCGGATTTCCCGCACCCCGCTCTTCGGCAGGTGGTTCACAGCTTTCACCGCTATCTGTTCAAGTTCCGCTTCCCATGTGGACGGCTGAGTGTCGGGCCGGGGAGGCCCATTGAAGGGCTTGCCCGCCACTCAAATAGTTCGTGCAGGTTTCCCGCGAGCCGCTTTCATGAATGGGCTTTCGTGAGCTGAAGTGAAGGGATCAGTGAGACAAGGCCAACTAAAGCGGGATGGGTTAGGCTGAATCGATTTGGGATTGAACGAAGCCGCTGGCACGGCATTTTGTTGCTGGAGTGGGAGTGACAACAACGTTCCCGCCATTGGCAGGCGGTACTTCGACCCGTGCAGTCGGATCAACAATGATGGTAACCAACAGCATCTGGACACTTCGAAAGGACGATGCCGGGGCGCCTTTCTGTAAGTCCGTCGCACCGGTCGAAGACCGTTACCGGGCTCCCCCGCGCCCAGGTTGTCGCAGGTGACTTTCCGCAACGCTTAACCCATTGACAGCACGTGAAGTCGGCAAGCCACTTTCCCATTCTGCAACGTCCGTGCCGTATCGCATAAGTTGGACGTGCGTTTGAGCCTGTCAACCGTCGAAGATCATCGGCCTTGAATCTCGCCCGGTGCTCGCGCATGGCAGCGGCTCGTTCAATTCGGCGTCTATGAAGTCGCACGCACGACAGTGCGCGGCTCGTACCTGCCACGCGACCTCACAGAACCCTCCAGTGTGTTTCCGATTGGCCATGCTAACTGGGCGGAAGCGAGCATGGATGGGCACACCTTACTCTCTCGATCTGCGCAAGCGCGTGGTGGCGGCGATTAAGGGCGGGATACCGCCACCAATATCAACATGGCTGGGCAGGAGCTATACCGCGGCTGGCGGGCGGGCCGTTCGGGCGATCTTCGATTAGGCGCATGCTTCGACGCACGTTGACAAGACCCGGTGAGCAAACATTCCGCGCGAGTGCCCCGTGGTCGAGGGATTGCTGTCCCGCGGTGGCTTATTTTCTCGCTCTATTGGCGGTCAGCCCGACGGCCGCTGTTCTCCATACGTGTGGCCGTTCAGCCAGAAGCTGAGTAATTGCCGGAAGGTCTTCACACTCCGAGATTGTAAATCGGCCGAGCGGCCGTAGAGTACGAAACCAACTTGCCCTGACACGGTAGACATTCTAATCGATCGCGAACGCTGCCAGCAATGGCGCGTTTTTCTGTATTTTCGTAGTTTGTCTCAAGATGTTATTCGAGAGTAGCCATGCCTTATGGTGGTCTGAATTCGAATTGTTGAGCGCTTTTCGTCCGAACTTTTTCGGCGACATCTGGCTCGGGAAACGACGAAAATTACTGCTCGCATGCGCGACGACAATTTTGGCGGCGGGTTGTTCAGTCACCCGGTCCACCGGAGTGCGGACGTCTGATCTCGCGCAATATATCCGTTGCGAGAGCCGGCTCGCGATCCAGGATAAGACAATCCCCCTGTTCCGTAAGGAAGATCAGGCCAATCCGTTGATCGATGACTCAGCCTTCTTCGCGGAAAGCAGTGGCCTTCAAACCTGAGGGCCATCTCAACGGGATCGAGCAAGTTATCTATGATCGATACATCAAGACCGGCATCGCCTATGATTTTTTCGTTCGATATGACCGAAGAAAATGGGGCGTCCGGCGCTGCCGATCCGGTCAAGTTGTTTACCAATGGGGCCGCCGGAGTTGGTTTATCCGCAAGCAGTGACTTAAAGCGAGAGAACCTTCGGCATTTCGTCGTCAGCGAAACGGCCGAAGATCTTCTGGAGAACCAGCAGCTGGATTGCGGCCCGCAATATGACTACAAGTCATCAAATTAGGCGTATACGCGCGAGCACGGCAGCCCACAATAGCGCCAGATTCACGTATGTGTCGCCGGCTGGAAAGCTCGAACCAAAGGGAGGGGCCAGTTTCCTTTCCGGCGAGACGAACCGCGGCTACGTCATCGATGGCGGCTATTTCGAGAATTACGATGCGGTGACGGCTAGGGAAGCCCGCGCGCAGATCGAAGCAAAGAGAGGCGGCTGTCGGGCTCATCGTTCTGCAGATCAGCAGCGACCCGACTCTCACCAAAGAGCGTACACGTGTGAGAATACGCGAAGACGAAAAGCTGAGGTGCGTGTTGACCACCAGCATGCCTGCCGTTGGGGCGGCGACCACGTCGGACTTCCTGCAGTTCAGGGACAGTGGTTGGAACGCGAAGACCGGCCGCTGGGAGAAGAACGATGGCGGGGGCTTCGTTGTAGCGTATCTGAATGAGTTGGCAGCACCTCTGCTCGGCGTGACGGCGGTCCGCGAGGCTCACGGTACCTTGGCGGCAGCTGAACCAGCGGCTTCCGTGTGCGACAGCGGGAATTCTCATGCGTTGAAGCCAAGTCGCAGTCCAAGGGACTCGACTTGCTTGCTCCGGTTACCAACACTCAGGATCCAGCACCAATTCCAAGATGGAACCGAGCACGCGCCGAACCTCATTTTTCACACTTTGCCATGTGCGAGGTCTCGGAAAACGGCAATGCACCGATCGTGCCACCACTAGGTTGGGTGCTGTCCAAGCCCATGCGGGAGCAATTTCCAAACATTCTCAAGGACTGCGGCAACGATGCAGAGCTAGCCGCTGAGATAGCGCTGCGTGTTCTCGCCTATAACCTCACAAGGGCGATGAACATCGTCGGCAAACCGGGCCTGATTGCAGCCATCCGCGCTACTTGAAGGCGGCGAAGTGCGCCAAAGGCGACGCCGCGCGTCGCTTAACCACCTTGGCCGGCTACTTAGACGCTCCGAAGCGAAAACATTGGCGGCCTGGAACGATTGTCGACCACGGCCGCCTCTGAGCTATCCGTTTCCACACAACCAAGACCCATTGCGGAAGTGGTCGGCTTTAAGGAGGAGCGCCCTAAACCTTCGTATTGTTCCGTCACCCATCTAGATGCCGGACGATTACCTACGTTCAATTGAGCTGCTGATCGTGATCGTCTTAGGCTGCATGCGTTGGAAACGCGCACAGGCTCATCAAGTGCGACAGTGAAAAAAGGATGATCGACGAACAGCTGCGATAAAGCCAAGAGGAGAGTACAATGCCCAACTGCTCCGAAAGTCTTAGATCTGGCGGTGCCGCGCGATGCGCAGTTTGTGACGGCAAGTTCGGTCTCGTCCGGCACTACTCGTGGCGAACGCCTCTTTGTTCCAAGAAGTGCGTCGATCGCTTCAGAGCTCGCAGGGAAAGTGACCGCAATTGGGTGGGCTGGCTCCAGATCACCTTCAACCAGCTGCCAGAGAACCGCGCGAGGGCTTTGTGATGGTCCAGATCTCTCAACGAGGCAAGGCATATTTAGAGACAGCACGGACTTTGCTCCGTGCAGCCCAAACCATGACTGACTCAGCGATTGCGGGTCAGCTTAAGGTCCTTGCCGACGATTACGAGCGGCGTGCTGAGAAAGCTTGGCATGTTGATGCGGCCAAAGCATTCGCCCGATCGGCTGCTAGCGCTGAACGCGAATTGCGTGCATGACTGGGTGGGCAGCTTCAAACATGTTCCACGAATTCTGTACCATTGAAGCGCTGAACCTGCGCCCCGGCTCCAAGGAGCTGGAGGCATTCAACGTCGAGCGTGTGCGCGGCTACCTCGAGTGTAATCTCGGCTGCAAGAAGAAGGAAGTGATCCACGCGCTAGGCCTGCATCCGCGCACGGTGGCCAAAGCCATCAAGATCATCCGGGCAAATGCCCATCGCAGCGATGGGGCTCTCCAGTCGTGATCAAGATCATCGCTGTGCTCTGCGGTCTCTCCTCTCCGGCAAATTGCCACGAGCAGACCGTGACCACCTCGGACTTCGCCGACGTCTCGATGCAGTCCTGTCTGATGGGTGCGCCGCAGCTCGCCGAGTGGATGAAGCTTCATCCGGCAGAACGCCCGGCGGGCTGGCGCTGCGTGATCAGCTTGACATGCGGTGGCAGAAAAAATTGCAGTTCTGGCGCTGCTGCTCGAGAAGTGCTCCCAGTTTCGTCAGAGAGTTCGCCCCAGGTACAGCAGCCCTCATGTCGAGAACGAAGCGCTCTGGCTTCGGCACAAACTACCAGTGGGCCGCCAATCCGCCTTCAAATCGTTGCCGCTTTCGCGACGAGGCCAACGTGGTCCGTATCGCCCGCATCTGAAGGAAGCAGACCTTGGGCCACCAGCGGCCAACTGTTAGAGCAAGAGCGGTCTGAAACTGTCGATTGTGGGTACCCAGGGCTTGCGCACCGTCTGATCGATACCGGTCTCGACACGCGACATGCCGCTCATCCAGGTCTGCGTCATGATCTTCTGCTCGATCTATCTCTTCCTTGGGTTGCTGGTCTATATCGCCGGGATCCCATCTGACCCGAGGCGCGGTCATCATTGAAACTGATCAGACCATTGCTGCAGTCGAAGCGCTCGCCCCGGTCGCACATGGGGCGGTCCGCTCGCAGGCACGAATCGGCGCTAGCATCGTTGCCGCCTGATGGCGATCACACGTCCCGTACATCGCCCGTCACAACATCGGCGCGCCGGTCGACAATGACTGTTCGCGCGCTTGTGCTCGGCGCTGCCGCTCGGCAGCAATTACCTCGGCCGCGCGTCCTCAGCCGCATCGTGTCGGCGCGCACTCTCAATCGGGATCCTGCGGCGGCAACTTTCCTTGCCATCCTGATGGGCGGCACACTCGGCATGCTGAACGCTTTTGGTGCCGTCGAACGAACGCGGCGGCGCCGCTCTACTCAAATCGAAGAGATCAACCGCTCGGAGCGGGATTCTGAGCAGGCCGGGAGCCCATGCGTGTGACGCAACTTCAGCTCCTCACCCCTTTGGGGGACTATATGAGTCGCAAGAAGTTGAGCAGCAGCACGTGCCCTTGTTGGGTAAGTATCGATTCAGGGTGGAACTGCACACCAATAGTTGGGTGATATCGATGTGCGAGGGCCATGACCTCGCCTTCCTCCGAACGCGCTGTCACCGTGAGATGCGACGCGCATGACTCATCGACCTCGACGACGAGAGAATGGTAGCGCCCGACGCGAAGTGGGGACGGGAGTTCCTTGAATAGCCCTCGGCTATCATGAGTTACGTAGGAGGATCGACCATGCATAGGGCGACGTGCACGCGCCACTTGAGCGCCGAAAACGCTCCCAATGCACTGGTGACCGAGGCAGATGCCTAAAATAGGGACTTGACCCGAAAGTTCGCGGACGACGGCGGTGGATATTCCGGCCTCAGCTGGACCGCAGGGACCGGGCGAGATAACTACTGCGCGCGGCTTGAGGCCAACAAGATCGCTAACGCCGACCACGTCGTTCCGGATCACTTCCGTTGCTTCACCAAGCTTGCGGAAATAGCGGGCAATGTTGAAGACGAAGGAGTCGTAGTTGTCGATGATGACAATCAAGATGCACCGGATGTTTCAGCACGAAACGCGTCAAAGATTCGCTGCGCCTTGGCGAGCGTCTCTTCGTATTCGGCCTCTGGATCCGACATCGCCGTCACGCCGCCACCCGCATGAAACACGGCCAGATCGTCGTCGATCGTGACAGTGCGGATCGCGATATTCGTGTCCATGTGCCCGTTGAAGCTGATAAAGCCAATAGCCCCGCAATAGACGTATCGCGCCGCCCGCTCGATTTCCGCAATGATTTCCATCGATCGCACCTTTGGCGCCCCTGTAATGGAGCCTCCGGGAAAGCAAGCTCGAAGCAGGGTAATAGCGTCTTGGTCGTCTGCAAGTTCACCCGTAACGATCGATACGAGGTGGTGCACTGAGGCGTAGGATTCGAGGCCGCACAGCACTGGAACGTCGATCGAATGTGGAGTGCAAACGCGCGACAGATCGTTGCGCATGAGGTCGACGATCATAGTATTCTCGGCACGGTCCTTTTCGGACGTGACTAGGATTTCAGCGCGACGCTGGTCTTCCTTGGAATCAGCAGAACGCGCGATCGTGCCTTTGATGGGGCGCGTTTCGATCTGTCGTCCGTCGAGCCTCAGGAATCGTTCCGGCGAGCTCGATGCAATGGTGAGCTTGCCGTAGCGCAGGAGGGCCGCAAAGGGAGCCGGGTTCAACGACCGCAGCTGGCAGTAGAAGGCAAGAGGATCAAATGAGGTCGACAGGCGGGCGCTGAAGCGCTGCGCAATGTTGGCTTGGAAGACGTCTCCAGCCAGAATCAAGTCCATGACGCGCTGTACTGCCGCAATATAGCCCTCACGGCTGAAATTCGAATGCCATGCGGCAGTTCGGCCGGGGAAGTCGTTCCACGACGTCTTTGGGCCCGCAAGCAATGCTGCTGCAAACTCGTCGGCTCGACGGCGTGCGCGCTCGGCGCGACGTGCGGGATCCTGCTCCGGCCATCCGGTAGAAACGATCCAGCATCTGTCGTCACGGTGGTCGAAGCTGATGACCACGTCATAGAAATGCAGGATGGATTGCGGCAAACGCTGATCGGGAATTGCCGGCGCCGGCAATCGCTCCAGAGTCCTGTTCAGATCGTAACAAAAGAACCCGGCCGCACCTCCTTGGAACGGCGGGAGATCGGGGCGATGCTCTTGCGGATACTTGGCGAGCAGGGTGCGAAGCACTTCCCATGGATCGCCCTCGAGAGCCTCTCCGTTGCAACTCGCCTGTCCGTTCGCGACCATGTAGGTGCTAAAGGGGTCGCAGGTCAGAAATGAGTAGCGCCCGAGCAACTCATGCTTTGCTGCGCTATCGAGAAACGTAAGGTGCGGTCGATGCGCGAGACATCGCATCGCTGTGACAGGCCCAATCCACGGTAACTCGCGGACGTGCATCGGCCAGTCAGTCACCGAGGACTGCCGTGCTGGGAGACGCGCTCCGATTGTGATCCTTACCCCAACGAGAGCGACGCTCGCCAAGGACCCGCAAGCTCTTGAATTCGATTTTCAGGTTAACCCCCGCCAGTGGACGCAGTGGGCCGAGTAACTTGGCTTATCACTGTCGTTGAGGCGAAACGCGCATCCGTTGATAGATTGTAGTCAGCTGCGAACCGCAGCTCCCGGAGTGGTCGTACCCGCCTGATCGCTTCCTGGTATAGCTCATGCGCTTTGTAGGCTGCGAGGTCCGTCTCGTTATCGAACTCACCATAGACCACGACGTCGATATCGTTGTCGAGCTGGTCGGTCTTGCGATTGCGAGCAACCTCGAGCCGGCGTGCATGTGGGATATTGGTGAGAACCGACAGGCCTTCGATGATTTGGTCGATGTCGGCCTTATCTTTGGCCGTGAATAGAACGATGTGACGAATCATGGATGGCCGTTGGGTGATTACGGAAGTAGATCGCATAACTATCTTGGGATCGACCCCGCTGCAACGCTGTCGTCGCAGGTTATGTCGCTCGGCAAGACGGTCGGTCGTTTGACAGTCTTGCGATGGCTTGCTGTCTGCAGCTGACCTCGCCAGATCTCATTCCTGGTCAGGCGCGGGAAGGGCAAGGCGCTCAATCGTTTGAATGTGGCGCGCGAGCAGATTACAGGCTTGATCGACGTTGCGTGCGCGCAGTGCCCGCAGAATCAGGCGGTGATCCTGATTGGACCGCGGTTGCCAGCCTGCACTGCGCGCCGTTGCAAACACCGATCGCGAATTTGCAAGCTGTAGTCCATCGAGGCTCGCGAGCAGGCGCGGCATCGCGCAGGGCGCCACCAGCGCGTGGTGAAAGGCGCGGTTGGCCGTCTCAAACTCCTGAATGGTCTGGGCATTGTCTGCTTCAATCAGGGAGAGCTCGATCCGTGCCAAATGGGCGGATGTGAGCTTTGAAGCCGCATTGCGCAACGCGACCACTTCGAGCGCAGCACGCATCTCGGCGATCTCCTTCACTGAATTGGTGTCGAGCGGGGCAACCCGCACACCGCGACGGCGCACAGCGACGACAAGATGTCGGGCCTCCAGTTGCCGAAAAGCCTCGCGCACCGGGACGTGGCTGGAACTGAATTCCCGCGCGACATGATCCTGCCGGAGCGGGGCGTCTGGCTGCAGCGCTCCGCTGATGATGCGCTCACCGATTGACTCCGCAATGCGCACCGCAATCGTCGTGTTCTCGTCAGTCATCATAGATTATCTATCATTACCCCTCCGTCGATGATCGGCATAAGCCCGCTCGTTTTGCAGAATTTCTGCAATGCCTGCAGACTTTCGCGGTCTTTGGGCGTCGGCATACGGTTATGTTTCATGTTGGAGAGGCAAAGCAGGCAGGAACGGGCGGTCACATAATAGATAATCGCCCGGATTATCTATTATAAGGAAGGCGAGACTTATGGTTGCTGCCGTGGGAGTGAAACGGAATGACGGAGGCGACAGCGCGCCGGTCCGCCATGACTGGCAGCGCGCCGAGGCCGAAGCACTCTATGGCCTGCGGTTTGCCGACCTGATGTTGCAGGCGCAGAGCGTTCATCGCAAGAACTTCGATCCAAACTACGTCGAAACAGCAAGCCTGCTCAGCATCAAGACCGGTGGCTGTCCGGAAGACTGCGGCTATTGCTCGCAGAGCGCGCATTACGACACCGGCCTGAAAGCCACTCGCCTGATGAATCGCGCCGAAGTGGTCGCCACCGCGCGAGCCGCCAAGGACGCTGGCGCGACGCGCTTCTGCATGGCCGCGGCCTGGCGCAGTCCGAACGACCGAGATCTCGATCAGGTCTGCGACATGATCAGCGCTGTTAAAGACCTTGGCATGGAAACCTGCGTCACGCTCGGCATGCTGACGTCGAAGCAGGTCACCCGGCTCTCCGAGGCCGGGCTCGACTTCTACAATCACAACGTCGATACCTCGCCCGAGTTCTACGACAAGATCATCACCACCCGCACCCTGCAAGATCGCATCGACACACTGGCACACGTGCGCGACGCCGGCATCAAGGTCTGTTGTGGCGGTATCGTCGGCATGGGCGAGCGCGTCGAGGATCGGCTCGGCATGCTCGTGCTACTCGCCAATCTTCCCAGCCATCCGGAAAGCGTGCCGATTAACCTGTGGAACGAGGTCAAGGGCGTGCCGGTCAATGACACTGCGGAGCGTCCCGATCCGATTGCACTGGTGCGCCTGGTCGCGACGGCCCGGATCATGATGCCGAAGAGCGTCGTGCGGTTGTCCGCTGGACGGCAGTATATGAGTGATGAACTGCAGGCGCTGTGCATTTTGGCCGGCGCGAATTCAATCTTCATCGGCGATGTTCTGTTGACCACCAAGAACCCGCAGCGCGACCGCGACGCGAATTTACTGGACCGGCTCGGCGTCACGTCGGGCTTGCCTGATTGAAGCAGCTCAACGAGCACCTGTGCGCAAACTCCGGTTTAGGTGAGAAATGCAGATTGCGTTGATGAAAGGCAAAATCCTTCGCGCCTCCGTGACTAAAGCCGATCTGCACCGTGATGGCTCGATTTCGATTGATCGTGCGCTGTTGGCCGGCAGGAGCCCCGATCGACGAACGCGTCGAAATCTACAATATCGAAACCGGAGCGCGCTTCGCCACCTTATGTGGAGGACGCCCCCGCGGATCTGGCACCATAGATTTGAACGGAGCGGCTGTGCGCCTCGCGATGCCCGGAGACAAAATCATTATCGTTGCATATGCCTCCTTCGATGAAGCGGAAGCGAAACTCTTCAGACCGCGCGTTGTGGTGGTTGGCCGAGAAAATCGCATCTTGTCAGGTTGAAAACCAAGAGCCCGATGCTGAAGCGTTGTTCTTCGCGGCCATCAGAACTTTCGAGAGATCGACCGCTACTTTGCGAGTGAAGAATGAATTCAATCCAGAGGGCCAAAGTTGGCGACTATGTCGCGGCGTTGCATGCCTTGAAGGAAGACAACCGGCTGCGTGGCCTCAAGCCGCGCGCCGGCATCGATTTTGCGTCGAACGACTATCTAGCGCTGGCGAGCGCGCCGCGGATGAAAAAGGCTGTCTCCGCCGCGCTCGAGGCCGGCACACCGATCGGAGCCGGCGGGTCGCGGCTTCTGCGCGGCAATTGCGAGGAACACGAAACTCTCGAAAAAGAAGCGGCTCAGTTCTTTGGGGCTGAGACGGCGCTATTCTTTGGTGGCGGTTATATCGCAAATTTTGCCGTCCTGACAACGCTGCCGCAGCGGGACGATCTGCTTGTTCTCGATTCTCTGGTGCACGCCAGTATTCATGAAGGCGCGCGCGCTGGCCGTGCCGAGTTTCGGATAAGCGCCCATAATGATCCCCAATCGATCGAAGACACAATTCGTGACTGGCGGGCCGAGGGCGGAACGGGCCGCGTCTGGATCGTGGTCGAAAGTCTCTACAGCATGGATGGCGATTTCGCGCCGCTCGAAGGCCTGGTCGCGATCGCGGACCGATACGACGCGTTCCTGATGGTGGATGAGGCTCATGCCACGGGCGTTTACGGCGAGCAGGGACGAGGGCTCACCGCGCCCTATGAGGGACGCGAAAATCTCCTGGTCGTTCATACCTGCGGCAAGGCGCTGGGCGCAGCTGGTGCGCTTGTCACTACCTCCGGCGTGCTGCGCGACTTCATGATCAATCGCTGCCGTCCCTTTATCTTCGCCACGGCACCCTCACCGCTGATGGCTGTTGCCGTGCGGGAGGCGCTCTTCATCCTGCAACATGAACCTGAGCGGCAGCAGCGTCTGGCCAAGCTGGTCGCGTTTACGCATCGGGAGATGGGTTTGCGCGGTTGGCGAAGTCCTTCGGTCTCGCAGATCATGCCGTATATCGTTGGCGACAACGCGCGTGCGATGCGGCTCGCCTCCGCACTGCAGGCTCGCGGCTTCGATATCCGCGGAATTCGGCCGCCAACCGTGCCGGCGGGCACGGCCCGTTTGCGAATTTCACTAACGCTCAACGCTGGGGAGGATGATGTGCGTGCAATGCTCGATGCTCTGATCGAGGAGACGAGAGGTGAAATTCGATGAGTCAGCGGATCGTGGTGACAGGCACCGATACCGGGATCGGAAAAACGGTGTTTTCCGCGGGGCTCGCCGATCTCCTTGGCGCGAGCTATTGGAAACCGATTCAGGCCGGTCTTGAAGGAGAGAGCGATACTGAGTTCGTCGCGCGACTGGGCAATCTCTCGTCCGATCGCATCGTGCCGGAGCGTTATCGCCTTCAAACGCCCGCTTCACCCCATCATTCCGCGGAAATTGACGGAATTCGCATCGAGCCAGATTTGCTCGATGTGCCCGACACCGGGGAGCGACCGTTGGTGATTGAGGGCGTTGGCGGCCTGATGGTTCCGCTGAGTGGCGAGACACTCTACATTGATGTCTTCGAGCGATGGCGGCTTCCAGTCGTGCTTTGCGCGCGTACGGCACTGGGCACCATCAATCATTCGCTGCTGTCGATCGAGGCGCTACGAAAGCGCCAGATCCCTATTCTTGGGATTGCCTTCATTGGTGAACGAAATGCTGAGACTCAGATTGCAATTCGCGAGATCGGGCGGGTGCGTTGGTTAGGGCGACTGCCCTGGCTTTCTCCCCTCACGGCAGACACGCTGCAGGCCGCGTTCAAAACCTCGTTCCATGCCGATCATTTCAAGCTATGACGACGAAGCCGAAGTCGCCGATCTGGCATCCGTTCACGCAACACGCGCTTCAGGACGAGATGACAAAGGTCGTTCGTGGGCAGGGTGCTTATCTCTACACCGCGGATGGCCGCCGTATCATAGATGCAATCTCATCGTGGTGGGTTGTCACGCATGGTCATTGCCATCCGCATATCGTGAGCGCCATTCAGGACCAGGCAGGCAAGCTCAACCAGATCATCTTCGCTGGCTATGCCCACGATCCGGCTGAGGAGGTTGCGGCACTGCTTTTGAAAGTTGCGCCCCGTGGACTTGAGCATGTCTTCTTTTCTGACAGTGGCTCGACCAGTGTGGAAGTCGCGCTAAAGATGGCGCTCGGCTACTGGCAAAACATCGGGAAGAAGCGGACGTGCATCGTCGTGATGCAACATTCCTACCATGGCGATACGATAGGGGCGATGTCGGTTGGCGCCCGTGGTGTGTTCAACGCGGCGTACAGGCCCCTGCTGTTCGACGTTACCTCAATCCCGTTCCCGGCGAGAGGTCATGAACAGGCGACGCTCGATGCGCTCGAGTCTGTATGTCGCAACGAAGTTCCGGCAGCCTTTGTTGTGGAGCCTCTGATATTGGGGGCGGGCGGGATGCTGATGTACCCAGCCTGGGTGCTAAGAGAGATGAGGCGGATCTGCGAGGCCTCGGATGTCCTGTTCATTGCCGACGAGGTCATGACAGGCTGGGGTCGCACCGGAACACTATTCGCCTGCGAGCAAGCTAATGTCACCCCCGATATCGCCTGCTATTCGAAAGGCCTCACGGGAGGGGCGCTTCCACTCGCGGTGACACTCTGTCGCGCGGATATTTTCGACGCGCACTATTCGAAAGATCGGACGCGTACGTTCTTTCATTCGAGTTCATATACGGCAAATCCAGTGGCCTGCGCCGCCGCAAAGGCCAACCTGGATCTCTGGCAAGATCCGGAATCTCGCCAACGCGTGGCGTCGGTTGTCACGATGCAAGAGCAGGCAATTGAGCCATTCCGCGCCGACCCGCGGTTTGCAAACATCCGGCGGACCGGCACGATTACAGCACTCGATCTGAAAACGAAGGATGCAGGCTATCTCGCGGGCGTCGGTCCGAAGCTTCAGGCGTTCTTTAAAGACCGAAATCTGCTGCTGCGCCCGCTCGGCAATACCATCTATGTAATGCCACCCTATTGCGTCACAGGGGCAGATCTTGATGAAATCTACCTCGGCATCAGAGATGCCGCCGATGCGCTAGCTTAAGGCGGGCTTGGCGCGTTTAGCGAGCGGGAACCCAAGGTTCGCCCGTCGGGTTTCGGATTGCCGTCCTTTAACCGCGTAAAGGCAAAGAGGTGGCACTGATAGCTACAGATCAGTTTGCTGTACGCACCCCATCGGCGCCAGTTGAATTCCGTCGAGGAAAGCCGCCCGCACGCGGCATTTAAGCGTCAACGCGCGACTCATTGCATTAATCAAGATGGAAATATCGTTACAGTCAACAATTAAGACGAGGCCGGCGAAGCACCCCGATGGAGCGTGCCGCTTCGCCAAGGAGGCGCAATTCAGAGCTCAAACTCTTGCGCCCGGTGTCCGCACATGCCGCGAGACTAGGCATCGCCAGCGTCGCACTCCACGTGCGGGCATGGTGCTGCAGCGAAGAAAGGGGGGGCTATCCACCTAATGCCGACAGGAGGCGAGGAATGCGCAACAGCTCTCATAGTTCGCACCGCGGTTCAGTAGGGTGCTGCGCGATATGCGGTGGAAGGTTCGGGCTGATCCGTTATTACTGCTGGCGAACGGCCCTTTGCTCCAGGAAATGCGTCGACCGCTTCAAGGCGCGGCGGGAGGCCGACCATAAATGGTTTCGCTGGTTGCGAGCGGCTTAATACATGGCTAGCATGCTATGAAATTTATACTCGTGAATCAAAGGACCCCGCGCGGCGACGGAACCTGCACCGAATGTTGTCGGTCCTTGGGTCCGGGTTACGTGCGAGAGGTGGTAACGCGGAGAGAATATTGCAACTACGATTGCTACCGACGCTGCCACATGGACATCGCCTTCCCGTACCTTACAACGCGTGCCGATTCTAATTCCGACACGAAAGATCTCGTTCCTCTTGGGCTCGCAGCCTTGCTGGGTGCGGCTTCGTTCTGGTTTCAGGTTGGGGCGGCCTCGATGTCATGGATCAACACAGCCGCGCATGCCGACGAGCCGTCCACGGCTGAGCGACCTCCCTCGGCTTAAGCTGGGCTGAGTCGCGCGGTGTGCGTCAAGCGCGACCCAAAGCCGCTCCGCATGAGGAAGAACGGCTGAGAAGTTCTTATTTGATGATCGCGCGATCATTGGAGGTTTTGATGCGTCTGTACGTGACCTTGGAGAGGTAATTTCCCTTTTTCATCTCCCCATTGACAGCTTCCTCTCGCCTTCCCAAGGAAGCGCCGACTCCATGCATGCGGGGGTGGATCGGGATCTAAGATGAGCCACATTTCAGAGCCGCCTGTTGAACACGTCACGATTCCGGTCCTGCTTCGATGGAAGGAGGAGGGGCGTCGTATCGCGATGACCACCGCCTACGACGCGGTTACAGCACGCATCGCCGATCCGATCGTGGATGTCCTCCTTGTCGGGGATAGCGTCGGCAACGTCTGTCTTGGATTCGATGATACGTTGCCGGTGAGCATGGCGATGATGAACCATCACCTCGAAGCCGTTGTACGCACAAAGCCTCGTGCCTTGCTCGTGGCCGATATGCCCTTTCTTAGCTTCCATCTCAGTCCAGCGGAGACGATACGCAATGCCGGAGGTTTCCTGCAGCGTGGCGCCGACGCTGTCAAACTCGAGGGGGGTGCCAAGCGTATCGAGATGGTGCGCGCCCTGATCGATTGCGAAATTCCTGTGATGGGCCATCTCGGCCTGACTCCGCAGAGCGTCAATGTCATGGGTGGGTTCAAGGTGCAGGGCCGGAGAGCCGATGATGCCTTGCGCCTGCTCGATGACGCCCACCGTCTACAGGAGGCCGGCTGTTTCGCTCTCGTCCTGGAGGGTATCCCGGCTGAGCTCGCGGCGCGAGCGACCGAATCCCTGAGGATACCGACCATTGGAATCGGTGCGGGTCCTGGCTGCTCAGGCCAAGTGCTCGTCTTTCACGATGTGCTGGGATTGACTGAAGGTCATCGCCCCAAATTTGTTCGCGCCTATGCCAATGGTTTCCAGTTGTTGCAGGAGGCCCTGTCGCGTTGGGCAGCCGATGTCCGCAACGATGCATTCCCGACATCGCAAGAATCCTATCGGCTTCCTGAAGGCCTTCGCGACACGGTCGCGAACTGGACACCCTCCAATCCAACCTGATGTAAAGCACAACATGCAAACGATCACGACGGTCGCAGAGCTTCGTCGCGCGCTCGCAGAGGTTCGCAGCGCCGATAAACGCGTCGGACTTGTACCGACGATGGGCTATCTACACGACGGCCACCTGGCGCTGGTCGCGGCCAGCCGGACGCAATGCGACGTCACCGTAGTTAGCATCTTCGTCAATCCCACTCAGTTCGGGCCAAATGAGGATCTCAGCACCTATCCGCGCGACTTCCTGAGCGATCAAGAGCTGTGTCGCGATGCCGGCGTTGCGATCGTCTTTGCGCCGGATATACAGGAAATCTATCCGGCTCAATTTGAGACCTTCGTCGAACCGGGCGAGCTCGCAAAACCAATGTGCGGTGCTTTCAGGCCTGGGCATTTTCGTGGGGTGGCGACTGTCGTTGGCAAGCTATTCAACATGGTGCAGCCGGATGTCGCGTTTTTTGGACAAAAGGATTTTCAGCAATGCGCGGTGGTGCGCCGCATGGCAATTGACCTCAACCTTCCAATTAAGATCGTCACCGTACAAACCGTCCGGGAACCGGACGGGCTCGCGATGAGCAGTCGCAACCGCTATCTAAGCGAGGAAGAACGTCGGCGCGCTCTTGCCATCAGACGTGGGCTGTTCGCCGCAGCGGATAAGTTTCGCTCAGGAGAGCGCGACGTGGAACAGCTGATTGCGATCGCAAAGGAGCGGTTGAATACGGTCGATCGACTGCAGTACCTTGAGCTTGTCGACGCTGATACGCTCAAGCCCGCCGAGAGTCCTCTGCGGCGTACCGCTGCACTATGCGCCGCAGCCTATGTCGGCTCGACACGTCTGATCGACAACGTGATACTGTCGTTGCCGACTCCTTAGCGCGACTCACAACTAAACGACTGAACAGTCTCAGAATACTGAAGTTTGCAGTGAATGGGTGTTTTCGTGGACGAACAGTTTTTGAGAGACCGGGCTCGGGTTATTCGCGATCTAGCGGACAAGGCAGACCCCTTCATCAGAAAGAGACTGCTGGACCTGGCGGAACTGTATGACAGACGTATTAGCCGCCCATCTCAGGCGATGAAGATGGTGACCGCGGCGATTTCGCCGACCAGCACAAGCGCGTCATCGATGCGGTAAAGTCCATCGAAACGTAAGCGCGATCGCTGGACAGCCCCAATCGAACACCGGCACAAGCCGAGAAAACGTGTGTTGGGAGAAGCAGAAAGAGAAGGTGGAGACCGCTCTGTGGCGGGGCGCGGCAGTCGCAGATTTCTTACCCGATCAAACACACTTGAACCGCGAAACGCGAAATGTGCATTATCCTCCTCACTAGGGATGGGGAGATCTCCAATGTTGGATGCCGCTACCACCGCGCTTCTGCGCGCGATCCTCGACGAGGTCTGCGAGAGCCTTTCGCCGTATGATGCCGGCGCCCGCACTTACGTCGCCTCGAAGATTCTGGAAGCCGCCATCAGAGGTGAGACGATGCCCGACCGCCTCAAACAGATCGGCCGCGAGGCCCTTTCCGAAAAACCGACCATGTGGAGGTAGGCGTAGACAACATGATGTTGTCACTCAGTTGAATTTCCAGATCACAGTTGTGAAGCTCCTGGTGAGCTATCTGGACGAGGCCGCACCGATGCTGAGCTTAAGCGTGACATAGCCATTTTGGCGATCTCCTGCCTTGCCCGCGTTGGCCCAAAAGTTGACGCCATGACCGCACGGAAAAACTTTGCGTTCTGCTGAGCTGGCGCAGATTTTCGCCGATGCGAGGGCCATGATTAGCGAATTTCGCTCTTAGGAAGCCGATAAGTGTTACTGCAAGAGATGCTGATAAGCCGAACCCTGAGAACCAACTTTCTTGTCGGTAGAATCGATGCGGCTCCTAGTTATCTCTCTCCATACGAACGACTGGACCATCTGACGAAGCCTGAGTGGAGGTAAGGATGCGCCTCAAGGGACGAATCCGATCAAATGGGAGACCTTCGGATGCCGTACTACTCTTTTGATCTTGTGATTGACGAGAAGTACAGGAATCAAGGCGGCCTCATTCTCGAAAACATCGAGGTTGCCTCCGACCGAGCGGACCAGCTCGCGACCGAACTGTCTATTGTACATCCGGACCTGAAGGCCAAAGGCTGTGCGGTTCGGGTCACCAGCCCCGAGAACGCCGAGGTCTATCGCACGCCACTCGATCCGGTCCCGTCATGGATGCGACGCCAGCACTGAGCCTCGGGAGCGGCGGGCGACACTCGAGACGCTCGGTTTGGCTAATGGGAGGGGTGATCGCGCGTTCACGGCGAGGCGCCGCGACGTTCGCAGACAGTCGATCTGTCGAGGTCATCTACGGGCCATAGCGTAGACAGAATGGGCGCGAGATGGACGAGGAGAGATTCACTGCTTACTTGACTTGGTCGCCTGAACTTAAAAGGGAGCCTCGATGAGGCGACCGGGGCGTGGCCTTGTGTCCTAACAGCGTTCCACGCGTTTTTTCCGTTTAAGACCCGCTGAATCCTGCATATCGACCGGCACCTTGTTGGATGCGGAAAAAGGCCGCGCGAAGATTACGCGCGGCCAAGTCAGGGAGGAAAACGCCCCAAGGGCCATTGAAGGAGCATCGAGATGAGCAGATCGATCACTCATCGAGAGCTCCAAGCTTGTGAGAGAATCACCGTTGCGAGCGCTTCAATCATCTTTGATCCCGCGCATGAGTGATCGGATAACCGAATTGAGCGCCGCTTTGCGGCGTTTTTCGCGCGTGTTTCGCATCTTTTATGCGAAAATGATCAACGTGTCGCACGCCGTGAGCTACTACCGACCTGTTCTGGCAGTTCGCATCTCATCGGCCTGTAAATTGATTTCCCTTTGATAGATCTGCAACGTGTCCTCAAGGCTATGTAGCGCGCCTCGGACCGTTTCTGCCCAGCGAGCTTCGCTCCCTATCATCGCGGCGCAACCCTCGTCGGGGAAAGTTCGCTCGCCACGACGCCGAGCAATAGTGCTTCACCTACACTGCGAGTTCAGGAATTCGAAATCAATGTAATTTAATTGGCAGGTTGTCATCGACCGAATGAAGTCCTCTCCCGTTTAGCTCCATATAGAAATGCGCCCGTCGCACTCGCGATAACCAGCACTGCGCTGGGGCAAAAAACTTATTGAAGGGGTAAAATGAGTAAAATTGCTACGAGGATTTTCGGGCAATCAAAGGGCTGCCGTGGCGTACGCATTGGATTGCGCGGCCAAATGGCACTACTCGGGATTTCCGGGGTCCTCGTCACCGGTGCAATCTGCGCCGCCGCCCTGAATTACGCGAGCCTCGTCCAGAGCGCTTCGAACGACAGCAACCAATTCAAAGCCGATGTCGTATCGTTGTCGCAAAGCTTCCTCGAGTCACGACAAATCGCGAGCGACTTCCTGCGCAAGCCCAGTGAAGTGTCGATCAAGAAGTATGCAGACAATTATGAGCAGCAGCTCGCAGACTTGAGTCGCGTCGAAGCATTTGTGTCGGCGTCGCCGGAGGATGACCCGCTGAAGCAGGCGACCTCCCTGCGGCCGGTGATTGGTCTCTATGCAACGCGCTTTCATAACCTCGTCGCAGCACAACGCAACCTCGGCTTCAACGAAGAGGACGGATTTCAGGGCAAGCTGCGCAAGGCCGTGCACACCGTCGAGCAACGGCTGGCAGAGCTGAACCAGCCACGCCTCACGATCTTGATGCTGATGATACGCCGGCACGAGAAAGATTTCATGCTGCGCGGCGAAGACAAATATGGCGATCAACTGGCGGACCGGGAGGTGGAATTCGAAACCGCGCTCGCTCAGGGCGGCCTACCCGCAGAGCTGAAATCCCAGATCCTCGAACTGATCCGCGCATACAAGACGAGTTTTATGTCGTTCATGGTGACGCAGCAAGCGCTGAGCGACCAGGTCGACGATCTCGCGCAGATCTACGACCGTATCCGCCCGGCGCTCGTGAAGATCATGGCTGCCGCTGACGCGCGCTCGCGGGCTGCGGAAATGCGAGCTGAAGAAATTCGTCGGAAGCTGATCTGGGTGATCGGGCTTGCAACGATGGTCGTGGGCCTGCTCGCCTTACTGTTCGGCCAGCGCATTGCCAAAACGGTCGCTTCGATGACGGCAGCCATGCGCCAGCTCGGCGACGGTCGGTTCGATGTGGTTCTCCCGGGCCTTGGCCGAAAGGATGAGCTTGGCGAGATGGCCGAGGCAGTCGCAATGTTCAAGCTGAGAGCTCGCGAGAAGGCGCAGGCAGAGCTCGACGCAAAGGCCGAACAGGATCGTACCTCAGCCGAGCAGCGTAAGGCCGATATCGCTCGGCTCGCCGACGAATTCGAAGCGGCCGTAGGCAAGGTGATCGACACTGTCTCGTCCGCCTCCACAAAACTTGAAGTCTCCGCACGCAGCCTTACCAGTTCGGCTGATCACAGCCAGCAACTCTCCATAGAGGTCGCCTCCTCATCGGAGGATGCGTCCGAAAACGTTCAACGTGTCGCAGCCGCGACGGGCGAAATGGCGGCAACCATCGCCGATGTGGGCCGGCGGGTCGAAGAAGTGGCCAATATGGCGCGCGAAGCGGTTCGCAAGGCCGAACTCAGTGACCAGCGCATGGTTAATTTGTCGGCCGCGGCGGAGCGGATCGGCAGCGTGGTCCAGCTGATCGCCGCGATCGCGCGGCAAACCAATTTGCTCGCGCTGAATGCGACGATTGAAGCCGCGCGCGCCGGCGATCGTGGCAGAGGTTTCGCGGTTGTCGCCCAGGAAGTGAAATCGCTCGCGACGCAAACCGCGCACGCGACTGTTGAGATCAGCGAGCACATTGGCGGCGTTCAGGCCGCGACGACAGAGTCGGTCGGCGCGCTTACCGAAATTGGCGTCATCATCGGCCGCATCTCGGACATCGCCATGACCGTGGTCGAATCGATCGGTGAACAGGAGGCGACCAGCAAGAGCATCGCGTTCAATTTGCAGGAAGCGGCGGCCAGGACGACCCAGGTGGCAGCGAGCGCCGGTGAAGTCACCAACCGCGCAAAGGAAACCGGAGGGGCTTCGATGCAGGTGCTGATGTCTGCCGAACTGCTATCTGAGGAAAGCTCTCGGCTGAAGCACGAACTAGACAGCTACCTGTGCAGGGTTCAAGCGGCTTAAATCGGCGCGTCAACGTCGCAAGCTCTCCACGCCTGAAATGTGACCTTTCTTCCGAAGCCAAGTTGCCCCATCTGCTCTCGGATCGGCGTGTAAATGCTAGATGTTCAATCGGACCGAGTCTCTTAGAGCTGCAAACGCGGAAGCGCTGAACACTCCTGCGGTTTTCATGCGCGGTTTCTTTATCTCCGCCGCAAGACGGCGGAGCGAGCCGTAACCGCGCTGGAAAAATGCTTTCCCTCCTAACAACAGCAGGAATAATGCGCTGGTTTTGAATATTGATTTATGTGCTGACCGGTCAACCGGCGCAACGCAGAGATTGCTGCTCGCTCTTCTGCGGTGCAATCGAGGGGATTTCATGCGCAATCATGACCTTGTTTCCGGTAGCTTCCTGGCACTGACCGCGGCCGGCCTCGCGCTGCTCTGCTCGAGCCTGCTCGTCTTTGCCTTCGCTTAGTGGCTGCGTCCGACGACGGGGAACCGATCGACATCGAGCATATGGAATTTTGAGCCGATGGTCTTGCTGCGGTGAAGGACGCTGAGCGTCGGCACCCAGTAGGTCGTTCTGCAGCATTGGCGGCTCCGCGGCAAAGCCGCCGTTTCTAAGCAGTTTCGATCGATATCATGTCCTCTGGCAGGAAGATCGTCGCCTCATGAAGGTGACGGTGTTGCCGGTCAGTCGCTGTAATTGTCGGTCGCTGGAGCGCCGTCGGCACAAGCCGACAATCGATGGTGGAATCCGCGCCGAGAAACGGCATCGGAACGCGGAATTCCGGCGTCAGTGCCGCGCCATTGCATTAATCAATATCGTCATATGGCTACTGTGTAGGGGCGAACGTGACCAATGGACGAGCCGACGTTTGTGGAGGCCGGCAAAGTACAATGGCGGCGGCTAAATCAACTCCAATCGGACGACGCAGCAAATGATCTGGCTGCAGACAATTTGATGCGCTCGGGAGCGAAGTAGTCCGATCTGAGCGCAGGTCCACTGCGACGGATCAGCTAGTCCGGAATGGAAAACGAGGTGGCTGAAGCCATCGGCATGCTGATGTAACTCCAGCCAGGACGGCAGGACTATCTTGTTTAAGGCCGCAACCAGACACCCGTCCGGGCACGACCTTGATGGCAGATGTCTGCACGGATGGACCTTGCTGCTCGTGAGCGCCACGACGGCGGTGCTTGCCGGCGTCACGGCTGCGGGCGCGGCCGACTGTCCGCGTAGGGACGCGCTCGGGACCTCGCGCGTGCTCGTCGTTGACGCCAAGACTTATCCGCGGGTCGGACTGAAGAGCTTTCCCCAGACGCTGCCCTTGGCCGACCACGAAGTTGTGCTGACCTTCGACGACGGGCCCCATCCGCCGTACACAGAAGAGGTGCTGGCGGCGCTCGCGCAGGAGTGCGTCCGAGCCACGTTCTTCCTGGTCGGCAAGTCGTCGGCCCAATTTCCCCAGGTCGTGCGGCGCGCCGCTGCGCAAGGCCACACCATAGCGCACCACACTTGGTCGCATTCGATGGCCTCGAAGATCAACTTCGAGAAGGCAAAAGAGGATATTGAGCGTGGGATTGCGGCCGACGAAACGGCGCTCCACGGCGTATCGAAGATGGCGCCCTCGACGCCGTTCTTCCGCTTCCCCTATTTCGACTCGACCCCTAAGACGCTCGAGCTACTCCAGTCTCGGGGTATCGTCGTGTTCGGAGCGGACCTGTGGGCCAGCGACTGGGAGGAAATGACGCCAGACCAGGAGCTGAAGCTCATCACCAGCCGACTGAATGCCGAGGGGAAGGGGATCATTCTGTTTCACGACGCCAAGACACATACCGCCGCGATGATGCCCGCCTTCCTACGGTACCTGCACGACAACGGCTATCACGTCGTTCACATCGTTCCGACGGCGCCGCTGCAGAGGAATGCCGACACGCATTGATGGCGGAATGTCACGGCGGCGCAGAGCGGAGTAATCCCGAATCAACTAAGCCTTCGTTCATGCTAGCCGGTGCAATGATGAAGGCGGAATCGCGCCTGAGCCGTTTCGGGCAGGCTCCGTCATAGGAAGGTAGGAACGGCAAGGTGACGTAGGTCACTTCAGACGTCTGCCTCATCGTTGCCGTTTACGCGCCGGCAGGAGTGGTAGGCGCGCATAGCCGCTCGGCATCTTCGTCGGCAGCACTTCCTGATTTTGAAATGGCAGAAGCCCACCGCTTGTGACCTAAGCTATCTTCTGCCGAAATGCCGCGACCGTCTCACGCTTTAACGCGTGCCCGCAAGGATTAGAACAGTCTTCCAACAAACAGATCGTAAAGTGATCCAACTGAACGGTAGAAACGATCTCGCGCGACACGGCCCGACGATGCTCTCAGAAAGCATTTAACGGCAATGCGATGGCAGGCCGTGAACCCGGCTCATCAGGACCGGACATTGTCTATTCGAAGAACACGAGAGAAGCGGGCCTCAATCGCGAGCTCAACGACCAAGTTGCACGCGGTTCGTCGGGCGTCCGTGATATCCTTCATCGCGCGGCAACAAATGGCGCGTCCGATGAGAAATTAAAAAAACTGATTATCTAAACACTACCAAAAACAGTGTGCCTTGGACTCGCGCATTCCAAGATTCTCTGAGAGCATTGATCTCAGGCAATGAAGCCGGTCGAGGGACGCTCATGATGCCCAACAACATCTTCGACACGTTGAGTGATTCAGTTATTGCCGCGGGGCGATGAGCATTCCTTCCGCGACATGCGCAGCCATTGCGATAGGACCGTCGAATGTGATTGCTCGAGACTGGATCCGGCAAATCGCTGGTCGGCCTGCCCTCGAGCTTTCTACGAGGGGGAGAGTAGATTCAAATCCGTGAGCCAGTTCGCAAGCGGTCAGCCTCGCTCCTGTAACGTCCGAGCATGAACACGATGGCACCCCGATATTGGGGGACACGCAAGTCCAAAGAAGAAGAGACGGCTCCGTGCGACCATCACGATGTTCGACAAGTTATCTTTCGATTTTCTGAGAGATTTTTTAGCTTAGCTAGGAGCGACACAAAGACGCTATCACCTCGGTGTGAACTAAGACGTCATCTGACCTTCAACCGTGCGGCATATCTGTTTTGGATCGGGTGCTGCGGCTGCCTCCTGCCCCGATGCCGCCGCTGGACCAGGTCGTATGTTGGTTAAACTTGGAAGAGGATATGACATGGTGATCACGCGTGAAGTCTCTATCGATGACGCCACAACGGTGACTCACATGGTTGCTGCTCTGCTTGCCGAACTTGAGGGCGGACAAAAGCAGGGCGGACTAGATACCCAGCTTGTTGTCGACCTACTGGCCATGAAAGAGCGCATCTATGGGTTTCTGGCATTCACGGAGGTACGCCCGGTCGGCCTCATTATGTTGTCGGAAAGCGCCGCCCTTTTTGCGGGCGGAACCTACGGCATTATCACCGAACTCTACGTGGTGCCGGAGCAGCGCTCGACTGGGGTCGCGATGCGTCTCATTGAGGCTGCGGTGGGCCTGGGGACGGTAAAAGGCTGGGGCCAGCTCGAAGTGGGGGCGCCGAGGCAACCCATGTGGAGCCGTAGCCCCAGCTCAGCATTGTACTTGAAGGCCGGTTTTGCAGAGATCGGCCCACGCCTCAAGTTGCCGTTACACGGCTTAGCTAGTCAACGTGCGAAACGTAATGCTGCGGGGAGATCGCGGTTGGAGCCTCGGCGGCAACGCGCACTAAGCCGCTGTATCCCGGATTCGTCTTCCGCAAAATTTGCGTGAGCGTCGATTTGCCGGCGCCCGATTGACCCGCGACCAAGTTTGTAATGCCGGGTTTGAGTCCGGCCGATAAGTCAGAGAGGACCGGCGCATCTCAAACCCCTCATTCTAAGTAAGTCAATCCGCGTGCCCAGCTCGAAGGGACATGAACCCCTGCGCCGCGCAGGGGGGCGGCCTCTGCTCGGCGATAAGCCTTTCTGTAAGGGGCGGAACGCTGGCCAGTCTCCGAGGGCGTCCGGATGGGATGGCTTACGAAAGGCTCACGAGCTCGCCCCATCCGTTGACCTGTTCTTGATCGGCTTAATATTCTTCGCGGTCACTTGCGCTGGCGTCGCACCGATGAGCTGTTCGTACAGGAGAGGATCTGTCGCGCCCTCGGTGTTGATCAGGAAGACCCGGGCATTGGGCCCAAGACCAATCTTACCACGCAAGGTCAGGTCAGAAGCAGCCTTCAGTAAGGCTGCAAGGCCAACACCACCACTTTCGCCTGCAACGACAGCGGGATCGCCATCCTTCGGATTTGCCAGACGTTTCATCACGCTGATTGCGTCCTCATCGTCGACAGTCATAAAAGCATCCGCTGTGCGGGAAAGAATGCGCCAAGCGACGAGCGAAGGCTCGTAGCATTCGAGCATCGCCATCACGGTCGATTGCCCATGATCTACCTTGACAGGATGCCCGGCCCGCGCGCTCTCGAAGAGGCATGCTGCCCGCGAGGGATCGACAACTGTGAAGAACGGGCGGTCGTCGCCCAACAGAATTGATAGATGTCCAGCAACGGCTGCGGCGATCCCACCGACGCCTGCCTGGATGAAGACGTGTGTCGGCGGCTCCGGCAACTGGCGTAGTGCTTCGCTCACAAGTGCGGTGTATCCCTGCATTACAAAGCGGGGGATCCGCTCGTAGCCAGGCCAGGACGTGTCAGACACTGTGATCCAACCTTCTTGAGCTGCAACTCGCGATGCTTGGACGACGGAATCGTCATAGTTGCCGTCGACGCGGATCATCTGCGCGCCAAAGCCGGCGATGGCGGTGATGCGCTCGTTGCTCACGCCTGAATGAACGAAGATGGCGCATTTTGCATCAACGAGCTGGGCGCCTTGAGCAACTGATCTGCCGTGGTTGCCATCCGTGGCGCAAGAGAGCGTCATACCTCTTGCCACGGTCTTCACTTCAGGTGTGTGCAGCTCGGACACGTCAATATCGCGACCAAGCTGCCGAGTTGCTTCCTCGAGCACCAGACGGATCACAGCATAGGAACCGCCCAAGGCTTTGAAACTCCCAAGGCCGAGACGTTGGCCTTCGTCCTTTAGATGGATCGAACCCACTCCAATCTCGCGGGCAAGGCCTGGCAAAGGAATAAGAGGGGTTTCCTTGTGGCCATCGCGTTGCTTGAGAAACCGCTCGACCTCGCGAGCGGCTTCGACGCCCAACGTGACGGCGTCCGAGGCATCGAGGGGCGTGCGGTGGTCGACGTGCTGGTTGAGGAGAAACATGGTTTGGCTTTCTTGCCCCGTCGGTAGCGCAATGTATGGAATACTTCATTCACGATGATATAAGTGGCGCATTTTGGAATCATTTTGTGCAAGATTCGCTCATACCCGAGGGCGAGCCTCTTGATTAGCCTGGATCGCTCGATCCGAAGGTCGCAAATGATAGGGCGCGCTCAGCAGCAATAGAAAAGGCGCCTTATTTGGCGTCATACCTGGCAGCGGATCGGCTGCTTCCTGAACCCGTCACAACCAGCGGGCCTTCGGTTGTGCAGACCGACCACAACCACCTTCGCCCGGGCTGCTTTAAGAAACTCGTGAACGTTGGAAATTGATCAGACATGAGCAAGACAGGCACAACTTTCGAAGATTGTGCGTTTTGGTCCTCAGAACTCCAGAGCGACTTTCAAGCGAGCTTTAGGCGATTCCTGAGTGCTGTGAGCCTATCAGCGAACTCGGTCAATTCGCCAGTGCCGAAATCACCAAAAACAAATTCATCGAGTGCTTCCTGTTGTGCGGCCACGCTCGCGAGATGCTTGGAAGTCTTGTCCGTCAGCGACAGCTGTACGACCCGGCCATCGCGTGTGCAGGGCTTGCGCCGCAAAAGCCATTTTTCTCCAGCAGCTTTGATTGGCTCGTACCGAACGAAGGGTCAACGTGCACTAGACGGCTTCACCGACCATATTTGCTTCGTCGAGATACGCGTGCGCGCTCCGCCAGGTGGCCTAAGAAGGCTGGACGACCAGTACCATGCCGCGCACCCGCTCGACCTGCCATCCCGGGCCGCCCTTCGAAGATGTCTTCGGCAAAGCGCTCGCACTGGCCTTGCAGACCCAAATGCTGCGCGATCATCGGACAATCGATGTGGTGAAATCCGTCGAAGGAAGCGCCCGAACGCGGAATTTAAGCGTCAACGTGGGACTCGTTGCATTTATCAATATCTACATGTCGTTACTGTACAGTATCGAACATAAGCTGTTTCACGAGCCGACTGTTGCGTAAGTCCCAATTGGCGGTGCTCGCTGCCTCCTGCCCAGCGTGGTATACGTCTGCGAAAATCCACCAAATAGGTCTCTGTTCAATTGGAGTTCGCCTTGGGACGTTTCTACTTTCATGTACGTGCCGGCGACGAGATTACGCTCGATGAGGAAGGA
Organism: Bradyrhizobium sp. NDS-1; assembly: GCF_032918005.1. Lineage (NCBI taxonomy): Bacteria > Pseudomonadati > Pseudomonadota > Alphaproteobacteria > Hyphomicrobiales > Nitrobacteraceae > Bradyrhizobium > Bradyrhizobium sp. NDS-1. The sequence goes on from NZ_CP136628.1 coordinate 2,246,275, forward strand.
ACAGAGCTGCCAGATTTATCTGCGGCTGAGGGTGAGGCCGTATTAGCTGCGCGCGAGCTTCTAGCCGAAGCGATCAAGAGCGGTACGCCAGACGTGTCGGAGGTTTTGGTCATCGCAGATGAGGTGGGGCGACCGCTCAGTACCGTACCCCTCGAAACCGTTTTGCCGAGGTTCTTAAAGAAGTAGGGTGCCTGTTGGAGTCTGACCATCATCCCGACAGTATTGCGGGTCCCGAGATCCTTATTGCAGATTTATCGGCTTGCCATACGGCCCCGCCGCTATCCAAACTGCTGGATGATGGTCCGACCAACAGAAGCGTCGCTCGAGCGAGCGTTGGATCCTCGTAGGCTATCTCTTCAGGCGAACGCCCCTTCAATCTCCGATTCGTGATGCCTCGTTTCGCCTCTAGTTACCCTCCGCCCGACACGTGGAAGCAGATTTTTCCTTTTAAGGTCGCACGATCAGCCTTGTATCTTGTCTATCGCCCGGCATGCCCGCGGACTCGGCTGCGCAATTAACGACGTTTAGGCGTCTCGCCCCCTTAACAGGCGCCGGATTAGCCAGGGCTGATATCAAATAGAGCAGGATCACGGCCACGAGGACTGTCCAGCCGATCGACGCGGCGAGAGCCCATACTTGCGTCGGCATCGGACCGCCTTTCCCGATGAAGCGAACGAAGAGACCGCTGGCGCTGGACAGCGATCTCTTCGACCCGCCTCGAAGCGTCTTCGAGATGAAAGCTCTTACCCAGGGTCCGCCATAATCAAACGCCGGACTCGCCGCCCTGTGAAGTCAAAAACGAATTCGAAGGCCAATGGACCCATTGTGACGTTGCGAGCGCGACACACCTAACAAGCTAGGCCAGCATCGGCGGAGAGTTCTTCCTCGGGCGGAAGCCAACCGATTTGGCATAGAAATGAGTGACGGTGCCTGGCGCACAAGCCGGCGTAGTGTACCGTCCCGTAAGTTCGTAGCATAATTATTGCAGTTGTTTCGGGTATCCTGATCGAAGGAGCTACTCGATGCGAACCGGACGCCCAAAGGCGACACTAACGATATCGAGCGACAAACGCACGCATCTTTTGGCCATAACGCGGTCGCGCTCTTTGCCGGCGGCACTGACATTGCGGGCGAAGATCGTGCTGGCGTGCGAGCGCGAGCCCAGCAACGCCGTCGTGGCGACGCGGCTTGGCGTCGGCCCCCGTACGATCGGCAAATGGCGCAATCGCTTCATCACCAATCGGATCGAGGGGCTCTACGACGAGATGCGTAGCGGCAGGCCCCCACGGTTGAGGATGAGGCGGTGGCCGAGTTGATCACCAAGACACTGGCCCGCAAGCCCAAGGCCGCAACACACTGGAGCGTGCGCGCCATCGCCAAAGAGACCGGGATTGCCAAGAGCACCGTCCATCGCGTGAACGGGTAGCGAAAGATGCGTGCAGATCTTTGTCGTCGCCCCTGGATTGTTTCAGTTGATCTCAGGATTTTAGTTCAGCCTGTAGGCGAGCTTTTTCCAGCCGATGCCTGACTCCGCTGAGGCAGCTAGCCAATTTGGCGAATTCCTTAATGCCGAGATAATCAAAAACAAACTGATCGATCTCTTCCTGCTGTGCCGCGATGCTCGCAAGACGTTTGCGAGCGTTGTCTGTTAGCGACAGATGTACGACTCGGGCGTCCTTCGTGCAGGGCTCGCGCCGCACAAACCGTTTGTTCTCGAGCTCCTTCGAATGCTTCGTGATGAAGGCCGAACCCACCTCCATTAACTTTGCAACCACGTTGACCGGAACCCCGTCATTCCGTTCCAATTCAGTCAGCGCCATCAGGATCATCATTTGCGGTCCAGTAATACCGAGCGCATTCGCCTGGAAATAGCGAAGTTCGTCCAGACACACATTGATAGATCTGATCTCCCACGTGAATCGCCTAAGTACATCCTGACCCGCGGCAGAGCCCTTTCCGAGCCGTGTTGTTAGACTAGGCAAATTCGGGGCCATCGGATCTTAGGAGCTCCATCGTTAGACTGTTCCGCGCCAGCAGAGTTCAACAGAGAGGATTGATGTTTGGCTGACCGACTCGACCGGCCAAGCGCTGGATGTCACCTCGATGAACTGCAATCCCCCAGCTCGCTCCCGATGCTGCTTCCTCGCTGGAGCTCCAACGCATACATCGCAACTTCACACAATCGCGGTGGTGAAATCCGTCAAAAACTTGGTTGTGAACGCAGAAGTTAAGCGTCGCGACAGGTCAGACGGCGGGAGTCGGCACCGGATGATTCAGACGGAACGCCTCCGACGTCGCTGGTCGAGATGCCCTCGCTGCGCTCGATGACGAGTGTAGGCCGGGCGACGATTCCTTCGACTTTGAGTCCACCAGGAAGATATCTGCCAGGCGCTCGGCATCCTGCCGACCATGAAGTATCAAATCGATGGCGGACCAAGCCCTGCCGATGTGATCGAGCTTTTGCGCACCTACTCCACGGATCGCGTCGCCGACGTTGACACGTTTGTCGACGCTCTAGGCTTCAATTGGCTGATTGCAGGTACGGATGCTCATGCCAAGAATTATTCGCTGCTGCTGGCCGGAGGCCCTCACGTACGGCTCGCCCCGCTGTACGACATCGCCAACATTCTTCCCCACGATGACGTCGATCTGCAGAAGATCAAGCTCGCGATGAAAATCGGCGGTGATTACAAGCTCAGCCAGTTAGTTTACGCGATTGGCAGAAGTTCGCGCGCGAAACGCGCCTCGATCCTGACAAGGTGATCGCCGGACTGATTTCCATGGCCGAGCAGCTTCCGGATATTGTAGCCACCGTACGGAAGCAAGCGCAGAAAGACGGATTGGACAATGCTATCATCGGGCATCTCGCCAAGCACCTGATCGCAAGAGCCGGGCAATGCCGTCGACTGCTCGGTGAGGCATAGTTTCCGCCGACGGCCGCCAGCAGCATCATGCTGATCGGCAACATGGTGCCGATCATCATCGGTCGACATGTCGTTGTCGAAGCCAACGGCAGCAACAGCATCACCGCCGCGATCGGCATGCCGATATCGATGTCGATGTCGACTACGATCGGTGATTGCTCGCGATCCGTGGCAGCCGCGTAGTCATGCGGCTGGCGTCACCTCACGTTCGGCGTGTCCTTTCAAGGCTCCGGCAGACAGCGATTTCTCCTCCGCGGACTTTCCCAATTCGGCGAGGCGCTTGTAGGTCCTCTTTTTGGCACGGCCCCTATGCGCCCGGCAGTCCCGTGGCCACGGCTGCGCAATCACGACGACTAGGCGTCTCGCCCCCTTTAAGAGGCGCCGGATTAGCCAGGGCTGAAGATCAAATAGAGCAGGATCGCGGCCACACGACTGTCCAGCCGATTGACGTGGCGAGAGCCCATACTTGCGTCGGCATCGGACGAACTTTCCCGATGAAGCTAACGAAGAGACCGCTGGCGCTGGACAGCGGCCTCTTGAACCCGCCTCAAAATGTCTTCGAGATAAAAGACCTTACCCCGGGGTCCGCCATAATCAAACGCCGGACTCGCCACGGTGTGAAGTCAAAAACGATTCGAAGGCCAATGGAACAATTGTGACGTTGCGAGAGCGACACACCTGACAAGCTAGGCCAGCACTGGTGGAGAACTCGTCCTCGGGCGGATGCCAACCATTTGGCACAGAAATCAGCGATAGTGCCCGCATTCGCCTGCGGAGGGTGACGTAAGGCCAGCTGCTAGTCGACGGTCCCAACCTGATCGGAGAGGTCTTCGACCATACTCACGAACATGTGCGATTCCTCCCCGGGGGCGCCAATCTGCAAACGCCTCCACGAGATCACCCGGCGGCCACGAACTGGATTGCAGATTGTATCGACAATAGGCTCGAGCTGCTGGCTTTGCGCAAGTAGCTGCTGGTCGCGCTTTTCGATCAGCTCGGCCGTTTCACAGGAAAACAATTCGCGCGCGGTCTTGCCGACAATGTCGGTGCGCGACATGCCGATCTGCTGTTCGGCCGCCTTGTTGATGAACAGATAGCGCAGACTGCGCGCGTCCTTGGCGATGATACCTTCGCGCACGTTCTCGACGACCGTGGCGAGCAGCCGTTCGGTACGCTCGAGAATACGCTCATTCTGCCGCTGTTCCGTGACGTCCTCCTGGACGGAGACCCAGCCGCCCCCATCCATAGGCCGTTCATGAATCTTGATGATCCGGCCGTCGTTGAGCCTTACCTCGTAAGCCGCCGGCTCCTTCTTTCCGATGCGAACGAGAATGGCCGAAACGTACTTTTTGATGTCGCCGCTGAACAGCCCGTGCTCCAGGATCTCCTCGAGCGAGGACCCTGACTCGATGGTCTCGGGCAGATTATACATCCGGCGATAGTTGCTGTTCATTGCAATCACACGTGCCTTGCCGTCGAGCATGATGAGGGCTTGCGGCATGCTGTTGATAGCGGCGGAGAGCTGCCACTTTTTGGCCTGGTACTTGTCGTTGAACGCGTCGCGCTCGGCCATCGCGGCGTCGCGCTGCTTGCTGAGGTCCAATTCAAGCTGTTCGAGCTCAAAAACTTGAGCGACAGCAGCGCGGAAGTTCTGCACGGTGCGCGCCAGGCGGCCGATTTCGTCGTGGCCTCGCAGATGTGGCACCTTGCTTCCGATGTCCCCGGTTCTGATACGATCGGCCGCCTGGGCAATGTCTGAGAGCCGCGCCAGCACCGAATCCCGGATCACGAGAACATTGAGCGCGGCAAGCACCAGCGCCACCAAACCCAGCATGAACAGGTACCATGCCGCACAGCGATTCTGTTCGGCGAGCCCATCTGCTTCGCGAGTACGTTCGTTGTAGCCGCGCTGCAACGCTTCCAGATCCGCAGTCAGCCTGCTGCGAACCGTGCTGCTGGCTTCGGTGTCCCCGAACTCGCGGGCGGCTCCGGGGCTAATCTCGACGGCCCGGCGGACCAACTCCTGACGGAAATCGATGAATTGTGCAATCCGGCGTTTGAGGGATGCGAACCGTTCGAAGTCTTCCGAACGGACCGTAGGCTCCCAGCCCTTCATCACCTCCGCAAGCTCGTAGTTGCGCTTGAGGATTCCGTCCGCGAACTCTTTCACCTTGGCTCGTTCGGTGGACATGTAGATGCCGCGTGAGTCCATCACTATCGCATAGACGGATGCGTTGACCAGTCCGGAATTGATCGCCGCAGCAGCGGAGGAGGCTTGCATATTACGATAGGAATTCTGCAGTCGTACGATCTGGACCGACATGACCAGAAGAAAGGCCGTAACAATTCCCAAAAACCCGGCGATCGCATAGACTTTCTCGGCGACTGTCAGGTCGTCGACCCCGCGCGCAAAGCGGATGTGTTTTTTCAAAAGCCGCTCGACGGGCCCGGCTCCAAGGCCTGCTATCGCAGCATTCAAGACACATCCCAGCCTAAACCTGCGCAACATAAAACTATCCGATTGTCCAACCTTAAGGTTGTGCCGGTTTACGGGGCAATGTGCGTTGAGAATCGGCCGGCGTCGGAGAGCACGTCTTCGGGGGAGACTGGGCCGTACGCATCCCCGCATAGGCCGCGGGCTCATTGGATTATTCTGGCGGGGAGCGCTTAGGCGGCTCCGGGCTTTCCTATACATCCGGACGTGTTCGACCAGGTTGTCGATTCCGAAGTTAGTGAAAAACTGCATGCCGTGTTCTCCGGCGCCATAGCCCCAGATAGCGCCATGTTCAATCTCCATTTCATTGGCGACTTCTCGCAGCCAGTCTTCATCTTCGTCAAGTTCCTCGGCAACACGTTTGATGCTGGCAACGTGACGAACCGCTGACGTTCATGGTTACACAGCTCAAGCGGCGATCGCTGATGCCAGCCTCAAATCCCAGGGAAGCAGCCCGTCCTGCCGATGAACTGGATGAGCAGAGAGGGGCCACACGAGCGACGGCTCACCTCATGTGAAGACGAAGACAAGCAGGCTCGAGCAGAGTAGCGCAACTCCTACTGCGGTCAGCCCTAGGAAACTGCTGGAGACAAGATCATGACTGCCCATGAACGACCTCTGCGGCGAGGAATAGAGATCGGCAATCGCCGCTTCGTTCCCTTTCCAGCCAATCTCGAGATTATTATTCAAATGAGGCGCACAATTCCTGCTGGTCCCGCGATGGGGCGCACGTTTCCAGCAAAATCGATGGACAGTTCGCCGCGTTCCGGCGCCATCCGCGTTTAATGCTATGGCGTCTGCAAACGGATCGCGCTCCCTCTGACGCTGAGTGAACATTTGCGCGGGAATTCAAAGCTGTGCAATCAAACGCGCCGATGTTAGCCGCTCGTTAATCGCGATACAGCTTCTGGACAAGGTGTGCCGTATGCGTCAGTCTCCCTTTATCGCCTCCGAAACGATCTTGACGGAACGTTCGATCATGCTGTCGAACTGATATGAGAATCGCCGTCGCAAAGGCGCTCGTGAATTCGTCCAGCTCGATGGCGCTGACGATCTCTATGTGGCGCTTCACCAGCTCGAATCAGGATATGCCGAATTGCCTTTTCTTGGTCAGAAGGTCCAGGACCTGGCCATTCCACCACTTGAGGAGCTGCCTGGCAACTCGCGCTCGTTTATCGCGCATCACCATGGTCAAGCTGTCGGCGAGAACGTCCTCGATCGCGGAGATATTCGGCTGCTTCGGCCGTATTCGGGCCCGCGCCAGCAAGGTGGCCTTCGTTTCTTCCGGAAGTGTGAGAAAAGCGTCGCACGCGATAGCTCGGTCTGAATGAGGAGATTTCTTACCCTCGCCAGCCGCTTCGGCCCTTTCGCGTCCAACGCGCTTTGCCTCATCCTCCAACGCGTGAAGAAGACCTTCTCTGCTTTCCATCATCGTCCAGAACTGCCTCGAGCGGTGATCCCGCTGAGATGTCCGCGACCGCTACGAGGTGCAGCCAGGTTCGGGATAGGTCGAGCTCGGGCAGGATGTCGATCCAGGCCTTCAATGTCTTCCAGAGCTTCACGCTCGCGACCGTCAGCGCAGGCGACTTATCTTTGAGAGAATGCTTCAGCTGCTCCAGCAAGGTTTCGCCGTTGGCGACGAGAACGACGTCGTTCAGCGTTTCAAGCCATACTAACGCGTCGTCGTCAGTTTCGCGCCATAGCAAGATTATACGCGTACTGTCCCTGATAGAGAAAGCCCAAAGCGGCGCACGAGAGACGGTCTCGGGTGGTATCGCGACCCGATCAAGATCTGTGCGCAAGTCATTGCGAACCTGGTGCTGTCGGGCCCGAAATTCACGCCGCTCTCGACGCCCTCGCGCCAAAACGACGCAAGAGCTGCTCCACCTCAGCGGCCGGCTTGGCGCCGCTGAATAAGAATCCCTGCACCTCGTTGCAGCCCTCTGCGCGAAGCCAATCCAGCTGCTCGGTGGTTTCCACCCCTTCCGCAGTTGTGGTGATGTTGAGGCTACGCCCGAGGCCCGAGATCGCGCGCACGATAGCGACGGAGTCGGAACGTTTCGCGAGATCCTTCACAAAGGAGCGATCGATCTTGATCTTGTCGAACGGAAAGCTGCGCAAGTAGCTCAGGCTGGAATATCCTGTTCCAAAATCATCCAACGAGATGGAAACTCCAAGCTCGCGCAGCTGGTGCAGGATCGCGAGATTGGCTTCGGTCTCCGCCAGGAACACCGACTCGGTGATTTCGAGCTCGAGCCGCTTGGGCGACAAACCCGAATTGGCGAGCGCTGAAATCACCAACTGGACCAGATTACGGCTACGAAATTGTGCCGGCGACAGGTTGACCGCGACCTTGATTTCGGACGGCCACTTCACCGCCTCGTTGCAGGCTTGACGCAATACCCACTCGCCGAGCGTGACGATCAGTCCGATATCTTCCGCCACCGGAATGAACTCCGCCGGCGAGATCATGCCCTTCTCCGGATGGAGCCAGCGCAGGAGCGCCTCAAAACCTGAGATCTTGTCAAGCGCGACGTCGACCAGCGGCTGGTAGTGCAGCTCGAATTCTCCATTGGCAAAAGCGCGGCGCAGGTCGAGCTCCAGCTCGCGGCGCCGCTGCACTTGGTGATCCATCTCGCGCTCGAAGAAACGCTGCGTGCCGCGGCCATCCTGTTTAGCGCGATAGAGCGCCATGTCGGCGTTGCGCATCAGCTCCTCGCTACTCGTGCCGTCGCCAGGCGAAAGTGCAATTCCGATCGAGGCGCCAATTACCACCTGATTGCCGTCGATCTCATAAGGCTCACTCAACATACTGATCAGCCCGGCGGCGAAATCGCTTGCCTGCTTCGGCGAGGTATCGTCGGCCAGGATGATTCCAAATTCATCGCCACCGAGGCGTGCCGCCAGATTGTTGCTGGCTACACGCGACCGCAGCCGGTCGGCGACCTGCTTGAGCAGGCAATCGCCCATGGGATGGCCGAAGGAGTCGTTGACGTTCTTGAAGAGGTCAAGGTCGATGCACAACACCGCGACGCGTTTGCCGGCTGCATTGCCACTTTCGAGCGCCTCGCCTAGCCGCTCCTGGTGGAGCGCGCGGTTAGGGAGGTTAGTCAATCCATCGTGGAGCGCCATATGGGCGATGCGGGCCTCGGCCTTACGCCGTTCGGTGATGTCGACCACCGCGACCAGGTAGCCTTCGCGCCCTTCGAGCATGATGCGTCGCCCGAAGGTGAGCACACAAATCTCAGTCCCGTCGGCTTTCACGTGACGCCAGTGATGTTCGGACTGGTAGGTATCGCCGATGTCCCGCAGCGCCTGCGTATAGCTCAGCCACTCCTCCTTAGGCCAGATCTCGTGAACTTTCATCCGCAGGAAGGTCTCGCAAGCGTAACCGTAGTGCTGCACCGCCGCGTCGTTGACCCTCACAAAGGCCATCGTCTCGCAGTCCAATGCCCACATCGGCATTGGATTAGAGTCGAACAGCAGCCTAAACGAAGCGTCTCGGCGCTTTAAGGACGTGACGTCGGAAATGACCAGGGACAGGATCCCGCCGAAGGCGGTAATTGCCAACCGCAGGGTGCGATCATCGCTGTCGATCTCGAACCGGTCACCTTGGTCGTCCTTAACCGCAGCCCGCAACCGCCCTACGACCGCTTGCGAACAGAGCAGATGGCCTCCGTTGCTCAGACGCTGCCACAGCAGGCTTCGCTCTGCCACGTTGAGGAGTCTCACTGCTGCTTGATTGTAGTGCACGACCTGAAAATCAAACGGCCGGCCCGTCGCATCGCGAATGGTCGAGAGCGAGATTACGCCGTCATCGGTCGTGGAAAAGATCGCATCGAGCAGATTGTATTCCGCGCCACGCTCGTTGACGTAGGCGCCGACCAGCGTGCCGCCCCAACGCGCGAAGGTCGGCAGCGCGAGGACGTCATACGTACGCACCATGCCGTTGCGCACGCAATCAGCGGCGGTGAGATAAGGACGGTTGTTTGCAATCGCGTTCGCGGCTGCCTCACTGAGGACGGTCGCGCAATCGGGGCGCAGCGCGTCCATCGGAATGTCCCAACGCTCATCGCCCAGCCATTCCTGCGCATAGCGACCCGTCCGCGAAACGGCGAATGCGTCGTTCTCACACTTGAGCAGCACCATGTGATCGGCGAGTCGCCCGAGGCTACCCAGCAGCACATCTTCGTAGCGGGGAAGAGTTTCGCCGGGCTTGAGCGCAGCCCGCCACGTGCGCTGCAGGACCGGCACGTCCTCGAACATCCTCGCATCAAATTTCACGGATTGCTTCCTGGCAGCACCCATCACACATCCCCGAGATCCAAGCTTCCTGTCCGCGTGGCATCAAATCCTGCTCTGCTTAATTCGCTGTAAACGATTGACTTGGGCTGCAGCGAGTAGCCGATTGCGACAATCTTAAATCAGCTAGTGGTTAGCGCGCGCATGACGGATGCGCGAAGGAGTTGTGCACAGGCGGGAATTTCGCGCGACTAACGGCCTGCTGCAGGGCCACCTCGTGATCGCTTCCATGCAGCGGGATGCAGGAAATCATCGGCACAGCGGGAGAATTCGACGCAAATAGGCTGGCGAGGCAGTGTGACGATGAGAAACTTCGAATGGACGTTTTGAACGTCGCGTATTTTACTGGCGGAGGTTTCATCCGCTACACGTGTCTGTACGGGCTGATGTTTGTCCGATTCGTACCAACTATGATCTGCCGGACGGACCGAGATGACGAGGAATCTGCGCGGCCAGCTGTTGCGCGAGCTCTGTCGAGAATGGAGACTTCTTTCGCCGGTTTGGCTGCGACATCGACCTCCATCACATGTATCTATGTGAACTTCGTCGGCACACGCCCAAGAGTTGGGCATCAGCGGCCCGCAATGGTGATGGCGACCGAGGATCTGGGCAAAGGAGATGTGCCGCAACCAAGTATACGTTGAAGAATCGTGGCGACGCGCAGCGTGAGGAGTCGGAGCATGAGAAAGAGTGATGTGACGTGTTCCGAGTGCGGTGCTGGCTTCCGCCGTCTTGAGCTTACCTCTGAGCGTGGCACGGAGGGCAGGTACTATTGCCCTGCTTGCGGCAATCTGATCGAGGCTTTCGGAGCGGCTCATCTCGTTGTTTACCGGTTGACGATACAGCCATCAATTAAAGTGCTTCGCTATCAGTAAGGCCATCTCGGTTGGCAGCCTTTACTTCAATATCCGGACATAGGCGCCTGACTCGTGCAGCTCGAGCCATCCGCGTTCGATGGCGTGATGGAGGCCGGTGTTATTCGGCGGCGGTGGCCTTCAGCTTGAAAAGCATCGGATAGTTGACCAGCTCAATATGCGATCGGGCATCGTTGGCTCGCGATTCATCTCCGCCGCACTGAGGCACTTTCCCAAGCGGAGATGGCCAGCATCGTCGAGGCGCCACTCTCGCGTTCGATCCTTTGGATGAGCTCGTCGGGCTTGAGCTTCAGGATCTTTGTCGCGCCGTTCTGGCGGTAGTCCTTCCAGGTAAAGGTGACGTGATCCTCGTCGAGGGCTACGAGCCGGCTGTTGGCGATTGCAACGGGATGGGTATAGCGGCCGAGATACGCCAGCACCTGCGCGGGGCCGCGAACGGCCGTTTGGCGTAGACGGCCCAGCTGATGCGCCGCATGGCGACGAGCTGAGCTGCGAAGGCGGCAGGCTTGGCCAGGGATGCGAGATCGAAGAAGTTCAGGGTGCCGGCGGTCAGAGATTCGAGGAATACGCGAATAGACTTTGGCGTCCCCCTCATGCAGATGCAGTTGGGCTTGGTATCCGTCGGCCTTGATCTCGTAGACCCATCCCTCGCCGCGCGGCGGATTCTCGCGGAGCGTGGGGTCGCAGGCTCGATGTAACCAGGAATAGAAGTTTTGCGGGCGCCGTGGACGCGCGATACTCCGAAACGAGACTGACGCAATGCCACGGCACACATGCGGATTCAACGCCAAGCTGCTGAATCGTTCCCTGCCGAAGCGGAGCGAACGCGAGGGGCGCCGTTTGGCTCGCGAAGTAGCCTAACGTCTTGGTGCCTACCTAGTTCGATCAGGCGGCATCGTGGCACCGGCCAATAGAGAAGCCGCCGGGTGGTGCCGCGGCGGCTTGCAAAAGTCTCTGACTGTTGAGTGCCTCCCCCAGCCCAGGCGTACCGCCGTTACCTTCTTTGCGGCCATGCGACGTCCGCCTCTAACGAATGCAATCCGATTCGCCTAACGGCTGGCTGAGTTTTGCGCTGAAGCGCTACAGTGCCGCTAGAGGGCGCTGGGGAGGGCTCGGCAGCACCGCTCGCGCGAAATCGCCGCGGCGACACGGCCGCCGGTTCGCACTATGCCCAGAACCCCGCATCTGAACGCCGGGCCTGCTTTCTCGGGTGAGATCACGCGTTGTTTCAGGCCTGACCGGAAGCGGTCGATGAGCACGCAGGGCGTTCGGAGCCCGGTCAGTTCCACGACGGCGGTCGATCCCAGCCACATCCGGCTCCGAGGGGCATCCGCTCAAGGTCCAGGCCTGCCCTGGCGATGTTCTCACCCAACTCTCCCGCACCGACCTCGTAGCCGTATCTGCGCTGCGTGTCGAAAAGCTCGCCGGTATCAGGTGGACCTGACGCAGATTGGGCAGGCGAGGCTGCCTCGGGCGAGATACCTGTGCCGAACGAAGGGACCTGCGTGCGCCTCGCCTTCGACGCCGTGGCCTTCTCTCATCACGATCGCGCTGCGGTATCTTACTGAAATGGTGTCCCTGATCTGCGAACAGTGCGACCTCCATCCCTTTCAGAACGAGATCATGCATCGTCGAGTCAGGCCCCCGCGAACCCGTCTTGAAACACGGTCCAGATCGGGGTCTAGCGCCTTGGCGCGGGTCGCGTCGCGCTGGATTGTCCGATCGGGTTTTCCTGTCTTAGCGGGGTATCGGAAGTAAAAGACGCCACGTTGGCATCTTTTTTCCCGCGGCGCCCGGTCCCACCGTGCTTCGTCTCCGGATGCACGGGTTCATATGCCGCCTTCCACTTCGCGATCAGCTCGGTGCGCTGGGGGCAGGTCGCGGCGGATTAGGTATTCCTCGATGCCGGTCAGGGCGCCTAATGGGAAACACAGCAAATTTCCTCGGACTAGGAACACCAGCCGGCGCCGCGAGGTTCTTCCACGCTAGGGTTAGGACTTACGGAGTTCTCTTCCATGGCTACCCAGATCGTGATCGACCACACAGGCGACAGCAGACATTTTTTTGACCAAACCGACCCCGAGGGGCTGGCCAAGGCTGAGCGGCGCTTTAAGAAGTTGACAGACCAAGGATTTACCGCTGCTACTCGGACGCCGGCCGGCGATCTCAAGGCCGTACGGACATTTGATCCGGCTGCGGACGAGACGCTGTTCTACCCGCGCCTCGTCGGCGGCTAGCCACCCTCGCGGCACAGCAAATGTTTTTGTTCAGACGCAACGGCGTCGGCAGTAGTGCGCGTTTGCGCGCCCTGCGTTCGCTGTATTGGAGCTTCATCGAGCAAAATGGGCCGGAAGCGCGTGCGCGGCGTCTTTTGCGCGATTGGCTATCTCCGGATCAGCGTGCGCAGTTTGATGCCGAGGGTTATTTCGAAGTCACGGGCTCTCACACCGGCCGACGATATCGAATTCATCAGGCACCATGAGCAATGTTTTGGAGCTTGATGAAGAAAGACAGCCTAAGATCGGGTGGTGTTTCGTTCCCGAACGGGCGCTGGCAGCTGGCGACGTGATGCTCGCCCAGAAGATCGCGCTCGAAACCGACGAAGCCGCAGTGCTCGCGCTCGCCCACCGGTTTTCTCCGAGACTGCCCTCCCTGCCCCGAGTAGTGCGGCGTGCTTACTAGGCCGCTTACGGGCGGGGCCGCCGCTTGTGACGGCGGCGGCCCCTTGCCGCGAAGGCGGCGGTTACGCGAGACATAACCACCTCCGCGACGACGGGTAGCATCAACGCCGCGCTCGCCTAACGCAATCGGATCTACTTGTTAGCCTTACTCGATGGCGTCTGGTCGCCCTTTGTGATGATCTTCTCGACATCTGCCATCGTTTCAGTGAATGCGTCCCACAGCCGCTTCGCCTGAGCGGCGCTCTCTGCTTCGGTGAGATATGCAGTCTTGATCAGCAACCGGTTCAACAGATGCGTGACGCGGGCGTTGTCAGAGTGCCGGGTTCGCAGAGCGATAATCTGTCGACGCATCTCTACGAGGTTGAGCGTTTCGTGTTTTGACGGCCTCTTCAAAATCACACTCGCGCGCGTAGCCGGGCAAACGAAGCCGCCACGCCGAATATGATGGCGCAACGGCTTCGCCCGGGCGGACCCGGACGGGGGCAATGTCCGGTGCACGAAGCTAACCCTCCGATGCGCCGCTGCAATCAAATCTTCAAGTTAAGCTTGATCTTCTCGCAGGAAGTTAATTCGGGAACCGAGAACCGGTACCGGAATGTACTTGCCGGTGAATGCCCAAGATGGAACGTCAGGGCCTGCGTCGGAATTGCTGACTGAGCAACAGCTGCGAAACTTCGAGATGCATCGTGAGCTGTGACTGCGCGAGCCTCGCCAAATGCTTCGGGCTCTTGACCGCTACCGGTCCGTTCACGACCCGTGAGATAGCGCGGGTCGACATCCTCTTGGAGACAACGCCCGTCGGGGCTGTGCCGCAGGGCGACGACGGCGGACCGTCCTACTGTTCAGGATTGCCGATGTCGAACGCGCCTAGACGGTAATCTTCACCCACCGATTGCTCAGTCATCGGCCGCGGGATCAAAGTGAACGTCGCATCGGGGTAGCGCGTCCACACCTCAATGTCCTCTGAAGTGACGTTCAGATATCCGAAAAAGCACTTATATCGACCCGGCTCCGTCACCCGGCCGATTTTGTCCCAATTGATCTTGTTAACGCGCATCGCTAGTTCCACTCGTTCTCAGGCAGCGAACCGGGCGGAGGTTTAAGTGCTTCGAGGCCGGCTTCGATCACCGCCAATTCCTCTTGGATTGCTCTTACTGCGTTTTCTGGGTTGATGCCCGACACGGCTTCCAGCTGGGCGAGCACCTTGCGCCGATGCGCCAGCAAGTCGACTAGAGCACGTCGGTCCCGCACCTTCACGTAGCCAGCGACGATCAATTCCATGGCCTTTGACACGTTCGTCGTTTCCCACCGGTTTGCGGGTTATCGGGGTCGGCTAAGTTCTGCCAGACCGGCTTCGGTCATACGATATTCGACGCCTTCGTCCGTTGAGCGTCGCTCCATCCATCCGTTTCGTAAAAGAGCGAGCGTTGTTCCGGGGTGGTCGGGAAGCTTCGAAGAAGACACCCAATCGCGGTCACGAAGAGGATCGAGCAATTGCCGGTGATACTGATTAAAAATCGGCCTGCGCTTTTCCTGCCGACCGATGTCTTGACGTATCGTTTCAAGCGGGCGTTCGGTTTCCATGGCCGTTTGTTGCCATCGCATCGTTTACGATCAGTTACGGATCGGGAACAGCCGGCAATCTTTTCTAAATGGTTCATGGATATTGTTCTACGGCATGGATCACGAGGACGCATCTGCTTGGTTCGTTCCGGCTCTCAGGCGAAGCTACGCTCGTCTAGCAGCGTGGATGACGTGCGGTAATCGCGCGCCTGAATCCAGTCGCTTGCCGGCGTCGCCGCGCTCAGAGCGGCCAGCTCGCTTTCCCGACCCGCCGCGGCGGCCAGGAGAGCCGCGCATTTAGGCAAGGCAGGCACCGCGAATGACGAACGATCGCACATCGACGCGTCCGTGGTTGCCGGACGAAGAGGCGGAATTGCTCTCGCTGTTTGGCGCAGGTGCCACAGCTGAGGAGGTCGGCGAACGGCTAGGCCGCACCCGCCAAGCGGTCTACGCTCGCTTGCAGCGCTTTCAAAAACAGCGGGGGCGAGCGAGTAGGACGAGTGGGAAATTCTTTGCTCAGTTACTAGAGTGATCGAGCGATGGTGATCGATCTCTAAGGTCGCAGGATCACATCCGCAGCGGAACTAAGGTAGCGATCCGATCGCATCGTCCGTTCGCCCGTGCTGAAGTAACCCTCAACCGATACATCGAAGGTTCAATTGCATCCGCTTCAAAAGGCACCAAGCTGTAAACGATCGCATTGAGGTCGACCGATGACCAGCCCGACTGATGACGAATTGCGCGCCGCTGTCACCGCCGCCATTGAGCAGTGGAAGACTTCGCGCCAGCTTCCCCACCTGTCGCCGAACGATTGTGAGACGTTGAACAAGTTGATCATCACCGGACTTCAAACCGTGTTGTTCCAGCGTGCGAAGGCCTTCGACAAGCGCTAAACCGGGCATCTCTGATCAAACCCGGCGGAGTTCGACTACGCGACTTTAATCGGAGCATGCGCCCGAAAGCCCGCGTTCATCCAAGCCCTTGCTTGGGTGTGCCCAGGCTTCATGGAGCTTTCGTTGCTCCACCACGCCGTGAATTTGTGTGCCGCTGCCGGAAGCTTTCTCCAAAGTATCTCTTCCATTTCGGAGAAGGTCAGCCGAAAGATTTATCCGTGCTCGCCTCAACAACCGCTGATGCAATGGTTCGTAGATCGATTTTCGGAAGCTCATGGTCTCACCGCAGGCTAGGCAAACATGGACGGTCCTAGAGCAAGTGCGTGCCGAGCTTCCGCACGGTGGCGATCATGAGAGCCGGAAGTACATCGCCGAGCAATTGATCCAACCGGCTGAGGCAGGACAAAGTACCCTAACAGCCAATCGGGCTGAGCGAGGCGCCGCCGGGGCTGGCTGCTGGCGGGCCCCCACCCAAGGCGCTCCCGTCCTTGACGGATCTCTTCATCGCTCGCCTACCACCACCTTGTCTCTTGCTCTTTTATATTCGAGCAACTGCGACACCGCATCGTAGGAATGATACCTTGCGTAGACGCTCTTTGCATTCCTCTCGCGAAGATCGGCCAGAGCATCAGCCCAATAAGCGACCATGGCGCCGAACTCCGTCGAGGGCGAAGATGCGTCCGGCCTTTGCGAAATCCTCGTCGAAACTCAGACTTACTACACGTTCAGCAGCTTTGTAGTCGGCCGGTTGAACATCCCCAGCACGTTGGCCGAGCCACATGATCGTTTTGGGATACTCCAAAATGAGACGGTCAAGCACGAGGTAGTGCGAGAACTTTCCGTCCGCAGGTGTTCGAGTGCTGAAAGCGACTTCGTGAGACCCGATGTTTAATGTGAACCAACGCCCTCCGTTGGTCTGCGGGAGAACGCTTAAGGTCCACGCGCCCTGAATGTCGAGGTTGCCGTACAATCCCGAAAGCTGGAATAAGCGAAAAAGAAACAGGCTGACTTCAGGATTGTGGAAGAGCTGATCCGTCCTCTCGTGATAGGCGCGAAGCAGTTCGCTAATCGAGCGCAATTGTTCTCTAGCCTCGTGCGGAGCCACGCTGAATAGCTCCCGCGTCCCTTCGACTTCCACGTTTCGGGTATGAAAGTGACGGTGAAGCGCGCTCTCTACTGCGGTGCAGTCCGTGACGTGCACGAAATCTGACAATTCCCACGGACCATGGGGAGCGTACGCCTCACCGCCATTTATTCCTCGAAGGCGTTCAGCGATGGGCCGTTCGGTGCGGCCGATTTTTATGTAATCGCTATTTGGTGAAACGAGTACGTAGACAGACCCCTGCGGCATAGGCGGGATCCCCCAACCCACGCCGGCAAAGTAACTGAGGACCGCCCGGACGTGGAATAGGCGGAACGTCTAGATTGCATGACTTGCGTGGCAATCCTCCCGCATCGGCGGCAAATTGCTAATCAAAAGGTGTCTGACGAAACGATTAGCGGAATGATTGCGAGCTTGGTGGCCCATCTTCTCCACGCCACAACGGCGCACGCCGTGCGGCGTCCATCCTTCGCGCAAAGGGATGCGGAGCTCCTCGCCGGGGGCATTCGGGAAAGGGGCCCGCCGTGATGAAGTATGCCGTCGTCGCTGTCACTGCCCCGTTCGCGGGTGCCCTCTTAAGTGGGAAGAGCGAGCCCCCATGGCGGTCGACAGCGCGGCCGGACCCAGGCTGATCGAGCAGAAAGACAGCGCATCACAAGGGTCAAACGCTGCCAATCGCCTTGGTTGCAATGCTAAATGTTCTTCGCCGACTGACTGGGGGCAGCATGGTTAAGATATTTCGCAATATGGTCATGGCACTTACTTTTGTAGGAGTTGCCGGCTGCAACATGTTTTGGAATTTCATGAACGACTATATGGCCTGCGGCCTTGCGCTGGCGGCTTCAGTTACAGCCGGCTTTTGCGTTGAGCGCATCTTCATCGAGCGGTCCCGTCGGGAGATGATCCGCCTCCACGGCGCGGACTGGCATTCGGCGGAGAACCGACAGCTCGACTCATGAGCGTCACCCCTCGCTCGCTCTTCATTTTCATCATCCGATTGTTCGCTTCGACCCGAGGGGCCTAGCCCGATGATCAAACTGGTCCATCCATTCCGGTTCGCTCGCATCGAGCGCCTGCGAGAGCTGCTTGAACGAGACTACAAAATGGCAGTTGATCCGAATGCGGGCGTGAGCACCGCGAAGCTGGTGAGACCCGATCCGACAATGCTCGATGCAGGTTTGGTACTCGGTCGTGATCCAGGAGGCTGCGAGTTGGGTCCTTCGTTGCTTGCGAGCCATGCGAGCGCTCCGGCATCGCAACCGGTCAATACGCCCGAGTAGCATCACGATCTGGAAGGGCGATGACCATAAGTCGACCCCGAGGTAGGGGATGCCGAAAGCGAACTCCCCGGCTCCATTGGTCCTTACCGCTTTACAATGTTGCCATAGGGATCTCGTCGTAGTCGGTCACCATCGGCGAGGTAATCAAGAGGCGCGATCCTAACCAAGTCAAGCGCGGGGCTCAACGGCAACAGCTGGCCGAGAAGCAGTGCACGAGCTGGCAACCTGATGATTGAAGGTGGCCCTATGAGGCGCCCCCTCACCGGACGGCAGGTCGTCACTGGAAACCAGCACTGTCTGCTCTGCGACGTGGTCTCGAGGACCATTTCGAGCTCGCCGCCGATCGCGTGAACTGTCACGACGTGATCGGGGGGAACAGCTTTTGAAACGGGCACGCCTAGGATTCCAAGCAAGGCTCTGTAGGCAAGCGAACGCGCCCGGCTTGCAGTCGGCCCCGCGAATCTATTTGGACGCTACTTGCCATCCGAGTTGTATCATCGCAAGATTGTATCTGCAACGCGAACGGCGTGCGATGAGGAGGGGGAGGGATGAAAACTGAGATCGTTGTTGCAATTGTCGCTGCGGCGGCTTCCATCGGAGCAGTGGTAATCACTGCTATCACTAGCAATCAAGTTGAAGAATTGAAGATCGAGTCTCAAAGAGAGAAGGAGCTTTCCGGGTTTCGGGAGCCGCTGGCGCGGGCAGCTTATGACCTTCAAAGTAGAATCCAGAACATCTTAAGGCAAAACATGATTGGCGCGTTTGTCGCGAAGGGCGATGAGCGGGAGAAGACATACGTGATCAACAATACTGCGTTTCTAGTTGGACAGTATCTTTGCTGGACCGAACTGACACGCCGGGAAATTCAATTCATCGATTTGGGCAGCACGGAAAGAACGCGGAAGCTAACAAAGCTGCAAGATCAAATCTCTGGCCTCTTCGGCACGGATCAATACAAGAAGCCGTTTCGTCTGTTTTCCGGTGAGCAGCGAGCAGTTGGTGAAGCTCTGATTGAAGAGGGCGCTAAAGGGCCGCAATGCGTAGGATATGGCACGTTCCTCAAGCGCGTTGACAGCGGCGCGTATCCCTTCATCGATGGACTTCGCAAGGATGTATCGTCCCTCGAGCAAAATCTTGAGGCAGGAGAATCGCGGTTAGCTGCTTTGGATCACGCTTTAATCGATCTGCTGGACCTACTTGATCCAGAGTATGTTCGGTTTGATAAAGACAAGAGAACGAAAGTCTAGGTCACGCAATCGACTTTGCTTGGTCATGCGTCACGGCGTCCTTCCACTGCATATTGGCGATTTCGCCTCGCCTCATCCCAGTGGCGAGCGCGAACTGGACTATCTGCGTAATCGCTGAGCTTCGGCAAGAACGAGTGGCTTTCAATAACCTGTTCAATTCTCAGGCAGTGCGATGACTATGATCGTGCGACGAATGCCCACTTTCGGTCGGATAAGCCCAGTGGTGCGACCAGTAAGTGATTGATTATTCTCAACCCCGGGCTGACTCTTAATCAGCGGGTCCCAGGTTCGAGCCCTGGTGCGCCCACCACCCTAAGACATTGGCCCGCAAGGGCTTTTTTAAATTCCTAGGCAGAACAAACCGGGTCTCGTGCGACGCTTTTAATGGTCGTACGTCGCACGCCGTGCGACGAGTCGGATAATTGGGACCGAAGCCCATCCACCACTGTAGCACGAGACCCACCGGGTCTGCGTTCAGCTCTTCATGCCTTCCTTCCGCACCTGCAATTCAAGCCTGTCGATACCGGAATCGGCGCGAGCCGCATTGCGGGCGCGGTAGTGCTTCACGATGGTCTGCGCGCTTCGGTATGAATGCCCAGTGATGTCGCAGATCGTCAGCAAGTCGCAGCCAGCCCGATCGAGAAGCATGACGCAGGTATCACGTAGGTCTTGGTCGTGCTTTTGGTCGAGTTCGCCGGCGCCGTTGACGAACATCAGCGCGGCGCAAGGCTTTAGACGCCAGGCTGTCTCATGGCCATTGCTGTCGCGTGTGGTCTGCGCGTCCAGCCACTCCGATAATGCGCCCTTGCGCTGATCGACCGCTCGAGCGCGCTGCGCCTTACTCTCCTCATCGAGAGGAAAGGGGGCGAACAGCTTGTCGACGTTTTTAATCAGTTCGGCGTTCAGTCGCTCTGCACGGACAATTGCCTGGCGCGCGTTGTCGCGCGCGAGAAAGCCGAAGATAGCGACGGCCCGTGCCGTCGACACCCAATGGCGATAGGTACTCTCGTCATAAGGCTCACCATTGTCCTCGTTGACCACGAGCTCGGGTGGCACCTTATCCAGCTGAAGCCGAAGCTTGAGTTCCTTTATTCGTGCACGCGAGGCATTTAGTCGTGCGCTGAGTTGTGGCGCCTCCTTGATGTCGACAAGCTCACCAGTCTTGCTCTGCCGGAACGCGTGCCGGCCCTCGACGTCGCTCTCATTGCGCATAATTAGACGGTCAGTCTGGCGTTGCCCAGTGAACAACGCCAGATGGAAGCTGTCCCCGACCGAAGGCCGTTCGATCGCATCGGCCGCTGCGACCCACGCGGAAAATTCGGCCATCGAAACCTGTACGATGCGTCCCTCTGGATGATCGAACTCCATGCCTTCTCGCGGGTTGGGTCCGAGACGCCACAAGACGCTTTCCTGTCCCCAACTGAATGCTGCTGAGAGCGTGGCTATCATCGAGAGCGCCATATGATGGCCGCGAGCCGATTTCGCATAGTTATAGAAGGCGCGGAACTCCGGTTTGCCGATTGATGTCGGAGTGGCGGTCGCGATCGCCTCGAGTTCTCGTGCGGGCTCGGCTACGCCGAGCAGCTTGGCGGCACGGATTTCGGCACGCATCTTTGCTGCGGATTCGCGTGATTGCGGTCGGTACAAGATAGCGGAGATACATTTGCGATAGGAAGATTGCGAGGCGGACGACAACGCCTTGAACTCAACCGACTTGCTCCAATCGTCCAGAAGATCTTCGATCGTAGAACGCTTCCGGATCGTAATTTTCTTCGGCAGCTTGCCGGCACGGCGAGCCGCTTCGATTTCCGACTTTCGTTTGTCTGAAAAGTCTGAGGCTTCTTGGAGATTGAACCACGCACCGACCGGACGTCCTTTTTCATCGTACGGCGGATGGCGCAAGTCGGCATCGACAAAGCCGAGTGCCCTGGCATAAGCGCCGTGCGACGAGCGAGGACGGCCATCGCGCCACTTCACATGGGGAAACTTGGGATCGGCCATAGAAAGCCTCAGTGCCGGTAAGAGATGGCACCCATTGGAATCTAGCGCGATTTAGTCTGTCAAGCGCCGTGCTGGCCGTAGGCTCTGCGCAGACGCTCGCGGTGTTCCTCGTCGCTTGCTGCCGGCGGTGGCGCGAATGCGTCATTAGCAATCGTCTTTGGGCGCATAGGATGGTATCGCGTAAGCCAAGCATCAAAGCCGGTGCGTTCCCATTTCAGCGGTCCTCGCTCGCTGATCGGCGAAGGCAAGCCATCGCGCTCGTGCCTGAGGTGGCGCGTTCGATAGAACGTATCTAGAGAGACGCCAATCGCTGTCGCGACCTCGGTCGAAGAATAGGGTGGCTGCATGCTCTGGGGACGCAAATATAATGCCTCGCCACTCTTGGCTTTTTGAGCGGCGAAGCAAAATGAACAGATAAAGCTACAGGCGAGAAGCATTCCTCACCGCGCGTAGGGAATTCGGCTTATTTGGAGTACGAACAGGATGCCCCGGCGGACATTTGTCCGCCGCCTTCGGGGATTCAAGATAGATGCGTAACTGGTGCGGCGAGCCAACCCTCACGTCATGGGAGCGCAAATTCCACTGCTCGGTCAGCGGATTCGAACATGCAACCAGACCGTTATGAGCGGCAGACTATCGATCGCCTTCGTTGAATTTGCTGCGTTTTCGTTGGGTTCGATCGCGTTCGTCGCGTTTCGTTCGCGCTGTTTCTGGTGCGAAACTGGTGCTGTTGATTCTTGACCTTCGTTCTGTGGAACAGGAGGTCGGTGGTTCGAGCCCACCCAACTGTACCAACAGAATCAATAATTCTGCTACCATCGGTGAAAAGGATGCAGCTGCTAGCTACCGCATAGCTACCACGGCAGCGGCAGGAGGGGCTTGCCAAGAGTCGCGCGAATGAAGCACGCACGACTTTTTGCCGAGACCCTCGATTGTGGACATATTTGCCCGATCTGTTTCGTGCGGCGCGGTCATAATCCGGATGATGTCAAGAGTCCGTGCGTCTGTCTCGGTACTCCGGTGACGATCGTTCGCGCGGGTCGTTCGCCAGGTTACGAGAGCGTGGTCAGTCGAGAAGGAACTGATTGCGACGGGTAAACATTGGACGGCCGCCGTTGCGGAAACCTTCATTTACGATCGCTCCGTATGCAGCGTTCTGTACAACGTCGGGGCCGCCCTGGAAGATTGGAAACTTGATGTAGGTCTCGTTGCGATCAATCATAAGCCTGTGGACGTTGATCCATCCGACGCGGTCTAGTCCCCCGCGAAGCGTTCGGCGGATGGCATTGCTAAGTATGTCGACAAGCTCCAACCCCATGTCGATGTCCGAAGAGAACCGGAAGTGCCTGAGCAATAGCGCAGGATCGACGCCCTCCATGTCGCCTATTTTGCCGGTGTGGGCTTTGTTGAAGAAAGTGAAGTTCAGCAACGAGCCTTCTTTTGGATTGGGTCGCGGCGCCGGATGGCGCGCGGACAGACTAGCCAGCGCTCCCCTTGCATAGAACTCCAGCCAGTTCTCCCAGTTGGTGACTTTCTGAGGGTTCTTTCCGTCAATGACCCAGTTTAATTCTCCGAGCGTCTCTGGCTTTCGCTGCGAAAAGAACAATGTGGTGTGGCCTATCACGCGATGCATGAGGTCGAAGGTCACAAGGGCCTGTAGAAACAGCTGAGCGGGAATTTGAAGAATGTAGTTCGAGGCTGCGGCGACCCGCTCGCGGATGGCGTAGGGCATTTGCGGGAGCAGTGCCTGCATTTCCGCCGCGAGCTGCTGCTGATAAGTCGCGACGCCAGCTGCCGTATGAAGCGCAAGATCGAGGGCCGTCACCTCGAAGATCGCGTCGCGGTCCTTTATCAATCGAACGACCCAATTGATCTGAGCCGCGTTCAAGTCGCGGCCTTTTACTTCGTCACCGTCCGTCGACAGGCTCTTGCGGATACGCGCATACTTTTTCCTCAGCCGAGGCATGTTTCCATCGGGTATCGCCAGCGCTCCCACAACGCTGATTGAGCCCGCCTGGTAGGCGGTAAAGGTGCCGCTTTCGTCGATGAAGACTTGCATCCTGCGTGCCCACCTCAACGTATTGCCTATTGATCGAACAAGTTGGGGAAATGCAATCCGAAGAATTCTTCGCCGGAGGGAGTCGGTCCCGCGTCTTCGACGCTCCTGCAGCTACTAGGCTAATCCTATGCCGTCCTTTCGTGTTGTCGGGCATGGGGCCACTACGCCGCCAAGGCAAGCCCATGAGAATGACCCCGACGACTGAAAGTGCGGAGCAGTCCCGGCTGGGGCCCCTGAAATTCGGAGCGCTACCAAGCTTCGCAACCTCAGCTTCTTCGGCTCGGACCAGACGGACAACCTCCTGAAAGCCCACACCTAGCTCGCTCTCGTTTCGCCCCTCGGCAGCGATGCGTGATCTTCATCCAAGCTGTCGAGGTTGATCATGGTCTTGCCCTCCATTTTAGGCGATCAACTCATAAGCCTTAGCCTTTCTGCATTTGCTTCGATAATGGGAGCGAAGCCGCCTTCGCAGGAACAGATCGGGCGTCTGCATGAGATACTCTTAAGGCAACAGGTTTTCTTCGATCGTTTTCCTGATCAGTGATCGGCCCGAACCCGCCGGCACCTGATACTCGGTCTTGGCGAAGTTGATTTTCGCAGCCTTGCTCAAGCGTCCAGTGAAGTACGCGGCGCGAATATCCTTTTTGGCGACGGCATCAGGGCAAATCTTTCGAAGCACGTCAAAGAGCGCTTGCACGCCTACCGTTTTCAAAATGTACGAGTCCGTCGCAGCGCCCCTCCAAAACAAATCGTCGCACGCCGTCAGAAAATTAGTCACAATGGCGTAAATTAGCGCGTCGTTGCCGTCGACAAACACCTGACGCAGCACCGACTTATCGCGCGCGCCGGGACCTGTCATCAGCGCCTTGCGCGTCTTGTCGCCCGTGTTCATCTCGTTGGAGTCACGCTTAGGATTGGATGAAATCAGGCGCAAGATTCCGTCCACGACAACGGCCGTCGACACCTTCCAGCTCGACTTTTGTGTGATCGCGTCCAAAGCCGAGTCCCGCTTAGGCGCGACCGATATTCGCCCTCGAAGGGGCGAGCCCGCCTCTGTCGTCAGCTTGCGCGTCAAGAAGACGGCAAGCTTGTCCGGCGTCCAAAACTGCTCGGCTTCATCGGACACGTTGTAGCCGAACAGCTCGTAGGTAAGGCTTCGGTCAACGGGCTTCTGCGTCGAGTTGATCGTTGCAAAGAGTTGCGCTTGAAAGGGCTTTGGCAGATCGAGAAACACCGAGCAGATGAGTCCCATTTCAAGCCGCGACTTGTCGCCTGTCTTTGCAAACGCAAAAAGGCGGTGCTGACCATCGATAATGGCGGCAAGGGGCTTGTTCGTTGGGATGTGCAAGAACTCCTGCCCATCCTTGGCTACGATCGTCCAGGCCTCCGTGGCTTTCGATGCGGCCGGGTCGGCAGCCTTTTCCTTTTCCGTGGCTTCTTCCTCTTCCATGGCTTCGACCTCGTCTTTGTCGAGGCCAACATCCCGGATGTAGTTTGCGGCTAGGATGATTGAATTTGGAAACGAGGAGTCACCCCGGTCGATGTAATCAGCGATCTGGGTCAGGCGCGGATCCTGAATCACGCGTTGCGTCCCATGAAGTGTATAGCCGCTCCCTTCGGGATTCAGCGTCGCATGGATGCGATCGCTTGCCGCGACTTCGAGCAACAGTTTGGCCGGCAGAACCGTTACGTAAAATTTGCCCAGCGGCTGAACGACCGGAATGACAGGCGCTTCGAAAGGATAGGTGATCATTTCACTGTAAATCCTTCAAGGTCGCCTCGGATGTTGCGGTCAAGCGCGCCGCCCGCTGGGGCATCCGGTTCAATTTTCTGCCAAAGCCGGTCGCCGCCATTGGTGATCCACCAGAACCAAATGGCGCCAACCGATGAGAAGACTCCAGCGACAATGCAGTAGGCCGTTTGCCGGGTACCAAAGAGGGACAGGAAGATGGCCGCGATAAAAAAGATGAAGAACATGATCCAAGCGAACGCGATCATGGGCTTGTCTTTCCTTTCGACGGCCGCGAAATTCATCTGGTACGCGGCCGTACCGACAAGCGCCATGAAGAACGTCGTCATCGCCGTCAACAGATTGGTCAGATCGATGGCGCCATCCGCAAGAATAATCTTCGTCACTTCTACCCAGATGCCGAGACCACCAAGAATTGCGGTGCCGACGATCGCGTAGACAACGAACGAGACACTCTGAAGAGGCTCAATGGTTCGCTTGCGAAGCTCCTTGAACAATTGGGACCATTCGCTTTGCGCGACGCCCGTTGCGTCCTCTTCCAAGTCTTCCTCCCGCAATACTTTAAAGCTTATTCTGGTGCGAAAGCGCAGCCGCTGCAAGCGATGGTTGTGGCCAGTTTGCGTTGTCTACAAGCTCTTCACGTGCTCGCTTTCGCAACTCGGGTCTTGTTCTCTACTCCGCGCTTCACTTCAACTAATTGATCATTAGGCAACGCCGCGGCAGACTTTCTTAGAGGCCGCCCCGAGATACTTAGTTCGATTGCGAGCAAGGCTGTTGTCCAGAGCGTGAAGCTTATCCAACCGGTCGTGCTAACCAATGCCGACCACTTCGATGGCTGGCGTTTCGACGGAGTGCCAGTAATAGGTGAAACAGGACGCAAGGCGATTACGCAAGGGTCCAAGGTGACTATATAGATGCCCGCACTAAAGAAGTCGTCCACAGCCATCACTTCGTAACCGAGGGCGAACTGACAACAGATACAATTTTGTCGCTGCTAGACACTCCGATTGAACGACGTATTGCGGCTGAGGGTAATGATATTGGGCATCGAGTTGTCGAAACGGGCGCCCTGCGGTTTAGTATCCCCGAATTCGTCCTCCGAAACGATCCTGTCGCTAGATCGGCTCACGAACATCCGATTAAGCAGCGATTGCCACTCGAAAAATGGCGGCCTACGCAGCTGGGCGCGAGAGATCGCTCAAGAGCCGGATCTCGGCGATTAAGTGGCCGAGAGCCGCCTCGAATTGATGTTTGGTCGTGAACCGACCCGGCGCGAGGCGAAAGGCACCTCTCGCACGCAAACTCTCGCCGAACATAGCCTTCAAAACATGCGAGGTTGTGACCTTGTCGGTGGCGCAGGCACTCGATGCGGAGAAGCTCAAGCGATCGCGTAGCCTGCGCATCAGCGCAAGCGGCTCGATGCCTTCGATAGAGAAGGAAAGATTATTAGGGAGTCTTCTGTCGGGATGTCCATTTAACTTCGCCGCCGGAATTTCCGCAAGAAGCTTGGTCCGGAACTCGCCGCACATCTGCGAAAGGCGAATCGCGTCCTTGGCAGCCAATCGACGGGCCCGTGCGAAAGCCTCGCCCATGCCGACGACGCCCGCGGTGTTGAGCGTGCCCGGGCGCAACGAGCGTTCCTGGCCTCCACCCACGATTATCGGCTTTATTCTTGCCCGCGGCTTTCGAGATCTCACATAGAGCGCTCCAACCCCTTTTGGGCCATACGTCTTGTGGGCTGACAGGCTAGCCAGATGGATACCGGCCCTTTCGACATCGACCGGAACGTAAGCGATCGTCTGGGCTAGGTCGGAGTGAAAAAGCACTCCCCGTTGCGAGCAGATCGCACCGATCTTTTCGAGCGGTTGTAGCGTGCCTACCTCGTTGTTGGCCGCCATAACCGATACCAGGGAAGTGTCATCGGTGATCGAACGCTCAAGTTCCGAGGGGTCGATCAATCCATATTCATCAACCGGAAGGTAGGTCACGCGCCATCCTTCGGTTTCCAACGAGCGTGCGGATTCAATAACGGCTGGATGTTCGATGGACGTCGTGATTATGTGTTTTTTCTCCGGATAAGCCTTCGCGACTCCAATGATCGCCAAGTTGTCCGCCTCGGTACAGCTACCGGTAAAAACGATCTCGTTCGGTCGCGCGCCGATGCATTCCGCGGTCTGCTCGCGCGCGAGCTCGACGGCGGCCGCCGCGAGATGACCGTCCTCATGCTCGACGCTGGAGGGATTACCGTAGAAGGTTCGCAGGTACGGGTCCATCGCCGCGAGCACTGCCGGATCGATCGGCGTAGTCGCATTGTGGTCGAGATATACCCGCTCCGACATCCCGGTTCCCTTCACGAATGCTTGGGTACCAGCCGAAGAATATCGGATGGCGATTTGGCCCGCACGGAAAGCGTCCGTACGCCCCGGTGAATGTGACTCCGAACCAGATCGATAAGTTCGTCGTTCGATAGATCTCTGGCTTCCTCCTCCGAAGAGCGGCCTTCCACCCAGCGGGTGAGCGCACCGATCAGTGCTCCGTATTCGCCGGTGAGGGTGTAAGCGTTGAATTCGGCGCCGGTCTCATCCGGTGCCGGGGTCCCGAGCAGCGGTCCTTCCTCCAACGAAGTCAGCAGCGCCATTCGGCATAGCAAGTTAGGCGTAACGCCCGTACGCTGTCTCAACGCTCTCAGCCTGCTGCTGGCGTCGGCGGAGATCTTAAGCTTGCTGTAGTGCACGTGCATCCTCCCGAACCTCTGGAACCTCGAAGTAACCGCGACAAACGGAGGTTCGACGAGATACCGGATCGTAATCAAGCCTGTAAGAATGAGATATGCTCGGCCGCAGCCTCTCGATCTGAGTTGCGTCGACCTCCGTATCTGTCGACAGCATGATGACCTGGTGCGATGCCGCCGGAAAATACCGCTCCATCAGGTTTGCGCGGTGCTCTGAATCCAATCTCGCAAGGGGAGTATCGATGATCATGGGCAGCGGCCTACCGCTGGTACGTGCCAGGGCCCAGAGCATCGCGATCGCGTAGACTTGTTTTTCCCCGGCCGATAATTCGTCTTTCCTGACCTCATTTCCGTCCTGGTCGAGGAGGGTGGTTCGGAACGTCACCGGATCGATACGGATGTCGCCGATGAGACCGGGCTTCCTCGCGAGGTATCCGAAACACCGCACGAACTCCGATTTGAGCTGAACTAGCTTGTGCTCGAGAAGGCGATGTTCATAGTCCGCCAGCACCTGAGCCGTTCGGCCCGCCAAGTCCACCCGGTCGGAAGCGTTCGCAGCCGCGCTCTGCTCCTCCAGCATGCGCACGCGCTCGCGTTCCATGGTGACGCGTTGCCCCCGAACGAGGTCGAGTTCGGCCTGGCGTGTCTTCAATGTGGCTTCCGTGGTGCCCAATTTCTGGTCGGCAAGCCGAAGCTCGTCCAGCATGGCGCCCGCTGCGGCGTTGTCGGCGCGCGCCAGCTTCTTTTCCAGTTCGCGCTCGCGCCTCGCAAGGCTCTCGAGTCTTCGGAGCAGCGTTTCCGCGCGCGGGCGAACGACGCCTTCGATTTCGTTCAATCTCGCCAAAGCGGCCGTCCCATCTCCGAGGCCGGCAAACGCTACTGCGGATTTCGAGCCCGAAGGCGTGCGCGCCTGCTGTTGAACGAAGCGTCGGAGATCCGACCAATGCTTATCGGTCCAACGCGCTTCACGGTCGGGCGTTTCGTTCCTCTTCCACGACGAAATTGCGGCACGCAAGGCGGCGACCGACGGTGCGACGCTCGACGAGTTCTCGGCGAGAAGCGCGTTTTTGAAACCAGCGATCAACTTCGGCGCCATCGCAAAAGGAAGCAGACCGTTCGCGAGCTCCTTCAGTTCGTGCTCGCCCCGGGATATTTCCTTCTTTACGCTTTCCCGTTCGCTCTCGATGCTGTTGCGAGCCATAGCCTCTTCGCCGCCTTCGGCGACGAAACGCCGTCGGATCCGCTCGGCCACTCTTGCCTGCGAGTCGCGGAAAGACATCAATTCCGCGACCTCGCCATTCAGTTCGTCGATCCGTTTGGCGTTGGTGTTCAGTTGCATGACAACATCGTTCACCTTCGCGGCGACGCCGTCGCCGGCGCCGCCTTCATGGCGTCCGATGAACAGCGCGATGTCGGTGCGCAATCGGCCTACAAGTTCGATGCCAAGCAGGCTTCGGACTGCGTCGGCCATCTGCTCGTTGTCGTCGTCGCTGGCGATCTGCTGTATCTTCTCTCCGTCGAAAAAGAACAATTGAGAGACGCCGGGAGGAATGAGCTCCTGAAGGAACATATGCCATTCGTCGCGCGGCACCGCCGTCACGATGCTCCCATCCTTTTCCAGCGACAGCTCTTCGGCTACCGCCTTGCCGCGAACTTCCCATTCGCGCCTAACTCGATAGCGATGGACGAAGCCCGCCTCCGAGTAATCGAATTCGAGTTCGACGGCTGCCCGTGCCGACGTCGAGTCGCGATTGATGCGCTCGCGCAGATGGTTTTCATATTCCGACAGCCCAACCCTGGTGCCGAGCGCCCGTCGGCCGTAGAGCGCCAGGCGGACCGCTTCGAGGACTGTAGTCTTTCCGGCTCCGTTCTTACCCCCGATCAGGACGATCGGATTTTGGCGTCCCTTCACGGTGCGAGGAACAAGGTCGATCTCCGCACTTCCGGCATATAGCCCGAAATCCTCGAGCCTGATCTTGCGGAGGATCATGAAATCTCTCCGCTTTCGATATCCAGTTCCACCTGTCCAACAATTGCCGCTTCGGCGTCGGCCCTGGACGACCCTTTGGCGGCTATCCGCTCCGCGACGATCACGTCAAGATCGCGCCATTCCTGGCGGAATACGTCTTCGATCCGCGTGTGCACAGCGTGCCGGCGTTTCAGACCATGAGCGGCTTTCTCGATGTCCAGCAGGCGAACCACGAGTTCGGTCGGGACCTGTCGAGCCGAGCAGACCTCGTCGAGCAGTCGCGCATCTTCAGCACCCAACGATACGGAATCCTCGACGACCCAGTTGAGATCGCGCCCCAACGCTTTTCTCACAATGCTTGGAACGCTATCGGCCCAGTCGCCTCTCTCCGACCGCCATATCCTGCGTATCTCGTGCAGTTCGGCGTCGTGGATGAGAAGGCTGTCTTCTCCCGGGGGAGCGCTCTTCTGAACGCGAACCTGGGTGTCCAGGAGGCGTTCGAGCAGAAGCTTGCAAAAGTCCATCCTGTACGGGCCGGGAACGGGTTGATCCGAGTCCCCGATGAACGAGACGTGGCCGCCACGTCGCCGGAATTCGCGATAGATTTTCTTCTTCTGCGGATCCTGGGTTTCCGAAAGCATGTCCCTGAATTCCAGAAGGGGCTCCAGCCAATCCTCTCCGGAATCGATCATGTTTTCCATGGAACGGTCCCGCTCCACGACCGTGCACACCCAGCATCCGAACCGGGAGTTTCCGCAGCTCGGAGTGGTCTTGTCCACGACGACTGGGCATTCGCCCTGGGCGTTGCGGTACATCGCGACCAAGTCGCGATTGTCGTTCCCCCAAGGGGATGCGTTCTGTAGGAGATAGGACCAGACGTCGTCAGTCGAAAATGCCTCGATCGGTCCGTAAACGAAGGCATTCA
The DNA here is from genome assembly GCF_032918005.1 of Bradyrhizobium sp. NDS-1. NCBI lineage: Bacteria > Pseudomonadati > Pseudomonadota > Alphaproteobacteria > Hyphomicrobiales > Nitrobacteraceae > Bradyrhizobium > Bradyrhizobium sp. NDS-1. The sequence goes on from NZ_CP136628.1 coordinate 2,277,071, forward strand.
GCAGCGAGGAATGCCTGGAGAGTACCGATCCCTTTAGCCGGTGCAATGACATGACCTGAGCGCGAGTGGCGCTCTCCGACGACCGAACCCCGAGAACCATCACTACTTCACCGAATTCGGCGACTTTGCTCTTGATGAAGGCGTCCGCCGGTTCGATCTTGAGCCGTTCGGTGCACCAGCGGAACCGTCGCGACGGCGCGGGATAGCCTTTCCCGATCAGATTGACCCAAAAGCTCTTCTCGACCGTCGGAGTCACCTTCTGGCTTCGAAACGGCAAACCTTGGTCCCGAGCGGTCTTTTCAATTCTAGCCAGCGTGACGTCGATGTATCGAACAATCACGGGCGTTTCTACAAGTGTGTCCGAACTGATGACATAGACCGGCTTCGTTCGCTGGTCGGGTGGCAGGGACGAGAGCGCGGTCCAGACGAGTTGAAGGACACAGGTCGAGTCCTTGCCCCCGGAATAACCGACAACCCACGGACGGGCGTCCGCTAGGTAGACCTCGCGTATTTCCCTGGAGCGGTCTTCGATTGCCGCCTTATTGATCATGGGATTCATGTTGCGTCCGCTGCTTCCAGTTCGATACCTGCCACCGGTGCGTAAAGGTCTTCGATTTTTTGCGCTTCGGGCGGCAGAGGTACTCCGAGCGCTTTCGAGATCACGTTGGCGACGAGGACGATGTTGTTCTTGGATTTGTTCACTTTGCCAGCCACCAAGGCGCGGTTATCCCACAAGCGCCGGTTCGATCGCGACCAATCGATGTCACGAAGGCCTTGCAGTTTGGGGCGCCATCCCTTGGGGCTATCCGACGCCATTCGTCCTACCACTGTCGCGATCGCCTGGACGGCGACCCCATGAGCGTGCACATAGTCGCGCCTCAGATCGCATGCTGCAACTTGCCTCGTGCCCACTCGCTGCCAGTCCGGCATGTTTTGGATAATCTCGGTCCAGTAATCCACAGCCTTTTCCAAATCTCCCTCATCGACCTTGCCGCCATGCATCTTGCCCACCAGTTCGGCGGTCGCCTGATGAAGGCTGCTCAAGGTAAATAGCTTGATGGAGCGGTTCGAGATGCTGCTTGTATCGAGGCAGGTGAAGTCCCTAAACAACGGAATTTGCTTGACGACACTGCGGGTCAGGCCTGCCAACGCATCCCGATGGTCGTACAGAAGCTTGATCGATTTCGTCGGTCTCACGGCGTGGATGTTCAAGTCGGCGAACATCTGTTGCGAACGTTTAAGTCCTCGGTCGGCAAAAACCACAACTGAAATCGTTTCATCGCCCAGGAGGGGGCGCTCGCGAAGCGCCTCCTCGATGGCAGCGCGCCTGTGCTGACCGTCATTGATCAGAATTGTGGCGTCCATGGAAATCCGAAGCCGTCCGACCGAACGCAGCGCACCAGTCGGTGCGGCAGGTTGAAATTCGATCTCGCCGTCAATCGACGCACACAGCGACGACAGAATGTATTCGCCCGGATTGTTGGTGATGTAGCTGGCAATGGCTGGCACACGGGCTCGGTTCAAAACCCGTTGAGCGCGCTCCGCTGCCCCCATCGCTTCATCCTCGAACTGGAAAAGGCGCGGAACGACCTTGAGCGGGACCATGATCACGTAATAGGCGTTAGCCGCTTGGATGCCTCTAATCGCCGTAAACTCAAGGCTGTTGTCGGACATATCACCACTCCAATGGACTTTCAGTTATCCCATTTGGAAGTTCGATGGAAGTCAATTGTCGCGTGATAGAGATGCGGACGCTTGGCAAGAATCCAGGAAAATAATCTAGACAAGACAGTGTGTTAGGTCATTTTCAACAAGAAGGGGCATCAGGGTTTCAATCACGTCGCCGCTGTTTCGTGCCAAGCGTGCGAATTCGGCAACACGCTTCAACTCTTCCTCCAATAGCGCCCGTTCGACATCGCTCCTCTCGACCAGGCCATCCGGAATTCTGACCATCAGATCGACGATTTCGGCGAAGTGTTTGCCGGGCGAGCGCCGGAGTATTCGTCCCCGTCGCTGGATGAATTGGCGCGGATTTCGACTGCTGGCTAGTATGAACGCCTTTTGGCACGCGGGAACGTCGATACCTTCGTCCAAGCAACGGATGGCGACCATCGCTTCGAGGTCCCCGAGACGGAAGCCGTCCAAGATCATTCGACGCTCGTACGTAGCTTCCCGCGCCGTGAATCGCGATGCCCGCCATCCGAGGTCGTGTAGTCTCTGGGACACCGCTTCGACCTGCCTTTGCGGCGCGGAATTGTCTTCGTCGGAGTCGGTGCTTGCGTCGCTGCAATAGAACAGCGTGTGAGCGGTGGGCTCTTGTCCCCGTAACAGCCGGTCAAGGACATTCATCTTGTTGGAGGCACCTCCGAGCACTCGCGCTCGCTCGAACAAGAGGCGGTCGAGTTCCGGATTTCCTTCGCCGAGTCGCGCCGGAGATCGACCGATTAGACGGCCGATGCGCTCACTCAACTCCAGATATCGGTCGGTTTCGTCCTCCGTGAGGTCGACCAACTCAACCTGATATCGATAAGGGGTGAGAACGCCGTCCTCGAGAGCCTGACGGAGGTCATAGGTATCGACGACGCGTCCATAAAAGCGGTTCAATCGAAGGTTTGCTTCGGCGTTCAAATAATGATCGGGCGTCGCCGAAAGCCCCAGTCTGAGCTGTGCCTGGTCGGGAAGCGAAGCCGCATTAGATACCGAGCCATGATGGTGGCATTCGTCGCCGACCCACAACATTCGATCGCCGGGGATATTCTTCAGTAGGTGCTGAAAGACCTCTCCGGTAAGCGTCTTGTTCACGACAACCAAACAGATGAACGGCGCTGCCCCCTGTTCGAAGAGGTGTAGCGCCTGGGCTACGTCGTCGCGCCAACGGGCGGTACCGCCATAGCATGCGAAGGCCTGGATAGAGAAAATGCGAAGATTCTCGACCCACTGATCCGCCAGGCTCTGGTAGGGGACGGCGACGATCAGGCACAGGCGGTTCGTTTGCTTGAAAAATTGCACGGCTGCGTAGATCGCCGTAACTGTCTTTCCCGCACCCGTCGCCAGGGCCAGGATGCCTTGGCAGTCCGATGCCCGCCACGCTTCCAGAGCCCGCCTTTGATGCGGCATGATGGCGAAGGGGCGGCCGCCCAAGGTCTTGGGCAGTGAGGGCTGTGAACGCGCCGGCGAAGGCATATATCGTTGAAGCGCCTCTTCCCATAACGCGCGCTCGGTATCGGTATCGGCAACACGCGACCGCTTTGCGATGCGTATGAAACGTTCGCGAACGGCGTCAGGAAAGTCGATGACAACCGTTCCGGGGCTTCGATTTTTCCAGAGCCTTTCGAACCCCGCAACGTGCGGCTCGAAATGTGCGGCGAGTTCCGGTCGCCAAGTCGGAAAAACGTTCATCGTCTCGAAATTAAAGTCGGGCAGGAGAGCATAGACTGTCTCGTTTGCCGATCCCTGAAAGACAACGCCGTCGCCGTTGGCATCCCTCATGATGCCAACCTTTGCGTGGTACATCCCCCTGCGCTTCAATGCGACTTTGATGTCGAGGTGACCGCCGGCGACAAGCCAGCTCAACAGCTCGATTCTGGTCTGAAAAAGATCGTCATCGACATTGTCGAGAACCCGCAGCAGTTGCCTGCCGATCTTCTCGCTGAGGATCCGGGTGTCGTATCCGCTTTGGATTGCGGCCACGTCCTCCTCGTCCAATTCGCCGCCCACCACTAGCCGCATTCTACCGTTGCCGGCGACGAATGCTGATATTCCCTGCGCCGCAAAAGACAACATGCTGCCGGAGAAGAATCCGACCGCCCTGTCGTACTGAACGCTCTGGGAGAGCGCCGGGATGTAGAAGTCTCGCAGAAGATCGTCTTCGTCGGATTGGTAAACCGCCTTGAGATTGAGGTCCTTCAACATGCGACTAGAAGACGACCCGGTTGATAACGTCTGCCGCCAGCGGTTCCGCCTTGAGAAGGCCCGCCCTGTGCAGTCCGCTCAGAATAGCCCTGTCGCCGTTCTCGTCCGCGGGATCATCGTTCAGCCATTCCTTTAGAATCTCCAGTCCGCCGGCCACGTAACGCTCGAATTCCGACACCAGACGATCCGAGTTGGCGTCGTCGTTTTTCAGGATGTTCCTGTCGCGCGTCGCCGCCAATCCCACGAGATAGAGCACGTCCAACGCCTGGTCGTTTCTCTCGAAGATGCGGGCGTCCACGAGCAGTTCGGTCGGTCCGTCCAGCACGACCTTTCTGTCTCGTTCGAATCCGAGCAGTGCTGCGAAACAGGCCAGCTCTCGAAACGTTCCGAAAATCGAGTTTCCCGTGTGCGGGTGCGTTGCCCTCGCAAGGAGTTCGCAAATCTCTGCGTGCCGGGCAAGTCGTCGAATGTTCTGCATCTTTAAGCGACCTCTTCCACACGCGTGAGATTTCTCTCCTGATTGAACAGCGACTGGTTGTAGTTGCGCCCGTTCAAGGCAATGGGGTCGTTGCTCTTTCCCTCGCGCGCCCGCCTGTTTTCGGAAATCAGCACGTATTCCTTGCCGACCCGGGCCTTTAACGCGTCGTACACTCCCGCGGACATGTGCGCGCTGGACAGCAGTAGGATAACTTGTCCCGCCATCTCGGGAATGAATTCCGCCGTCGCCTCCCTGTAGGACTGGTCCAGATGGCCGATCGGTGCGTCAAGGACCAGCGGCGCCACGGTACCCGGCGAAAGAAGTTCGTCCGTATTTCCCACGCGTTCCTTCGAGAACCGCACAAGCGCGGCGGTAAAGGCAAGGCTCATGAGCTGGTTTTCGCCTCCGCTCTTGGGGACCGGACCATCGATGTCGGAGTGGGTCAAAGCCATCGAAAAATCGTCGTCGAACTTGAATTGGTAGTCGCGTCGCGCGGTGCGTTCGAGGATCTCGTTGATTTCGCCTTCGATCGCGCTTCTGGCCCGGCTCTCGTACCGCTCCAGGCGGCTCTTCAGAAGGATCGCAGCGTCCAATGCGAGTTGCCGCTTCCTCATGATCGTGCGCGTGCGTTCGTTCTTCGCTCCCTTCACCTTGATTTCCTGGGCCAAGCTGTCGATGCGCGATGCCGCATTCCTGATCGTTGCCTCAAGATCGCCGATTCTCTGGTGTCGTTGACCCAAGTTTTTCTCGATCTCCCCTCTCGCTCTTTCTCGTTCCCGGACCCCGTGAAGATCGAGGCCTTCGAGCTTCTTGCTGACCTCACCCAATTCGGCAGCGACCCCGCGACGCTCTTCGAGAAGCTGACCCAACCGTTCCTGTGTCGATGACAGCTGGTTCGGCGCATTTCGAGCCAAGTCCTGAAAGGTATGAAGCCTGATGCGGACCCGTGCCAGACGGCTTTCCGCCTCGGTATTGCCCGCCGTCTTCAGGAGGGTGGCTACAGCGTTCCACTCCGACGTCGTCGGTTTCAGGTCTCGACAGCAGATGCAATTCTCCCGGTGAAGAAGGCTCTGGATGAAATCTTCACGATAAGGGCTCGGGAGCCGTCCTTCAACCGCCTCCGAATCGACGAAGCTCGCAGTTTCAAGCAGCGCCTTCTTGCTCAGAACGGTGATGGATTTCTCGCCGATCCAACGGACGAGCTCGGCCTGTCTCTCGCGGACGTCGCGTTCGATCTGCTCCTCGCGCGTTTTCAGGCCATCGCGGAGTTCTTGGACCTCGCTCGCTCCGGCGGTCAATCGGAGAGCTTCGTCGATCAGGGATTTCTGTTCGCTCAGTTGCTCGACGCTTTTCTTCTGATCGGCTAGGTCGGCTTCGTCGCGCGCCACCTGATCCTCAAGTTCGGTCAGTTTGTCGCGAAGGGATTTAAGTTCGTCGTCGCCGCCTCCATCACCGGTCTGTTTCGTGTACTGGCCGGCGACGGCCTTGAGGTCCTTCATCCCTTCCTCGGCGAGGTCGCAGCCGAGCATGCTTCGGACAGCAGCCCCGGCGGTTTGATTCTTTTCGGCTGCAAAGGTCTCGGCGTGCTCGCCGTCGAAGAAGAAGTATCGCGCCATCGCCTTTGGAATGACCGAATTCACGAACGTCTCGGGAGCTCTGATCGGAACGTGCGACCCCCGATCGATACGATAAAGAAGAAAGGACGTCTTGGCGGATCCGATCGAAAAGGTGCGGGACGCCCTGTAGATTTCGCCGTTGAACTCGAATTCGACCTCTACCTTGGCTTCTCGGATTCCTTCCTTCTCCGCCTCGAAGTTTACTATCCGGTTTTTCTGCTCGAACCTTGGCGTTACGTCGTCGAACATCGCCCAATATACCGCGTTCAGGATAGTAGTCTTACCGACACCGTTCTCGCCATGAATAAGGGTCACATTCCGATCGTCCTCGCACGCCAGCGCCAGCTTGGTGGTGCCGTAGAACTGGCGGAAATTGTACAGATCAATCTGGCGGATTTTCACGGTTTTGCCTTTGTCAGTTTCTCGATGACTTCCCTGATTTCGTCTCTGCGCTCCTGCTGTACGTTGCGGAGTTCGTTCGCGTTCCGCCGCTCGATCAGAATGACCTCGCGTAGCAGCGTCTCCACAGTTTCGTCGACCGGCTCGCCGTTGTCCTTCATGATTTCCCTCTTGCATTTGGGCGCGTCGAACCGGCTGCCGTCGTCCAACCATCGACGAAGGTGGACCGCATGTCTGCAAGGATCGGAGGCAAGCGATCCTCGATCGTCAAACCGAGAAAAAGTGCGGCTCTGGTCGCGCCGACGTAAAGGTACTTAGCGAAGATATCGGGCTCGCGCTTGGCCAACCTGTCCAATCCCACGAAGAACACCGCTTCAAATTCCAGTCCCTTGATATGCTGGACGTCGAAGACGCGGACCTGATTACCCCGCCCGATGGCTAGGCCGCCTTGGCAGGCCACGGCGTTCAAATTCAAGTTCCTCTGCGACAGCACGGTGTCCAGAGACTTTGCAAGCGGAGAAACGCGGTCTTCCACGTCGACAAGCACGGCGACCGAGGGGATTCCGCCGCTCATGTTCTCGATTTCCTCGATCCGGCGCGCAATCCAGGCTGCGATGTCGGCGTCCGTCCTTAGACCGATGCCTAGAGCCGGCGGAACACCCTCGTTGTCAACATGCTCGGGAAGGCTCGGCGGAGCGCTATCCCGATACTCACTGCTTATGAGTTTATGGGCGAACTCGTTCAGCTGCCGGCTGTGACGGTATGTGATGTTTATGCCTCGAACATCGAGGCCGTCCAAGAGGACCAGATCTTCCAGCGAGCGGCTACCCCAGGCGGTAATCCGCTGGTGGAAATCGCCGCACGCCGTGAAGGATCGTGCGGCAGGATCGCCGAGCGCCGCCATGCATGCCAGTTGGATCGGTGAAAAATCCGTCGCTTCGTCGACGGCGATCTGCGTCCGGTACAGATCGGCCACGTTTTTTAGCGAGGCGTAGCTTGCGTCGGCAATGCTTGCGGCAAAACGCCGGTCTGCAAGGAGCATGGCCGTGCTTCTCAGCCTGGCAAGAAGTATCACGTCGATCTCCAACGGGTGCGCCTCCGAACCGACGAAGCCGGAGGCCGAGTACCATTTGCCCTCGGCTTGTCGCTGGCGCCGGAATTGCCTGTACCTCTGCGGGATTCCGACCATGTAACGGCGGAGCGGATTTGATAATCGCGTGACGGCCGACGAAGCGCGAAGGGCCCGCCCGAGAATCGAAAGTTCGCTTTCGGACGGAATTCGTCCGCCGAGCCATGCGAGGATCTTGCCGGTCCTGGAACGCGGTGCGACCTTTCGTCCGGACACGTGGGCGCGCGCGTGTGCGCCTACCGTCTCGACGTATGCGAGGAAGGCTGCCTCCCGGGTATCTTGTGAAACGATCCTGTCTTCCTCGTCGTCCGCCGCAGCATCGTCGGGCTCTTCGGCGTCGTCTTCCAGGCCGGCTACGAAATCCGCAAGCGCCGTTAGGAGGCCGCGGTCCTTAGCGAGCTGGTTCGCGAAGGCTTCGCGCGCGCGTCTTTCGGCGCCCTGACGCAGATCGAGGCGAGCCTTGGAAAGCTCGGCTGCCGTCTCCATGATATCGGCAAGCGACAGCGGTCCTTTTGCATCGGCACCTTTCAGCAATCCTTCCAGGCGAAGCCCCATGGTACGCAATTCACCCGTTTCGGCCTCCAGAAGCAGTTTTGCATTCGCCCCTAGGTCGCTCCAGAATGCTTCGTTCTGCCAGATTTCGAAATCGAGATACCAGGCGGTTTGACGTTTCAGTGTCGCGTTCTGGAGCGAAGATACCGTTTCCTTCATGACGAGGCCGCCTCGACGCGCGGCGGTTCTGAGAATGCCGAGGTTTTTGCGGGCGATGTTTTGGCGAAAGCTTGTCCATGTTTCAATGCGCAGATCCGACGCCGGCACCTCCTCCCTCGCGAAATTCTCCTTGACGTATTGAGCGAGAAGGTCGGTCGGCGCAAACATCAGCCAGCTGTTTCCGAGACCGGCCATTCCGGCGGCAGTCCGCGAAATGACACTCTTTTCGGTGTCGGTAAGATGCGTGACGTCGAGCTTTAGGCCGAGGCGTTTGATAAGCGTCGTCGTCTTTCCCGTGCCGGGCGGGCCGAGGATCAGCAGCCGGGTGGAAAGAGGCAGGCGGAATATTTCGTCTTGGAATTCGTCGAGTGCGCCCGTCTCGCGCAAGCCCATCTTGGCGACGACGGAGCGTCGGAAGCCCTCGACTACGTTTTCGGCTTCCTTCGCCTCCGCAAGCAGTTCGTCGATGAGATCCATTTCCATGGAAGCCGCCCGCGGAAGCAGGTGCCGCAGCGACACGATGGTCTTCGGAAAATGGCCGATATGCTCGAACTTCGAGTTCTTCGAGTCCCAACCTTCCGGATCCAGGGAAGGCTGCAGGAGTGTCTTTTCCAGGATTTCGAGCAGTTGCTCGCCTTTGGGTGTCGGCTTTGCGTACCTTGCCCCTACGGGAAGGGAAGCCAGACGTCCCAATGGCGCACGGTAGTTGGCGACCCGGATATTCGGCTCTTGACCGCTGTCCGGGGTCGCCCGCGCGATGTAATAGACAATCGGCTTGCCGTCCTCCATGACGACGATCCTGGCGATTGCAGGCTCACTTGAGAGGATCGCGAGCCGCCTTCGCTTCTCGGTTCCGATGTCCGAGAGTTTGTCCAGGGTTTTGGTGCCGGTGAACGTGTTGACCGCGGCAAGGGAAGCCGGTCCCGGCGCACTTTCGTGCATCTCGGACTGAGCAGCGTCCGCCGTCTTTTTGAAAAACGAGAGCGTTTGGTCCGCTAGGCTTCCCAAATCGGCCGTCGTTGGTCCGCGCGAGCGCGATTTTCTTTCAGAGTTCATTTCCCCCAGCCCGGCGTTTGGTCTTGACCCGATCCACAGCACGCGGCGGGCTTTATTGGCGGAGCATGCGAGGCAACCCTGCGTCGGCAGATCGGCACACGCCGACCGGAACGCTACCCCTTCAACCCCTAGTTAAGAACATCCGATTGGTATCACATCACAATACGCGAGTCTTGGCGGGGGCGTTCGCAGTCATTAGCAATTTGGGTTAGAGCCAAAATGGGGGAAAGGCTGCAAGGGTATGGCAATCCGGCAGAATCAGCGTCTTCATGACCGAACGATGGACAGTTCTGCTCGACGATGTCCTGCATGGATGATCGTCACGGATGTGCAAAACCGCCGAGCAAAGAAAGCGATCATCTTCCCAGTCAAAAATATGCGCCTCATCATGGTACTCTAAATTGCGAACGAAATAGACGTCAGCATCAATCCAGCAACCCAAGCCACGCTTCAGTAGTTCATATCGAAAATATTCGATCCTAGTGCGACGCTTCCGTTTGATCGGTACCGGAATATCCGGTTCTCAGACAGGACGGTGCGAGCATCAAGAACTTCAACGCCCTCGGCACCCCATCGACGCGATGGTAGCTATAGAGAACGACTTCGATGTCCGACCGCAACTGCTGACGCTAAGCATGCCTCTTCAACGTAACTGAGGCTTTTGCCGATCCATAAAGTATTAAGTCTGGTACCCATTGAATGCCAATATTTTCGCTTCAACAAAGCTCGGTCATGGAACGGGCCAACACCGCCCGCGACCCACTCGCATCTCGCTATTCTAGATTGCATTGGGAGTCGACGCCAGAGCAGTTCCGAACCGCAGCCGCCATCGTCGGCTCCTCTACAAAGTGCTTAGAAGCCGCATTTAGTGGATTGCTTCATAAAGATCGCCGGCGGCGTGGCGATTTGCCTCTAGGGCCGCCTGGCATGGTCAAAATCCTTGCTAGTTACCCTTCGAATGACCTTCGTCTCAATGCTTTTTTCATCCCAAATTTCGCCCGTAGCAACAACCTCAAAGACAGCCTGAAAGTCCTGAAATTCGTGGGGATGGTGGCTGTAGTCTTTCGCGACAGCGACGGCCACGATGAAAGAATCCGTGCTGGTTCGGTGCGCTTCCAATTCGTCTGCGTTCTGGAACCAGACTTGTTGGAAGACTTCGCCGCTGTTCTCCTTGGTGTAGCGTCCTTTTGTCCAAGTGACCGGTGCAATAGCGACGACTTTGCCGTGACTCCGAATTTCCGCCTTCCAACTCGTGCGGCTAGTATATTTCAGATCCAATCCCCCGACCGAATGAGCCATCTGGTCCGCTCCTAATCTACGCCAAGCATAGCACATCTTGCGCCAAGGCGGTGAGGGGACTTACAAAGCCCATGGGAGGTGCGCGACGATGACAGTTCCAACGGCAGATTCGACAGGAAAACCGTTCACAGAACGGGACATGAAATTGCTAGCCCTCCTGCTGCGGCCCAAAGGTGCGCAAAAGTATGAGCTCAATCAAGCGACCATGAGACGCGTGCCCGCGCACAGCTTCGTTGCGGACTCCAAGCGCCTGGCGGCACGGCTCAACGGCAAAGCCTGGGCCGATTCTCCCGGCCTGGGAGATACAAGGCGCTTCGGAATTACCCTGTCTGTCTCGACCTGACCTCAAGAAATCTAAACAGGCGACCACGACGACTAGGCATGCTTGCCGGCAGTGATCTGCTCGCCTCGGGGTCCGCGTTTCTTTCGCTACAGTGCTCGTCGACACGCAGCCGTTGCCGGCGCGTCGAATGGGTGCAGACCCGTCAAGATTAATAAAAAACCCCCTTGCTAGAAAGTAATCTTGACTACAATCTGTCGGTGTTAGATCCAGGGGGATGCATGCCTCTGTATGGCATTCACAGAATTGCAGTTGAGAGTTTGGTCTGCGTTACCGGCATGCGCGGCAAGCTGCAACTGCACCTCCATCTCTTGCGAATATCCAGGTTGGTCGGCCCGCTTTTCGCTTCGATCGGTGTATGCCTTACGATTGCATCGATGATGTCCTGGTTTCCCGCCAACGCCATCGCTCAGGATAGATCAAGGCGGCCACTGATCTTTGTACCCGGTATATTCGGGAGCAAGCTGTGTGAGGACGGCGATCCAAAAAAACTCCTGTGGGGATCGGTGTCAGCTTGGAAGCAGCTTCCTCTGCTCAAGCTCGATGCCGATGGCCACACGTCAAAGGTGCGGGTCGAGGCGTGCGGGCCAATTGACGAGTTCGTGTACTTCGGACACCTCGGACAGGACGTATACCGCAAGTTTCTCGACGCACTTGCTCCGGATTACAAACCCGACACCAATCTGTTCGTATTCGCGTACGACTGGCGATTAAGCAGCTTCGACAACGCCGAGCGCTTCGAAGCCGCGATCGAACAATATGCAAAACTCCTTCATCTCGGAGATTCGGATCAATTCGACGTCGTCGCTCACAGCATGGGTGGGCTTGTCGTAACCATATCGCTGAACGGTGGAAATCGGCGGATTCACCGCCTGGTTACGGTATCAACGCCGTTCCAAGGTTCGGTCGAGATGTTTCCTTCTCTTGAGGGCGGCTGGGGTTGGCTGCAGCGCCAGCTGGTTTCCATGCAGCAGGTACGAGACACGGTGCTCAGCTTCCCGTCGATCTATGAGTTGTTCCCGACCTATAGAAATTGCTGCGCGCTGGGCAGCGGAAGGCCAGGTATCCCTCTGAACATGACCCTGCCAGAGGACGTAAGAAGGATAGCCTGGATGAGCACGTTGCCGCCGGATTTGCTAAAAACGCGTTTGGATGCCTTATCAAGGCTTCGCGCGCTGACTGCTGGCAAATCTCCGATTGCGGTAGCTCACATGTACGGCGTCAAGGAAGAGACACCGGAACAGATATATCTTTCGAATGAACCAAATGCCGATCAGGATCACTTGATCAAGAAGAAAGTGACATCCTGGCTGGGTGATGGAACTGTCCTCGATTACAGCGCCATGATGGACAATGATCTGGGAAGACTTCCTGGAGCGACCCTGCACGAGCGGATCATGTCTGATCCGAAGATTATCGAACAAGTGAAGGCAGCGCTGGTTGAACGGACTCCGCCGGAGAACATTTCAGCAGCCCCCCTCGCGACCTGCAACACCTCCGAGGGACCCCTTGAGATCGACGGGGCCACGCTGAATGGCTCCGAGAGGGTACTGCTACCCGAACAAGAGCTCTCCATGACGCTTTCGGTGAGGACCTCGAAGCCCATTCAGAGTCCCCCGGTGCTTCGCACTTTGGAAGCGGAAGGCCTCATCGTCTCCTCCGGTGCTTCCGCGGCTATAAAATTTGAGCCTTTCGATCAACCTAGCTTCGATAAGGAACGGGCGCGAGGAGGAGGGGTAATCGACTTCTACACCCAGAAATTCGCTGCGAAGGTCCGTGCTCCGACGGTCTCAGGAGATGCCAAGATCGAATTTCGGTGTGACGGGAAACAAAAGGAAGCCGTCGCCTCCTGGGACTTTAAGGTGACACCATGAACAGGCGAGCCGTTTTGCTGGCGTTACTCGGTAGTTTTGCTGTCTCGCCTGCTGCGCCTCAATCTTTCACCAAGGCAATCGAACTTGCCAGGACCTACACTGTTGCGATCCGGGTGACCGGCACGGCGGAGAATGGCGGATCAGACACCCGATACGGGTCGGGCGTTATTGTGCGCAGCAGTGGCTTCATCGCCACTGCTGGCCACGTGATTGGAGCCAACTCGGAATGGCTTCAGGGCAGCGACGGAATCCTGAAGCGAACCATCCAGGTTCGAATTCCCGACATTCACGGCTATCTCGAAGATCAGTGGCGGTCCGCCGAGCTGTTCAAGCCAGGGCCATCCGACGTTGCCATCATCAAGATCAATGGAGCCGATTTCAAGCGCGCCGATTGCCGCGTGTTGCAGGAAGTTCGCGGTACCGACATCTATCGCCTTGGTTTTCCCGAAGGCGGCCAAGGCGGCTGGGCTGACGAGAAGGGTGGCAAGACGGCAGTCAGCCAATTGGCCCAGAATTTTCAAGGCAACATGATTTCCCAGAAGGGAATGAGCGGCGGACCTGCAGTCGACGTGACCGGCAGGGTGCTCGGGTTGTCGATCAACCGCGAAGATGATCCGAGATTTCCCAGCCAGAGTTTTACGGAATTCGTCCGCATCGAGGAGGCCGCCGCGCTGTTGCCCCAATCCAGCGACGCGGCAGGCTGCCAGGTTGGATCACCCGGCACAGGTGGCGATGCTGTCGACATCACGCCGCGTCTGAAATCCCTCGGCACCGAAGCGACCGTCATTTTCAATTATCCCGATCAGATCGTGACGATCAAACCCGGCGAATATGTTCTCGACGGCCGCAGCCTGCGACTCAAAGCCAAGAAGCTGGCCTTGGACGGAACGGTTCTGATCCGGTCCTTCGCGCCAGCATCGGCGCCATCAGCGGGACAACAAGGTGGCCCGGGCAATACAGGCACGCAGGCTGGCGGTGATGGCCAGAACGGTGCGAGAGGGTTGCAAGGTGAGGTCGGGGCGCCAGGTGGTGACGGGAGGTCAGGGCGCGCGAGCGGTGCCTATTTGATCGAGGTAGAGGAACTCGCTCTCGCGCGAGATACGAAATTGCAAATAGTCGCAGACGGCGAACCTGGAGGAAAGGGCGGGCGTGGTGGTGTCGGCGGTCCTGGTGGTGCCGGAGGTGCCGGCCGCAACCGAGGCGGAAATGCCTTTTGTGGCGGAGCGGTTTCGCCCGGCAATGGTGGTCCCGGAGGCAAGGGCGGAATAGGCGGTCCGGGCGGTAGAGGAGGCCGCGGCGGAGACGGTGGCCAAATCGTCTATGCCGCATCGTTGGCCGACTATTTGGTCGACCAAAGATTGGTGCTCTCCGCACCCGGTGGAATGGCAGGTGTTGGTGGTGCGGGTGGACCGGGTGGTTCAGGTGGCCCCGGCGGGGCCGCGGGCGGAGGCAGCCACTGCGGCGGTGGCGGAGATACTGGTCCAGTAGGAGCTGCAGGCGACGCAGGGATCAGCGGAAGCGCAGGCGCGCTTGGTTTGTATGGCGATGTGCGTGGCCTTTAACTGAATCCAACCACGATGCGTTCTTGTCAGTACCGAGCCGTCTCAAACCCATGCCCTGATCGTGCATTCTGCAAAATCAAGAAGCACTCAGAGCACCGGCATGCGCCCCGATCGATAGCTGCAGTTCGAAAGAACTCCTGGTTGCAATGACGCGACTCAGTGCCGCCCTTACAAGACCACGAGAAGGTCGGTCATGCGTCGTTGTTGCACCCCATGAGCCGAACTGCCGCATCCTACATGGCGTTGTTGGAAACGTGGCTCGCTGCTCAGATTGGCAGATCCAGCTGTGGCTCCGCGCCATCTTCGGTTTGTAGCGACGACAGTGAGACGCCCAAGAGCCGCACCGGTCTTGGAAGAGGCGTTTCGTTCTCAAGCAGGGCGACGATCAGGCTCTCCAGACCGGCCCGGCTCGACACGGCGGAAGGAACAGACTTACTGCGTGTCATGATCTCGAAGTCTGCGAATTTAATCTTCAGCGTTACTGTCCGGCCTCGCAGGCCCTTGTCTTTGGAATGCCGCCAGACCTTGTCGACCAGGGGCTGCAGCTCCGACACCATCGCCTCGAAGTCGCCGAGATCAGTGGAGAAAGTGCTTTCGGCGCCGACGGATTTTCGGATCCGGTCGGCGCGAACCTCACGGTTGTCGACGCCCCGCGAGATCCAATAGTAGTAGCTTCCGGCCTTCCCGAAGTTTGCCTGCATGAATTCGAGCGACTGGTTACGCATGTCGAGGCCGGTGTAGAGGCCGAGAGCGTTCATCTTGGCGCTGGTTGCCGGCCCAATGCCGTGGAATTTGCCGACAGGCAGGGTTTCTACGAATGCGGGGCCCATCTCAGGCGTGATGACGTACTGGCCGTTCGGCTTGCGGTGGTCAGAGGCGAGCTTTGCGAGAAACTTGTTATAGGAGATGCCGGCCGAAGCGTTGAGGCCGGTTACCTCCTTGATCTTCGCACGGATCGCCAACGCGACGTCCCGGGCTAACGGAATCCCCTGCAGGTTTTCCGTGACGTCCAGATAAGCCTCGTCCAGGGAAAGCGGCTCGATGATGGACGTGTGCTCGGCGAAGATGTCGCGGACCTGCTGGGAGACTGCCTTGTAGAGCTCGAAGCGCGGCTTCACGAAAATGATGTTCGGGCATTGCCGCTTCGCCGTTACCGACGGCATGGCCGAGCGCACTCCGAATTTCCTCGCTTCATAGCAGGCTGCCGCAATGACGCCTCGCTCGCGCGATCCGCCGACGGCAACCGGCTTGCCGCGCAGATCCGGGTTGTCCCACTGCTCGACGGACGCATAGAAGGCGTCCATGTCGACGTGGATGATCTTGCGCTGGCGGCCCGGGGAAGCTGCCTGGTCGTCATCGTCCTCGATGGTCACGTCGTTAGCCCGGCCGTGTCTTCCTTGACGCCGCGGGCGACAATCCGGAGCGTGCCGTCGGCAAGCGGCCGTTGTAGCCTTAGTGCCTCGTCCAGAGGGGCAGTCATCCAGGTCTCGACTTCGTCCGGCGTCGTCAGGATCACCGGCATCGCCTTGGGATGGATGGCGTCGACCTCGGCGTTTGGTTCGGTCGTGAGGAACGCGTAGAGATCGTTGGTGGTCTCGCCCTCCTTGACCTTCCGAACGGACGTCCAGTTGGTCCAGATGCCGGCGAAGCAAGCAAGGGGACGCGTTTCATCGAGCGCGAACCAGATATCACCGCCCTCGGCCTTGTTGAATTCGCTGAAGGAGTTGAACGGCACAATGCTGCGATTTTCGGCCCCCAGCCATCGCGTCCAGTGCTTGCTTTTCACGTTGCGGATGTTTGTCGTGCCGCCGTCCGGCTCCATCCGCAGTAGTTCCTTGAAATCGACGGTCTTGCCCTTGGCCTGCAGCTTTTCGGCTCGCTTCTTCGTGGCATCCATCAGCGCCTTTGACGATGATGGCATTCCCCACCGCGCCGTAGCGAGTTCGCGCCCCTCGGGTCCGTTGCGCACGATCGGTGCCTTGTAATCGGGAAAGACCCCCGGCATCGGCGCTAGATTGCCAACGTATCGGCTCACGACGCGAAACAGCGCGATGATGGCGGCCTGGTTTGTCGTGATCGAATAGAGAGGGTGATTGCGGTTGCTGCTCGAAAGGCTCAGCCTGGAAGGGAAGCCGGCGAGCCGGTGGCAGCAGGAGCGGGAACATGAAGCACTATGTCGGTCTGGATGTTTCGCTAAAGGAGACGGCTATCTGTGTTGTGGACGAGAATGGCGTCGTCATTCGCGAGGGCAAGGCACTTTCGGAACCGGAGGCTATTGTTGCTTGGCTCAACGAAAGCGGATTGCCCATTGTCAAGATCGGGATTGAGATTGGTGGTCTCGCTCGTTGGCTGTACAGCGAACTGCGTGCTGCCGGCTTACACGCAGTCTGCATCGATCCCCGAAGACTGCGTGGCGTGACTAAGACGATGCCGATTAAGACCGATCGAAACGACGCTCGCGCCATTGCACAGGTAATGCGGGTCGGCTGGTACACCGTTGTTCATATCAAGGGTGACGTGAGCCAGGAGCTACGAATGCTTCTCAACAATCGCAAGACGCTTTTGATCAAGCAGATCGATATCGAGAACGAAATTCGCGGCGTCTTACGCGTCTTCGGCTTAAAGCTATCTGGTCGTATACCTCAAGCGACGTTTGAGCAGCAGACTAATGAACTCACAGATGGCCATCCACGACTCGCGGCGATGCTGCGCCCAATGCTTGTGGCTCGAGCCGCGCTGCGTGAACAGTACGGCGTCCTGCACAAGATGGTACTTGAAATAGTACGCCGCGAACCGACATGTCAGCGGCTCATGACGATACCGGGCGTAGGTGCACTGACGGCAATCACGTTTCTAACAACCATTGATGACCCGGATCGCTTTCAACGCTCCCGCGATGTTGGCGCGCATCTTGGCCTTACGCCACGCAAATACGCATCTGGGGAAACCGATCGGAATGGCGCTATTTCGAGGTGTGGCGATGTGATGCTCAGGACCATACTTTATCAGGCCGCGCTTGCACTTCTAACCCGCACCAAGCGTTGGTCCGCATTGAAAGCTTGGGGTGTAAGGGTGGCCAAGCGACGCGGCCTTCGCCGAGCGGTCGTAGCAGTCGCACGAAAATTAGCGATCGTGATGCATCGGATCTGGGCAGATGGAAGCGAGTTCCGATGGACCCGCGAGGAGGCGACCGCATGATCAATTAGCAATTCAGCGGATCCGCCGAAAAGGCGGGACGACGTCCTGCGAGGACGAGGTCGGGGTGACTGCGCTGCAACCTCTGTGCCTGCAGCACGCGCCTAATAGATAGCAGCTCCCGATCTTCGGACTACCATCGTGAGGCGGCTATGAACGTCGACCTCGTAGACAAGAGCGAGCCTCGCAGGCTGTCGGTAACGAGCTGAACCCTTGTGCCAGCAACCGCAATCAGACAAGATTGCACATCGGTCAGGCTTCGGTCCGGGGGTGGCGCGGCTGCCAGGCCAATTGTAGCAGAGTCGCGGATGGACGCCGGCCCGCCTTGGCGCATTTGCGGCAGCGCAGCCGGCTGGCGAGATCGTGCACAAAGGTGGTCGGCGGGTGCTTCATCGCCGCAAGGTCGACGTCGCTTGGCGTCTTGCACTGCGCGCACCTGATCTCAAGCCAAGGGAAGCCTCCATTCACGGCCTGGTCGATGGTGGGCGACGGATCGATCGGTTCGCCGTCTGACCACATCCGCTCGTTCCAGCTTTCGCAAAGCAGCCTGTCAGCTTGCTGGATGAGCGCTTCCCCCTTCGCCCGCGTCTCCGCCGATTGGGTCGCGAGAATGTTGGCCATCGCCCGTGCCTTGCCGAGCTCTTTCGCCAGTGCCTTGCGATCGCCGCCCGACAGCGGTGTAGGGTGATACTTCGGGGCCATCCGGACATCCAGGTGCAAAGAGATCGGATAGGCGATCCGGAGCGGGTTACGGCGTCTCGAGCGCCGGCCAGCACCCGTCTTCTTCATGTCTGCCAGTGCGCTGCTGGCAGGTGTTGTCGAGCAGCCGTTGCGCGACGTCCTTCCAGACCGCGTTGCTGCCATACAATCGGACTGCATCGGCGGTCTGGATTTCCACGGTCCGCTCGCAGCGGCGGCAGGCGACGCGCAGCACGTGACGCTGAATTTCCGAAAGACGTCTCAGCCGTATCTGGACCTCGGTCGCGGCGGCACGAGGGTCTTTGAGGACCGACTCCCAGTATTCGGCTGGGAGGGGCGCATCCGGAGCCGCAGCGGAGGGGCCCCGCCTGCGGGCGGCTTCAGCGGCGAGCTTTTCCATCTGCTTCGGGGTCGGCATGCGCCAGCTCGCGGGTCGGTCGGTCATTCTGAATTAGAACATAAAGAGAACAAAAGTCGAGTCCGCTCCGGCCCGTTCCGATGAAAAATCCTCCTGGTGGAAGGGGCACGATGTCGGAACCAAGCTGGATGGATCGTCTTGAATCCAGCATCAGTATCGGAGTTCCCCACCATGGCCCCTCGCGCCAACTGGAAAGGCTTCCTGCGTCTTTCCCTCGTCACCTGTCCGGTCGCGCTCTATCCCGGCCACATCGGAATCCGAAAAGGTCTCGTTCAACCAGCTCAACCGTAAGACCGGTCACCGCATCAAATACGCCAAGGTGGATGCCGACACCGGCGAGGAGGTCGACAACGAAGACATCGTCAAAGGCTACAAGGTCGACACCGACACATTCATCGAGGTTACCAAGGAGGAGCTCGAGAACGTCGCGCTGGAATCCACGCGAACCATCGAGATCGACGAATTCGTCGACCGCAGCGAGATCGATCCGCGATATCTCATCCGTCCTTATTATCTGCGCCCTGACGGCAAAGTTGGGCACGATGCCTTCGCGGTCATTCGCGAGACGATCCGCGAGATGAACAAGGTCGCGATCGGTCGGGTGGTGCTGACCAATCGCGAACACATCATCGCGCTGGAGCCGCTCGACAAGGGGCTGATGGGGACGCTGCTCCGCTATCCCTATGAAGTCCGCGATCCGAAGGAGTATTTCGACGATATCCAGGACGTCAAAGTCACCAAGGACATGCTCGATCTCGCCAGGCATATCGTCAACCAGAAGGCGGGACATTTCGAGCCGGACAAGTTCGAAGACCAGTACGAAACCGCTCTCATCGATCTCATCAACCAGAAGCGCGCCGGCAAACCCATCACCGCGAAAGCGCGTCCCAGCGGCGAGAACGTGGTTGACCTGATGGACGCTCTGCGCAAGAGCATCGGCGGAGGCGCGGCGGCAGCGACAGAGGCGCCGAAGAAGGCAGCCAAGAAGGCGCGCAAAGCGGCGGCCGGGCAGAAGGAAATGCTGATGCCGATTGCCGGCAAGAAACCGGCCAAGGAGGCCGCAGCGAAGAAGCCGGCGGCCAGACCGCAGCGGAAGTCGGCATAGCGAGACGCTAAGCATCCAGTGGCGCCAGACGGCCGTTACTTCGTCGTCCGCGGCAGGGAGCGATATGGCTGCGCTGAAAAAGACTTCCAGGAGATCGATGTTGAGTGCGGGCATTCTCGCCTACCGCAATGGCGCTCGCGGGCTCGAGGTTCTGCTCGTTCATCCCGGCGGTCCGTTCTGGCGCAAGAAGGATAATGGCGCCTGGTCCATTCCCAAGGGCGAAATCGATGCCGCGGATGCTCCGGAGCAGGTCGCCCGGCGCGAGTTTGCCGAAGAACTCGGCCGGAGTGCTTCGATTGGTCCACTCCGGGCGCTGGGGGAGATTCGACAGCGAGGAGGGAAGCGCGTTATCGCATTCGCCGGCGAGGGCTATTTTGAACCGGCGGCGCTGACCAGCAATACCTTCGATATCGAATGGCCGCCACGAAGCGGCCGACGGCAGAGCTTTCCCGAAGTCGACCGCGCAGAATGGTTCGATATCGAGTTCGCGCGGACGAAGATGCTGTCAGGGCAGGTAGAGCTTCTCGATCGTCTTTTGGCGATCGCGGGTGAGAGCGCCGGGAAATGATGCTCAGGATTGGAATCATTTCGGACACGCACGGCCTGTTGAGGCCCGAGGCGGAACGAGGCCTGACGGGCGTCGATCACATCATTCATGCCGGCGACATCGGGCGTCCCGAGATCGTCGACGCGCTCCGCCGGATCGCGCCCGTCACCGCCATCCGAGGAAACGTGGACAGTGGCGAGTGGGCCCACCAATATCCCGACACGAAACTCATGCACCTGGCGGGAAAGTCGATCTACGTTTTGCACGATTTGAAGACGCTGAAGTCCGATCCCGGCGCCGGCATCGGCGTCATCGTCTCGGGGCATTCCCACATGCCGAAGATCGACAGGGTCGATGGCGTTCTCTATCTGAATCCCGGCAGCGCGGGACCCCGGCGTTTCAAGCTGCCGATCACTCTTGCGACGCTCGAAGTCACGCGTGAGGACGTGCGACCGAAAATCCACGACCTCGGAGGGGACTGAACATACGGCCGCGGAGGGAATTCACAGCGGAGGAGGCGAATGCATCAATTCGTTCCGTTTGCCGGTTAGGCCCGAAGGGAAGCGCTATTTGCGCGGACGTTCTCGCTCGCGCACGACGTCCTTCGCCCGCTTGTCGGACCTGAGCCCGAGGTAGACGGGTTGGCGCAGTTCGCCCTTGCTCGTCCATTCCGCAAATTTGACCTCGGCCACCAACGAGGGCCTGACCCAGGTCGTCGCGGCCTCATCCTTCACTTTGGCAGGGAAGGGTGATTTTGAGGCCGTCAGCTTCATGAGCTTGGCATGGATGTCTTCCAGGACCTTGTGGCTGAAGCCAGTGCCGACATGACCGATGTAGCGCCAAGCGTCATCTTCGCGCACGGCGAGGACCAAGGCGCCGAAGAACGGCCTGCTGCGTCTGGGCGCCGTGAAGCCCGCGATCACCACTTCCTGTCGCTTTGCCGTCTTGATCTTCAGCCAATCCGCCGTTCGGCTTCCGGACGCATACGCGCTGTCGGCGCGCTTCGCCATGATGCCTTCGAGACCCTTCCGCTCGGCCTCGCCGAAGAATTTGATACCATTCCCTTTACGGTGAGCGCTAAAGGCGATCAGCTTGTCGCGCGGCAGAATTGCCCTTAGCCGCTTCTTGCGCTCGAGGAGAGGCTGCTTGCGCAAGTCCACTGCATTCTCAAACATGAGATCGAAGACGCAATACTTGAGCTTCGCTTCATGGCGCAGTGCGTTTTGGAGCAGCTGGAAATGTGAGACGCCGTCCTTTCCGATCGCGACGAGCTCGCCATCGATCACGGCGTCGCCCTTCACGCCCTCCAGCGCTTTGGCGACCTCGATATAGCTGCGGCTGATGATCTTGCCGTTGCGGCTGTAGAGCGCAACCTTGCCCCGCCGGATTTCGGCGATCATTCGGAATCCGTCGTACTTGTCCTCGAAAACCCAGCCGGGGTCGTCGAACGGCGCGTCGGTGAGCGTAGCGAGCATCGGCTGCAGGCGCTTGGGCAGGGTCGACGTCCGGCTCATTCGAAAGGCAATCCTTTAAGAGCGCGTTGCGAAATGCATGGACGTCCTTCAAGGATTAAGGAACGCTTCGAGGCCTTGTCGTGTTCCGCAGAAGCCGTGACGTAGCGCGACGTTGACGATCGATCGGGGAGCGCGGATCAGACCGATGGCCAGAAAACTGAAGACCTACCAGACTTCGCTGGGCTTCTTCGATCTTGCGATCGCCGCGCCATCCATGAAGGCGGCCTTGGAGGCGTGGGGCGCCGACAGCAACCTCTTCCACCAGGGCGCGGCGAAGGAGAGCCACGATCCGGACGTCATCGCTGCGAGCATGACAAAGCCGGGTGTCGTTCTGAGGCGCCCGGTTGGCACCGATCGTCCTTTCAGCGAACATGCCGAGCTACCCACCGATCTTGTCGGCGGTGGATCAACGAAAGTTTCCCGCAAGTCGAAGAGCCCAAAGGCGAAGAAGCCTCTCTCCCGCGCCGTCGACAAGGCTGGGGAGCGCAAGGCCGCTCTCGCCTACGAACGGGAGCAAAGGCGCCGCGAGCTCGAACGGGCGAAAGAGGAGGCCGCAAGGCAGAAGGAGCGTGAACGCCGTCAGCGGGTGGTCGACAAGGAGAGGCTGCGTTGGACAAGGCCGAGCTGGAGCACGCAAAGCGGGCCGCCGCCATCCAGGCCGAGATCGAGGCTCTTGAGAAGAGATCTCAGGCCGAAGAAGCCCGCTGGGATAAGGAGAAGGAGCGATTGGAAGCCGCGCTGCGGCGCGCGCGGGGTTAGTTTCTGTGGCAGCCACGAACGTAGGCCAGCGGTCCCCTTCAAGCGCTCACCATTCGGGATATTGGTGGCGTGCTGCGGCCCGGTTCACGGCGGCGCGGTCCCGTCGGTCCTCGGGGGCGAGCTCCATGACGGCCCGATGTAGCTCGGCTGGAATCATCAGTTGGCTTTCCAAGGGCTTGTTGGCCCACTGCCAGAAGCGATCGAATGCATCCATCACAAATCCTCCCGCAGGCCCCGGAAGAATGGGTGCCGGACCTTTCCCTCCGCCGACTTCGTGCGGTACTCGATCTCGGCGAGCAACTTTGGTTCGACCCAGATGCCCCTGTGTGTGATCCGCTTCGTGTACGGCTGTGTCTTGCGGATGAGCGGCTTCAGTCTTTTCTGGAGGTCAGCGGCGGACGTCTTGTCGAAGCCATGATCGACCTTGCCCGCATAGATCAGATCGTCGCCCTTGAGGCGGCCCACATAGATGCCGTCCCACTTTCCCTCATCGAGCGCGAAGCCGGCGATCGTCAGCGTCTCGCGCTGGATGCAGGTTTTCTTCACCCAGTCGCTTGTACGGCCCTTCGGATAGGGACCGTCTCGCACCTTCGACACGACACCTTCCAGGCCGAGTTTGCAGGCGTGCGCGAACATCTCGCGTCCCTCGATCTCGAAGGATTCGCTGAACTGGACGTCGGTGCCGGTTAGGATCTTCTTGAGTTCGGCTTTGCGCTGAATGAGCGGCAGCTTCCGGAGATCGCGGCCGTTCAGATAGAGCAGATCGAACGCCACCAGCACGATCTTGGTCGACTTGCCCTTGAGCTCGTTCTGCAGCACCGAGAAATCGGTCGTGCCGTCGGCGGCTGGAACGACAATCTCGCCGTCGATGACGGCCGAACTCGCCCTGATGCGCCAGGCATCGTGGGCGACCTTCTTGAAGCGGTGCGTCCAGTCGTGGCCACGCCGGGTAAAGATCTTGGCCGACTCGTTGGCCAGATGCACCTGCACCCGGTAGCCGTCGAACTTGATTTCGTGAATCCATCGGCTACCGGAGGGTACCCTCTCGATCGAGGTCGCCAAGGCCGGTTCGATGAAGCGGGGCAACGGCGCCTTCACGCCGATGGCCGCGGGTCTTTTACGCTGAAACGCCACTGAAGAACTCCACGCAACAGCTGATTCAAATTGACACAGTTCGAATCGTTCCGGAACCCGTGAATCCCTTGCTGCGTTGGTTTGTCATCAAATCCGACAGGAGGAGCCGATGGCGGCAGCGAAGAAGAAGACGGCGCGCGGGCGCAAGCAGGACCGGGCCCGTGTGGCCGGCGGGCAAAAACATGAAGTGGGGTACGAGTCCAAGAAGACAGGGCGGTCGGCGTCAGCGGTCAAGAAAGCTGTCAAGAAGGTCGGCAACAGCCGGAAGCGGGTCGAGAAGCGTCTCGCGCGCTAGGTCTTTGCTCGCGCCGATTGTCCAACGCGTTTACTCGACGAGGGGCGGGCATTCGGGGCAGGTGTCGCCGATCGAGTCGAGGACCTCGGTCACCGCGCCGGCGGCCGCCTCGGGCGAAAGACCTGGTGGCGGATCCTGGCGGGCGATTTCGAACGCCCGCTCGCGGGCGTGCGGATCTGCGCGGTCCTGTATCCAGCCGTGGTACTCACACTCGCGGATCGCGCCTGCCTCCTGCAGCACGGCTATCGCCCAGCCCCGTACCGTGCGGATCGCCGTCCGCCTCTCCTTGGTCATCAGCATCAAGATCGCCTCCCCGAGGGACGAATCTTGCGGCCCTCGATTCGTTCCGGCTGCTAACACAGGGCAGGGATTCCAAATCGTCGGGGCAGGTGCTTTTCCACGTGTTCCGCGGCCCTGTGCAAAACCAGCCGCGCAGCAATCTTGTCTTCCTTGTGCGAGTCGCGCATGACGACCTTCAGCGCCTCGTTCGGCAAAGCGCGCTGCAGCGCCTTTGCCTCATCCCAAGGGGGCGCGCTGGGACGAAATTTACGCGCTTTTGCCGGCTGAGCGGCCTGCCATTCAACGCGACCGGCCAACATATAAAGACGGCGTCTGGAGGGTTCATGAATTCGCTTGGCAGATGGACGTAATTCTGTTCTGGGCTCATTTCGAGGGCCACTGGCTGGCAGCACGGAGTTTCATGATCCCCAGCGGCCGGAGCACCCGCCGGCGCTGCAACATTCGATAACTGGCCGAAATCCAGTCCGCATGGTTTGCGGTAGCTACAAGGTCATTGGAAATGCGTCGAACCGCTGTCGCATTGATTCTCGCCATTCTGTCGAGCGGGGCCTTGGCCGATGATTTTGTCGGACAGGCCAGCGTGATCGACGGCGACACGCTGGACATGCATGGCGTGCGCATCCGGCTTTGGGGCATCGACGCACCGGAGAGCAGCCAGCTGTGCCGCGGCGAAGACAGCTTGCAATATCGTTGCGGTGCGCAGGCCGCGAACGACCTTGACGCCTTCATTGCCCGCCGTCCCGTCAATTGTGTCCCAGTCAGCCTCGACCCGTATGGCCGCACGGTTGCGACCTGCTCGGTCGCAGGCGGGGATGTCGGGGAATGGCTTGTACGCAACGGCCTTGCGTTGGATTGGCCCCAATACTCGAAGGGCAGATATCGCGAAGCTCAGCGCGAGGCTGAGCGTGCCGGCCAGGGTCTCTGGAAGGGCAGTTACGTGGAGCCGTGGCTCTATCGTGCATGCATCCGCGCCAGTGGAAAGCCGTCCGCCTGTTCGGATGATGCAAATGCCCATCCTTGATGCGATCCCGGCAAGGCGCCAATCCACAACGTGCATTGGCCAATCACCGAACTTGGCCAGGTGGCTCTGGCGCGGTTTGGGCGACTCACGCTACTCATCATTGCCAATCACCTCACTGCACAATGGGAATGAAATGGTTGCTGCCACCCGTGAATTGCCGGCCTCTGGTTACGCGCTTGAAGTAGACGGCCGGCTCAAAGCCGAATTTGCAACCAGGGATGGCGCCAGGGCGGGTGGAGAAGAACTGAAGAGGCGCTTTCCCATGCTTCAGATCAGGATCTATGACGCGCAGACGAATGCGCGCGAGGAAATCTAGATCCGCTGATTCAAGTTTTGGCGGAGTTGCTCGGCCAGAGCGCGTGCGGCTGCCGCCGCACCGGGCTCTTGTAAACCGAGCCGCGTTGCGTCTCGGCCATCCGGCGTCGATCCCTCGCGCAAGGGGATGCGGAGCTCCTCGCCGGGGGCACTCGGAAAAGGGGCTCGCCTGCGGCGATCGCTATCACTGCCCCGTTCCCGGGTGCCCTCTTAACCGGTCTCGTCGCTGCACTCGGACCCGCGTGCCCCTGCGGGTCGCTATGCTCACGCTCTCCGGGTGCCATTTTCCTTGAGGCGATGCGCCCCTGGCGCACGCCTGGTCGGGCCTGCGGCCCTAGGCACCTCAATACCAACTTCAATGCAGAATCGACGAAAAGCAGGCCGCCCCGCAGATTCCGCATCCTCTCATTTGGAGGCCTGAGAGTGAGAGTGTCGCGCGGTTTTGCCGTGACGGGTTACAGGCTGCGAGAGAGGCTCGCGGCGCCCGTCGCGGAGATCCGCGATGTCCAGACACCATCCTCGGGCGCGCACCGGTGAGGACCGGGCAAACCTTTATGACGAAATCACCAACAAGATCATCGCCGAGCTGGAGGCCGGCCGAGTGCCGTGGGTGCAGCCTTGGGGCACCGCGGCGGCGAAGGCGCCTTTGGCCATGCCGAAAAGCGCAGCGTCCGGCCGTCAATACAGCGGCATAAACATTTTAATCCTCTGGGGAGCAGCCACTGAGCGCGCATTCACAGGTCAGAGCTGGCTTACATTCCGTCAGGCGCTGTCGCTCGGTGGTCACGTCCGCAAGGGCGAGCGCGGCACGACCGTCGTCTATGCCGACCGCTTTGTGCCGGTCGACGAAAAACGCCGCGCGAGCGAGAGCGGTGAGGAAGCGCAGGCCATTCCGTTCCTCAAGCGTTTCACGGTCTTCAACGGCGATCAATGCGACGGCTTGCCTCGAGAGATCGCAACAACGGTGCCGCCCCCGCCGCCAGGCCTGATCGAGCCGCTGGTCGAATACTTGATCAGGGCGACCGGCATCGATTTCCGCATTGGGGGCAACCGAGCCTTCTATGTGCCTGCAGACGACTATGTCCAAGTGCCGCCACCGCAAGCCTATTTCGAACCGATCAATTGGCATCGAACGGCCTTGCACGAGCTGGCGCAGGCCATGCGGCCACCCGTCGCGTCTCAACCGCGACCTGTCGGGCAGCTATGGAACCAAGAAGTACGCCTTTGAGGAGCTGGTCGCGAAATCGCCTCTGCGTTCGGTTGCGCCTCGCTCGGTATCGTTCCCACGGTGCGGCACGCCGACTATATCGGCTCGTGGCTTGAAGTGTTGCGCGAGGACAATCGTGCAATCATCCGGGCCGCTTCCCAGGCCAGCAAGGCCGCGGACTACCTGCTTGGCTTTCTCCCAGGAGCTGCTGCCGATATGCCGGAGGACCAGCACGCGGCGTGAGGCTCTGCTCGGTGGCCGCAGGATGAGAGTGAGAGGGCGGGGGCGTTTCCGTGACGGGTTGGAGGCCGAGAGAGAGGCTCCCGGCGGCCCGTCGTGGAGAATCGATATGACGAAGGCTGTCCAAAAGATCACGCTGTCCCCCTCACGAGACATTCCGTTCAACAAACTGGTCCTCAGCCAGTCCAACGTCCGGCATGTGAAGGCGGGCGTTTCCATCGAGCAACTCGCCGAAAGCATCGCGCAGCGCACGCTCCTGCAAAGTCTCAATGTGCGGGCGGTCGTGGACGCCGAAGGCAATGAGACCGGCATGTTCGAGGTGCCGGCCGGCGGCCGGCGTTATCGGGCGCTGGAACTTCTGGTGAAGCAGAAGCGTATGGCAAAGACGCAACTCGTTCCTTGTGTCGTGCGCGAGGGTGGCATCGCTGAAGACGACTCGCTTGCAGAAAATGACGAGCGGGTAGGGCTTCATCCGCTCGACCAGTTCCGCGCCTTCCAGACCTTGAATGCCACCGGCATGTCCGAGGAGGATATTGCGGCCCGGCATTTCGTGACGCCGGCCGTCGTGAAGCAACGACTGCGGCTGGCGTCCGTGTCGCCAAAGCTGCATGACATCTATGCCGAAGATGGCATGACTCTGGAGCAACTCATGGCCTTCTCGGTCACGGCCGACCACGCTAGGCAGGAGCAGGTGTGGGAGAATGTCAGCCGATCCGGCTATGACGAGCCCTATCAAATCCGGCGAATGCTCACAGAAAATACCGTTCGCGCGTCCGATCGCCGCGTGCAGTTCATTGGGCTGGATGCTTACGAGCAGGCTGGTGGCAGCGTTTTGCGGGATCTGTTCGAGCACGATGATGGCGGCTGGCTCCAGGACGTTGCCTTGCTTGATCGTCTCGTGACAGAAAAGCTCAAAGCCGAAGCCGAGACCATTGCTGCGGAGGGCTGGAAGTGGATTTCGGTCGCCGTCGAATTCCCCTACGGTCACACCGGGGACCTACGCGAAATTGAGGGCAAACCTGTCGATCTTTCCCCGGAGGAGCAGGCCACCATCGAAGCACTCAACGCCGAGCAGGCCAAGCTTGAATCCGATTACCAGGATGCCGACGAATTGCCCGATGAGGTCGATCAGCGTCTCGGCGAAATCGAGACGGCACTGGTCGCGTTCGAAGACCGGCCGATGATTTACGATCCGGCCGAGATCGCCCGCGCCGGCGTCTTCGTCAGCATCGATTCCGAAGGGCGCCTCTCGGTCGATCGGGGTTACGTCCGGCCGGAGGATGATTTGTCGGCAGACGATCCTGATGTCGGGCAGACCGCCGACACACAATCGGTCGAGGGGAAGGCGGCTGGTCCTTCCGTCCAACGCACGATCATCGCCGTGGCTAGCGGCGCGACTGACGCGGAGGAAGATGATGAGGACGCGACAAAACCTCTGCCGGATCGGCTGATCGCTGAGCTGACGGCGCATCGCACGCTGGCATTGCGGGATGCGCTGGCAGAAAATCCCGCGATTGCGTTCCAGGCGGTGCTGCACAATTTCGTGCTGACGGCGTTTTACCGGTTCGCATCGTCAGGGAGCTGCCTTGAGATCGGGCTTCGGACACCGACCTTTCCGGCTCAAGCGCCTGGCTTGAGGGAAAGCGCGTCGGCGAAGGCCGTCGAGGCGCGGCATGAGTCCTGGAAAGCACGTTTGCCGAAGGGGGAGAGAGATCTCTGGGATGCTCTTTCAACCCTCGATGCCGACGCGCAGGCATCCCTGTTTGCTCACTGCGCCTCATTTGCGGTCAACGCCGTCTATGAGCCGGCCAACCGCTACAATCAGGGCCGCGTTTCCGCCCAAGGCGTCCGCACCCGCCTTGACCAGGCCAATGTGCTGGCACGCGCGGTCGACCTCGACATGGTTCGAGCGGGGTGGAAGCCCTCCGTCGACAACTATCTCAGCCGGGTCACCAAGCCTCGCATTCTGGAGGCGGTGCGGGAAGCCAGGGGTGAATCCTCCGTGCAACTGATCGACCACTTGAAGAAGGCCGACATGGCCAAGGAGGCCGAGCGTCTCCTCGATGGTTCGGGCTGGCTGCCGGAGCCACTGCGTCTTGTCGATCCCAATGCGGCGTCAGGGGAGCAGGAGAGTGAACCGGGCCCGCTGCCCGAATTCCTCGCCGAGGACGAGGATCGGGACAACGCGAACGACGATGATCCGCAACAGCTCGACGCGGCTGAGTGACGAACGGGATGGCTCCCGCCGTCCCACAGTTGCTTGGGGATCGGTGTGCCGCGCCGGTCCCCATTCTTTTGGGCGAGGGCTGAGAGGGAGAGCCGGGCCGGCAAGGGTTTGAGCCGTCGGGTCTTGAGGAGAGCGCCTGATGGTTCGACCCGTTCCTGCTCTCCGAAAGAAATCCTGCCATGACCGAATCTCTCGCCGGCGGCGCTGCCGCCGCGCCGTTCTCGATGCGTGCCACTGCAAGTCTCACCTCCGCCGCCGTCAGGGCCGCGCGACAGCTCGCGGTTGATCTCGAGCGCGGCCGTCGCATCGATGCCGCTGTGCTGCGCAGCGCCGTGGAAGCTGCCTTCGGCGCTTCCGACGCCACTGGCGTCTGGAACTGGAAGACCGCCTATGATGTCTGCGAGGCGGCAACCGTTCTGTTCCTTCGCAAGTTTGGCCCGGCTATCCGGACCAAGGCTGCGTCAACGGCCGCGATGCTGCCGATGCTCGCGAAAATCGCGCGCTGTCTGCCGACCCATACGCGGCGTTCCGAGGATAGCCAAGCCCTTCAACAATTCTCGACGCCAATCCCGCTGGGGCTTGCCGCATGCACCGCGGCCGGCATCACGCCCTCTGACCGGGTTTTGGAGCCCTCTGCGGGGACCGGCTTGCTCGCCATCTTTGCCGAGCTCGCCGGCGGCACCTTGGTGTTGAACGAGCTGGCCGAGTCCCGCGCGGCATTGCTCGATCAACTGTTTCCCAGCCTTAAAGTCACGCGGTTTGACGCCGCCCAGATCGATGATCACCTCGATGCGGGTGTCGTACCGAGCGTCGTCTTGATGAACCCGCCGTTCTCGGCATTAGCGAACGTCGATCGACGGATGGCGGACGCGGCTTTCCGGCACATCGCCTCAGCCTTGGCGCGTCTTTGCGATGGTGGGCGTCTGGTCGCTATCACCGGCGCAAGCTTTGCGCCGGACAATCCGGCATGGCGAGATGCCTTCGTTCGCCTCCAGGAATGCGGGCGGGTGGTGTTTTCTGCCTCCATCGATGGCGCGGTTTACGCGAAACACGGCACGCAGACGGACACGAGGCTGCTCGTAATCGACAAGAAGCCGGCCGCAGATCCGAAGATCTTTCCAGCATCGCTGGGCGTGGCAGGCGATGTCGCCACGTTGCTCGACTGGGTAAGCCAGCATGTGCCCCCGAGGCTGCCCGTTGCCACCCCCGTCATGCTCGACGCCATCAGGCGCCCCACGACGTCGCGGCCGGTCAGCGCCTTTGCGCCACGGCCGTCGTCCACTTCCAAAGATGGCGCGACCGAGGGCGTTGAGCTCCACTACGAGACGGTCGACTGGACGCCTCCGGACGGCGCTCGACTGACCGACGCGTTGTATGAGGAATACGCACTGCAGGCGATCCGTTTTCCGGACGCGCATGCGCATCCGACCAAAGTCGTGCAGTCCGCCGCGATGGCCTCGGTCGCCCCGCCGAAGCCGTCTTACCGGCCACATCTGCCGGCCAATGTCGTGGCGGATGGTATCCTGTCGGACGCTCAGCTTGAGAGCGTCATCTATGCCGGCGAGGCGCATTCCGAGTTTCTTGCGGGCTCATGGACGGTCGATGCGACCTTTGATGTTGTGGCGGCCGCGCGCGGCGATGCAGAAAATGCCGTGCGGTTTCGGCGCGGCTGGTTCTTGGGTGACGGCACTGGTGCGGGCAAGGGGCGGCAGGTCGCCGGCATCCTTGTCGACAATTGGCTCAAGGGCCGCCGCCGCGCGGTCTGGATCAGCAAATCCGACAAGCTGGTCGAAGACGCGCAGCGCGACTGGTCTGCGCTCGGCATGGAGCGGTTGCTCGTGACGCCGCTCTCACGTTTCCGGCAGGGCACGCCGATCCGGCTCGCGGAAGGCATCCTTTTTACCACCTACGCTACGCTGCGTACCGATGAGCGCGGCGAGAAGCTTTCGCGCGTGCGGCAGATCGTCGAATGGTTGGGCTCCGACTTCGATGGAGTGATCGTCTTCGACGAGAGCCACGCGATGCAGAACGCGGCAGGCCAGAAGGGCGAGCGCGGCGACCAGGCGGCCTCCCAGCAGGGGCGCGCGGGGCTCCGGCTCCAGCACGCCTTGCCGAATGCCCGCGTCGTCTATGTCTCGGCGACCGGCGCCACGACCGTGCACAATCTCGCCTACGCCCAGCGATTGGGATTATGGGGCGGCGCCGATTTCCCGTTCGCCACCCGCGCCGAGTTCGTCGAGGCCATCGAGGAGGGCGGCGTAGCGGCGATGGAGGTGCTCGCGCGCGACCTCAAGGCCCTCGGTCTCTACGCGGCCCGCTCGCTGTCCTACGAGGGCGTCGCGTACGAGCTCATCGAGCACCAGCTCGCGCCCGAGCAGGTTCGCATCTACGACGCCTACGCCGGCGCGTTCAGCGTCATACATAACAATCTCGATGCGGCAATGCGGGCCACCAACATCACCGGCGAGACCGGCACGCTGAACGGCCAGGCCAAATCGGCCGCGCGATCTGCCTTCGAAAGTGCCAAGCAGCGCTTTTTTGGCCACCTCCTGACCTCGATGAAGACGCCATCGCTGATCCGCTCGATCGAGTGCGATCTTGACGCCGGCCATGCCGCCGTCATCCAGATCGTCTCGACCGGGGAGGCACTGATGGAGCGCCGGCTCGCCGAGATCCCGACCGAGGAGTGGGGCGACGTCCGGGTCGACATCACCCCGCGCGAGTATGTGCTCGACTATCTCGCCCATTCCTTTCCGGTCCAGCTTTACGAGCTCTTCACCGACCAGGAAGGCAATCTCTGCTCCCGGCCTGTCTATCGCGACGGCCAACCAGTCGAGAGCCGGGACGCCGTCGCTCGCCGCGACCGCCTCATCGAGAAGCTCGCCTCGTTGCCGCCGGTACCTGGTGCGCTGGACCAGGTCGTCCAGCGCTTCGGCACCGACATGGTCGCAGAGGTGACCGGGCGCTCGCGCCGCATCGTTCGCAAGGGCGACCGGATGGTCGTCGAAAACCGGGCCGGTTCGGCCAACCTCGCCGAGACGTCGGCGTTCATGGATGACGTCAAGCGGATCCTCGTCTTCTCCGACGCCGGCGGCACGGGGAGGAGCTACCATGCGGAGCTCTCGGCCCGGAATCGCCGCCTGCGGGTCCACTATTTGCTCGAGCCTGGTTGGAAGGCGGATGCCGCGATCCAGGGGCTCGGCCGCACCAACCGGACCAACCAGGCGCAACCGCCGCTGTTTCGCCCGATCGCAACCGACGTGAAGGCCGAAAAGCGCTTCCTCAGCACCATCGCCCGCCGGCTCGATACGTTGGGCGCCATCACGCGCGGCCAGCGTCAGACCGGAGGGCAGGGCTTGTTCCGGCCCGAGGACAATCTCGAAAGCCAGTACGGGCGCGATGCGCTGCGTCAGCTCTACACCTTGCTCGCGCGAGGCAAGGTCGAGGGCTGCCCGCTCGAGGGGTTCGAGGATTCGACCGGCCTGAAGCTCACGGATGCCAATGGGCTCAGGGATGACTTGCCGCCGATCACGACCTTCCTGAACCGGTTGCTGGCGCTCACGATCGATCTTCAGAATATCCTGTTCACCATTTTCGAGCAGCTCTTGACCGCACGGATCGAGGGTGCGGTCGCGTCAGGTACCTATGACGTCGGGCTGGAAACGCTCCGCGCGGAGAGCTTTGTCGTCACCGACCGGCGCACGATTTATGTCCATCCGGGCATCGGCGCCGAGACCCGGCTGCTCACCATCACCCAGCGCCAGCGCAACCGTCCTGTGAGCCTGGATGATGCTCTTGCTCGTGCCTCCGATCGCAACACTGCCCTGCTGATCAATGAGCGCTCGGGACGAGCCGCGGTGCAGGTCTCAGCCCCGAGCTTCATGCTTGACGACGGCGAGATCGAGCAGCGCGTCCGCCTGATCCGGCCGATGGAGCAGCATACGATGCCCCTGAATATGATGGCGGAGAGCCACTGGATCGAAGCGGATCGCGAACGCTTCGCCGCGGCCTGGCTGGCGGAGCTTGCCGAGATCCCCGAGTTCACGGAAAGCACGATCCATGTCGTGGCCGGCTTGCTGCTGCCGATCTGGAAGCGGCTGCCGAACGAGTCGACCCGCGTCTATCGGCTGCAGACCGACGCGGGCGAGCGGATCATTGGCCGCAAGGTCTCGGCGACTTGGGTCGCGAACGCCCTTGCGGCGGACGCGCCGGCGCTGACGCCGGACGCCGCCTTTGCCGCGCTCATGGAGGGACGGGCGGTCCTCGAGCTTGCGGAAGGGCTCCAGCTCCGCCGCGTCCGCGCAATGGGCGCATACCGCATCGAACTGTCTGGGTTCAACGACACGATGCGCGACCGCTTGCGGGCCTACGGCCTCTTTGGAGAGATCATTTCCTGGAAGCTGCGGATGTTCGTGCCCACGGACGCAAGCGGCTTCGAGGTCCTGGCGAAGGTGCTCGACACCTATCCCGTTGCGCGCATCAGTGAGCGGGAGGCCGCCTGATGTCCCGCGATGCTTCCGAACTGGCACGCCGCCTCGCGCGCGAGGCCGAGGCGGTGTGCCGACACTATCTCTCCAATGGCAAGCGGGCGGGCCGGTACTGGGTGGTCGGCGACGTCCACAACACCGCCGGCCGCTCGTTGTTTGTGCGACTTAAGGAGTCGCCGAAGGGGCCGGCGGGCAAGTGGACCGATGCCGCAACAGGAGAGCATGGCGATCTCCTCGACATCATCCGCGAAACCTGCGGCTTGCGCGACTTCCGCGAGGTCGCCGAGGAGGCGAGGCGCTTTCTGAGGCTGCCTCGTACTGAACCGGGACTCGCTCTGAAATCCATTCGTGCGCTAGCACCGGCTGGATCGCAAGAGGCGGCGAGACGGCTCTTTGTTACCTCGCAACCGATCGAGGGGACCGTGGTCGAGGCATATTTGCAGCGTCGCGGAATAGCCCGCGTTCACCATGGTGGCAGCCTGCGTTTCCATCCGCGCTGCTATTATCGGCCCGATGAACACCTGCCGACCGAGACCTGGCCGGCGATGATCGCCTGCGTCACGGACCTCGAAGGACGGATCACTGGCGTGCACCGCACATGGCTCGATCCGGATGGCTTTGATCGCATTCGGCTCGGCAAAGCGCCGATCGATACGCCACGACGCGCGATGGGCGATCTCCTCGGCAACGCGGTTCGCTTAGGCGTGGTGGACGACGTGCTCGCTGCCGGCGAGGGTATTGAGACCATGCTGTCGCTGCGCTACGTGCTGCCGAGCATGCCAATGGCGGCTGCGCTTTCGGCCAATCACCTCTCAGCCATGATGCTCCCATCGAGCCTGCGTCGGCTCTACATCGCCCGCGACGCCGATGCCGCCGGCGATGCGGTGCAAGCTATTCTCAGCCAGCGCGCAGCAGACGCCGGCATTGAAGCGATCGCGCTGTCGCCCCGGTTGGGCGACTTCAACGAAGATCTGCATGTCTTCGGCCTCGACGCACTCCGAGCAGCATTGCGGCTTCAGCTCGTGCCAGAGGATGTCGTTCGCTTTCTGCATTCGTCGACGGTGGCCGCGGAATAGCTCCTGGTCTCCGATCGACGTTGTATCGGCCGGTCATAGGCGAGGCCAATACCGGAAGAGAACGCGACCTCGGCCTTCTAGAGGGCGATCGGACGGCAAGCGGCCCGGGCCGGCAATGGCTGCGTCCGGCTATTTTCCGCCGCGCGCCAGCGATGTGAAGACACATCATGCGTTTGGCCGCGCGCTTTGCATCGCGAAGCAAAATAGCCGGCCTCCGCCATCCTCCGCTGCCGCTTCGGCCCTTCGGGTTCTGGCCCGTTCCGCCTGCCGTCAGAGGATCGCCACGAAGGCCGCGATGGTCGCGGCCGATCCGGCAAAGGACCCCTTCTCATGACCGACCATGACGACATCGAACCGCCGCACGCCTCTTCTTCAACCGACCACGTCCTCACCGAATTACAGCTCTTCGGCTACCGTCCCTTCGACGACCATCCCGATCCACGGCCGCTTCCGGAGGGCAAGATCATCACCGGCGCTGTCGCCGATATCTTCGACGCCCTGGTTGCGACCCTCAACGACACGCGGCTTGAACCGGACCTTGACGATTTGCTCTGGTCGACCGTCAATCTGTTCCATCGTGCCGTCGACCGCATCGAACGGCAGCTCGACGACAACGAGCAAGCGCAGCATAAGAGCCAGCGTGAGCAGAACGGCTCGGAAGTGCGATCGGTCGAACTCGAGCGCTTCACCGCCGAAGGCATCACCCTGATCGAGCGCCGCAATTGCCTGGAACTGTTCCGGGATCAGGCCATCGAGCGGTTTGAGGTCCACACCGGTTCGTCCTGGCGTCCTCGGTCGGGATCATTGGTCAATCACCGCTCGCTGACCGCAGCAATGATCGACTCCCGTGACTTCATCGCAGCCAAGCGTCGCGCCGAGACTGAGGTGATGTTGCCGCCGGGGCCGAAAATCGCACTCACCGGTGGACTCGACTTCAATGACCACAACCTCATCTGGGATCGCCTCGACAAGGTTCATGTCAAGCACCCCGCCATGGTCCTGCTCCATGGCGGCTCCCCGAAAGGCGCTGAACTGATCGCCTCGAAATGGGCGACGAGCCGCAAGGTGCCACAGATC
The DNA here is from genome assembly GCF_032918005.1 of Bradyrhizobium sp. NDS-1. Lineage (NCBI taxonomy): Bacteria > Pseudomonadati > Pseudomonadota > Alphaproteobacteria > Hyphomicrobiales > Nitrobacteraceae > Bradyrhizobium > Bradyrhizobium sp. NDS-1. Next base: position 2,313,063 of record NZ_CP136628.1, read on the forward strand.
GCTTTCAAGCCCGACTGGACGAAGCACGCGAAGGCTGCGCCGTTCAAGCGCAACGATGCACTCCTCGAGCTGCTGCCGATCGGCATCATGCATTTCCCGGGCACGGGAATCCAGGACAACCTCGCCGACAAGGCGAAGCGGCTCGGCATCCCCGTCTGGAGCTTCGGCGGCGCGTGAGCGCCGTCGTGCTTGACATCGAGACAACCAAGCCGGAGTTGCACGCCGCAACTCCGCCTCGTTTCGATTTTACCTCCGAAACTGCGCCGTGGTGGTGGTGGAAGGCGCGACCGGTACTTCTATGCACATGGAGCCACCACCATGCTTGCGCTTGGGCTTGTTCTCAACACACTCGGCATTGGCTTATTCTGCTGGGCGATCTTTGCGCTCGCGGTGTACGCTTTGCCGTTTTTCGTCGCACTCAGCGTCGGAATGCTGGCATTTCATGACGGTGCCGGGGTCGTCGGCGCGCTGCTTATCGGATTGGCCTCCGGCGCACTGGCGCTTGCTGTCGGTCAGGTCGCCGTCGCGGTTAGTCGGGTCCGGACCTTGCGCGTCGCGATCGCAACCGCGTTCGCGGTCCCTGCGGCAATCGCTGGCTATCATGTGGTGTTTGCCCTCTCGCAGATCGGGGTGCCTTCGCTGGCTTGGCGCGAGGCCTTCGCTTGCGGAGGTGCGGTTTGCATCGGCGGCACGGCGTGGACGCGCTTGACCGTTTTCGCGGAGACCCGCCCGTCGGAGTCGGTCGGGGTGGCGGAGAATGCGCCTCAACCAGTTCTCACAGCCGCCACGCAAGAGTGATGAGGCATCGTCGCCATCATCGGTCGAAGGTCGCACAGGGCGCCACGTTGAACGAGGGGTCGTCGAGCTTGAGTGAGAAGTAACAGAGCTTCTCCTCGGAGCGCTTTAAGCAAGCCTACCAATCTATGTCTGGCCCACATGGCTGCGGTGGAGCGGCACGCCGCGCTCGATCATTCCTTCCGGGACCGATACCGCCCTTTGCGGCAGATTGTTTCTCTTTCTGCGCCGAACCGTACCGACCTCTTGTTCAGCGCAACCGAGATTCGCCAGACTTCTCCTCAAGATTGCGGTTCAGCACGCAGACCACGTGGCCTCTTTGATGGCTTGATCTGGCCGAAGACCGGCTGCGCCTCGATCGTCTGAGCCGCAACGCCGTTGATGCGACTTTCTTCCCCTGGGCTTCGCCCATTCCTCGCGAGACAAGAAAGTCGCCACAACGACGTCCTCCGCTGCGCTCCGGCCCGCGAGCGGGTGCGCCGCCGATCGTCTTCGGCCTCTAGATCGCCATCGAGGCCGCGGTGGTCGCGGGCTCGAAACACAACAGGAGAAGTGACATGGCTAACATCGGTTCTTTCAAGAAAGTCGGCAACGATTTCCAGGGCGAGATCATCACCCTGAGCTTGCAGGCCAAGGGCGTCCGCATCGTCGCTGAGGCCAATCGCTCCAACGAGAACGCGCCCAGCCACCGCATCTACGTGGGTAGGGCGGAGATCGGGGCGGCCTGGTCGAAGCGCTCCGACGAGGGCCGTGATTACCTCTCGCTCAAGCTCGACGATCCGTCCTTCAACGCTCCGATCTACGCGAACCTGTTCGATGACGAAGGCGGCGAGGGCTACACCCTGCTCTGGTCGCGGCCGCGCAAGAACGGGGAGTGAGGCTCGCTCTAACCCCCGCCCGAGTTGATCGGGCGGGGTCCCTTTGGAACCTAAAGCCGCAATCATCAATGGCGCAGTCGATTTTTTATGATTTTCGCATTTTAGAGCGCGCGGTGCCGCTACCGATCTGCGTGGCCATAAAGTCGCTCTTGCAGCAGTGCTATTTCTTCTTGGAACGTGGGCTTCGCTGGCTTGCGGCCGTTAGGCAAAGTCTTGGATGTCGTCGCTCCTCTGCATGGCTGAACATCGACTTCAGATAAAAGAACACCCAGCGTCTCGGCCAGCCGGTCGAGAAGATCAATGTCGGGTTCCCAGATTGCCTCTCAAGGCCACCCATATATGAGCGGTCAAGCCGGCATCGTACGCAAGTTGCTCTTGCTGCATCGGAGCCTTGCCGAGCCGGGTGCGGAGCGCGTCTGCCTCACATGTCGACGCCGCGGCGCTATCGCTTGCTGACCTTGCATTGGACAGCCGACAGGCACCCACGATTGGTATGCTGTAGTACGCAGTCAGGGACTGCAACGCCACCTTTGGCTCAAAGAAGCGCCGCAGCTAGGGAAGGATTCTGTTCCGTGGAACTGGCGCTCGATGCAGACTTTGAAGTCCGTGCCAATACCTCTCTTGTTTCCGCTTCGCCTCTTTGGCTTAAGAGGAGGCTGAGGCAGCACGTTCTGTATCGGACCGAACACGTGGCGCGCTAACCATAGACGGTCGGGACCCTTCGGAAGCAGGTGGATCGCTATCGCGTGAAACCCATCGAAGAAGGCACCCGGATGCAGGATTTAAGCGTGAACATGCGGCTCATTGCATTAATCAACATTACAATATTGTTACGGTCAGCCCAGAGCAATCACATGCTCTCGGAGAGAGCATGTTCGGCGACCGTTACCTCGGCGAAGCTCGCAGCTTCGATCCTCTTTGGGAGCTTTTTCCAGTAGTGCAACAGCGCGCAGATTGGTTCTAAGCGAGATGGCAGGGGCTTTGTACGAAACGCACCCATCTGAAGCCGAGACGCCACACTCACGTGCGAAACAAGATTGTCCGTTCGCTACGTGCCGTGTTTGTCGAAGCAAAGGCTCCCAAATTTGCCATGCCTCTGCGCGAGGTGGGCACGAACACTCGGCAGGGAGTGAGCTGGCCAAGTCAGCCTGCCGGCGTGGCGTGAACTACGAGAAAAGTTCATGTGAGCGGCGCTGCCGGCGGGCTGAACGAGTAAAGGGTTGGAGTTCTTTGTGAATTGGCAGCGGCCGGGTTGATCGCTACAGGCGGGGCACAGGCCGATCTTCCAAGGCGAAAGCAGTTGAGTGCGTGAAGCTATCGATCCGACGGGATCGAGAGCCTCGTCTGGTGCTTGTAGTATGATTCTTCGGAAAATCGGTGAAAACTTTGCGCTAACGCGGTCCTGCAGGTCCGGATCATGCTCTGCTTTCGCGGGAGCGGTGGGATGAGTATTTTCGACCAAGAAAGCGTACTGAGCGTCCATCACTGGACCGACAATCTCTTCAGCTTCACCACGACGCGGAATCCGTCGTTCTGCTTCCGCAGCGGCGAATTCACCAGGATTGGCTTCAAGATCGACGAGAACCCGCTGCTGCGTGCCCGCAGCCTCGCCAGCGCCCATTACGAGGACCGGCTGGAATTTTTCTCGATTAAAGTGCCGGATGCTCCCTTAACCTCGCGTCTGCAGCATCTGAAGGAGGGTGACGAGATCATCGTCAGCCGCGAGGCGACGGGGACGCTGGTCATCGATAACCTGGAGGACGGGCGCAATCTCTATCTGATCAGCACCGGCACCGGGCTTGCGCCGTTCCTGAGCGTGATCAAGGATCCCGAGACCTATCTACGATTCGAGAATGTCGTACTGCTGCATGGCTGCCGCCGCGTTGCCGAGCTCGCCTATGGCGAGATGATCGCGGAAAAACTGCCGAGCGACGAGCTGGTCGGCGACTTCGTGCGCTACCAGCTGATCTATTATCCGACCGTGACGCGCGACAGCTTCTGCAACCGCGGCCGGATCACCGACCTGATCGAGTCAGGCAAGCTGTTTACCGAAATCGAGCTGCCGGAACTGGAGCCGCAGCATGACCGCGTCATGATCTGTGGTAGCCCCGCGCTGGTGCGCGATGCCCGCGAGCTATTGGCAGCGAAGGGCTTTGTCGAAGGCGATCGCGGCGCGCCGGCGCAATTCGTGTTTGAAAAGGAGTTCGCTGAACGCAATACTTTGAGCTCTTCTCGGAAAAGGGGTCTACATGAACCATGACGGTAAGTAAGAATCGCCATGAAGCCGCTGCAATAACAGACGAACGGCGCGAGCTGGAGCGCTGCAAGCAAGAGATCCTCCGTCTCTCACAACTGTTTATATTTCTCAAACGGCAGCTTGTGCAGCTTTCTGAAATCGTCTTACGCAATGTCGTAAAGAGCGCCGAGGGCGGAAAATCGGAGCGTTCCTGAGTCTCTGAGCGACGCCGAAGTAGCGCGGTGTTTCCCAGCAGCGTGGCTCCTTGGCTTTGGGCGGCGGGAGCAGCCCCGCCCTTGTGCTCCATGGGGGAGGGGCCCTCAAATTTTCAGTCGGAAGCGCGGTTATGGCACGACAATCAGGATGAGAGCGCGTCTTACCCTGATCGCCACCGCTCAGCCCGAACTGCTCGGGCGGGGCTCGCTCTTGGAGAAAAGCCGACTGAGCAAAGCTGCAGCTGGACCGGCTTGGTCGAATTGATTATTTCACTCCTTTAAGACAACACTTGCATGGCGCTTGTCGCGTGGCTTGAACTCGCCCAATGCTATTGCTTCTTGGAACGTGGACGCGCTGACTTGCGACCCTTAGGCAACGTCTTGGGTGTCGCCGCTCCCTTGGGTGGCTGAACAAAGAACTCAGATAAATGAACACCCAGCGTTTCGGCGAGCCGGTCGAGAAGATCAATTGTCGGATTCTCAGATTGCCGCTCAAGGCCGCTCATATATGAGCGGTCAATCCCGGCATCGTAGGCCAGTTGCTCTTGCGGAATGCCGCGATCCACGCGAATCCGGCGCACATTCCAGGCCACGAGCGCACGAGCTTTCATGCGCTCAAACAGCCATTAGGCAGACCATCAAACCACTGGCTATAACCGAACTATTTTGGTAAGTTTCGCTTACAATACAGATTAGCGAAGTGCGCGCATAAGCCTACATGACGAAGCCACCGTTAGATCCCAATGTCGCGGATGTCGCGCCGCATGAGCCGGTGTTGACGACCTATGACGAGCAGCATCTCGTGACGTATTGGCGACTTCTTGATGCCGAAGCCGATGGCGCGGATTGGAAAGAAGTGACCCGGATCGTGTTGCACATCGATCCGGATCGCGAAGCGGCGCGCGCCCGCAATGCGTTTGATAGTCATCTGGCCCGCGCAAAATGGATGGCAGACCACGGCTACCGCGAGTTGCTTCGCGCCGGCGCGCCTAAATAGCAAAATCTCTCATAGTGAGTTCGCACTCGAGAAGAGATTTCTCCGCTGACGCGTGATCGCCTGCAGGCATCACGCAATGCATAATTGGCGACTTCCGCAACAATCCCAAGCTTCATAGACATTGCGCCGCAATCGACTTAAAGCAGGGGATCACAGCAATGTCCGAGTTCGACTGGCGCTCACCGGAGGCGTATCAGCACGCTATCAAGTCTGGCGAGATGCCGGATTTCGCCTGGGAGTCACTGCGGCGCAGCCCTAACTATCGAGCTTCCTACCGTCAAAATCGATTGCAGATGACTCCCGAATTCCGAAGGAGATGGGGCGTCTGCTTTCGCTCATGACCCGCAGGGGTCCTTTCACCAACAGACTGTCTTCTGGGCACCCGAGGCGTTGCCGATGGTGGTGCCGCTCGTTCGGAGCACGCCCGGCTCAAAAGTGGTCGGCGCGAGGCTACGGCTTGCCGACCTTTCACCGGGCACCATCAGACAGGCATCTGACGGCTGGCATGCCGTATTGCGCATCCAAGGGGCACAACACCATCTCTGGCTAAAAGAGGCGCCGCAGTTTGGTGTCTCTTATGCGGCCGAACTGCCGCTCGATGCGGACTTCGAGATCCGCGCCCATGCCTCACACCGGCTCTGGCGCGCAATCAACGGCCGCCGGCCGGGACCTCCCCTTCTTCAGCTTTCGGCGCAGCGGCGCGAACGACTGGTCTTGGTGCTGCGAGCGCTCGATGGACGCATGGATGGTGCTTCCTATCGCGTCATAGCCGAGGTGCTGTTCGGCCGAAAACGCATCCCTGAGCGCGCCTGGAAAACCCACGAATTGCGCAGCCGGACCATCCGCCTGGTGCAGGCTGGCTTGGCTCTGATGCGCGGCGGCTATCGCGCATTGCTACGTCCTTCGTCTCGCAAGGAGTAGAGCAGGGGTGCCGAAAATCACCGCTCGATCTTCGGCATCCCCCTAGGCACGCTGACTGCGCCATCGTGACCGTCGACGCGCGGGCCGAGCCGGCCGCGCTCCAGACGACCACGGAGCCTCGCAAATGCCCGATCCGAACGCCGGCCTGCCGCCGCGATACCTGCGCACGCCCGAAGCGGCGCGCTTTCTCGGACTCTCAGGCCGAACCCTGGAAAAGCACCGCACGTATGGGACAGGCCCGACCTACCGTAAGCTCGGCGGTCGCGTTGTGTATGCGCTCGAGGACCTGAAGGCGTGGGTTGACCGCGGCGCCAAAACGTCCACCAGCGATCCCGGCACAGGCACGGTCCTGCCTGCGAAACGGCACCCACCCATCCCGTATGCCGGCAAGGAGCGGCGCTGACCCATGCCGGACAGCAACTCCACTCCAAGCAGGAGACGGCGATCAGAGCGCGACCAACTCGATCTGTTTCGCGCCCTCCCCGGCGATCTGGCGCCACGGGACGCGCAAGACCTGATGGCGTATCCGTTCTTTTCGCTCGCAAAATCGAAGCGCAATGTTCCCATCGATTTCCGCGCAGGCACCATCACCATTCGTGTCGAAGCCGTTCCGGAACATGGCATGGCGACGATCTGGGACGCGGACGTTCTGATCTGGGCTGCCTCGCAGATCCTCGAAGCCCGTGATGCCGGCCTGAAAACGTCCCGGTTGATGGCAGCGACCCCTTACGAGATCCTGACCTTCGTCGGCCGCGGCACCAGCGTGCGCGACTACGACCGCCTGAAGGCTGCGCTCGACCGGCTGCAATCGACCACTGTTATGACATCGATCCGCCAGCCGAGCGAACGCCGGCGGCATCGGTTCTCCTGGATCAACGAATGGAAAGAGACAGCCGATCCGCACGGGCATGCCCGTGGAATCGAGCTGATCCTGCCCGATTGGTTCTACACGGGCGTTCTCGATGAAGCGCTCGTGCTGACGATTGACCGGGCCTATTTCGATCTGACCGGTGGATTGGAGCGCTGGCTCTATCGCCTCGTTCGCAAGCACGGCGGCCGTCAGAATGGCGGCTGGAGCTTCGATCTTGTGCACTTGCATGCGAAGTCCGGGAGCCTGTCGCCGTTCAAACACTTTGCCTACGACCTGCGTCAGATCGTCCTTCGTCAGACATTGCCAGGCTATCGACTCATCATCACGCGTCATCCGAATGGCGCAGAGCGATTGAATTTCGCACCAGTCCCAATCGGCCCGTTGAGCAAGCGACTGCGCAATCGTGGCCTCGTCCTTCCTGCTGGGGATAAGCTGTGAATGTGCTCGTGCTATCGGGGACCAGAACCCTCGTGCCATCGGGGACGCGATGCTCGTGCTATCGAGGACCGGAATCAGAGCTAAGGTTCTGCGGCGCCAAGACTTCCTGCTCCCGTAACTTTACTAACATACTGACACTAACTTCTTGTTGTGAATCAGTACGTTGTGAACAAGTCGGCGGCGCGTGCAGCGAGGATGCCTCATGCGCTTACGCTGTCACGCGCAAGACCTTCCTGCAATGCGAATCCGTTCTCCAAGATCCGCGCGTGTGCGCGATCGCGCGCAAAATCACGCAATCACCAGCATCGGCAGCACCGCATCACGCTCGTCGCTTTCCCTTGCGGGAGCTCGCTCGTCGAGGAGAACTCTCTAACGTTCGTGGTTGGCCCGACGGCCACCACAGGCCGGAATCTGGTGAATGGGCGGTCAGGCTAGCCAGCCCCCGGCTTGACGGCTTCAAAGGTGTGCATCTTGCCGCCGGCAAGAAAAGTTGCGATCTCACCCACATCCCCGTCCCCTCGGGAGACGCCGCTCCGCCGTGGCGGAAGGAGAAGGCGCGTGTGGAAGCGGCACGGTCGCGGAGGCCCTTAACCCCCCGCAGCGACCCGGCCGCACTTGCCGCCGGCGCCAAACCGGAACGTGGTGCCATCGATCCAGATCCTATGCAGCAGCACGGCGAGCGCGCGCGCCACTGCGGTCGCCGCGCGCTTCAGATCCTTCTTCCTGGCCAGCCGCAGGCCCCACAAGCGAAGTTTGAAGTCTTTCGGGATGCGGGTGAGGAGCGCGATCGCCGCCTCGTACAGCAACGCTCGCGTCAGCTCATCACCGCATTTGGAGATGCTGCCAATCCAGCCGGTCTGGCCGGATTGATAGCGCCGCGGCGTCAGCCCGAAACGGGCGCCGACATTGGTCGACTTCTTGAATCGCGCCGGATCATCGACGGCGGCGCGAAAAGACAGCGCCACGCGGTGCAGTTTTGCCAACTGCTGCCGCTTGGCGCTGCGGGCGTCCAACAGCGGCGCGACGATCGCCTTCAATTCCTTCTTCCCGGCCAAGAGATCGCACACCCGCGCATCAAAACGGCCGACCGAGATCTCGCCGACCTTGAGTCCGAATGGTCGCAACAGGCCGCGGATCATGTTCTCCATGTCCAGCACTTTGCCGAGCATCGCTTTGCGCGTGACCAGCAGTCCCCACAACGTCTGTGCGCTCTCCGAGTTGACACGAACCCCGCGGAACCAGCCAGTGCGCATCATCTGCGCAATGCCTTTGGCGTCGTTGCGGGCGGTCTTGTTCAGCATCGCGTTCAGCGCCGCCTTGGCGTGCCGGGTCTCGATGCAGATCATCGGGAGCCCCTTTTCGGCAGGCGCCGTGAACAGCCGGGCGCTGAACGAGGACGCTTCCAGGCCGACGCGCTTGAGAATCTCCCATTTCGCCTACAACAGTGCGATCGCGTCCGGATCGGTGTCCAGCTTCGCCTCTCAGGCGACATTGCCGTCGCCGTCGACCACACAAATGTTCGTCGCCTCCAGCGACAGGTTCAGCTCTGCATAGAAGTCGATCATGCGCCTCGGTTGCCGACTGCCGGAACGCACTATGCGCTCCGTTCGCGAATCGTCGCGAGGCATCATCGTCGCAATGCGACCGGCGATGGGGCACCGGTCAGTACCCCGGCAAACCTGGAATCCTTCGGACTCCTTCTGACGAATTGGAGCACTCGGCTGCGATCCTTGACAGCAGCAGGAGCGCTACAAGGCTTAGACAAGCCGATCATCGGCGCTTCATCACAACCGTTCTGCCGAAACCAAGGCTCTGACGTCGATGCGCTAGCGACAGCGCACCCGTTGGCATGTCAAAAATTCCTCAAAACTATGGAGCGGCCAGGTGAGCGACCTCACAACTGTTGAACTCTTGTGGCTCGAGAAGCGGATCGAGAACCGAATCCGGTTCGGCAAGCCTGTATCGGAGAAGATCATTGACCAGCACCGGCGCATTCTCTCGTTTGTGCCCGGCAGCATCTTTGCGTTCGTGCGCTGGACGTCCAATGACTTCGGAACCATCCTGTCTCGCATCGACATTCTCCGCGCGATCACGCCGGGACAGCGGTATTCGACCGTGCCTTGGGTCAGCCCCGGCGGCGAAAGCCTGCTGCGACTGGCTGGCTGGCGAAAGGTCGAGCGCGTTCTCCAGTTGATCGACGCCGTGGAGTCACTCGGCATCGATCCAGCCGATGCAGCCCCCGAGTATTGGCATCACGTCCACAACCGTCTTTCCGTCAACGAAACGCCACGACCTTATACGCGTGCGCGCCACCAGGCGTGGCTCCGCCGGCGCAGGATGGTGTTCTGATGGGACGGCTAAGGATCATCCTTGCGATATGTGGGTCAACAACGCTCGCGCTTTGGCCGGTCACCGACACCTCACCATCGTACATCTGGAACGCTTCCGAAAGTGTGCCGATCGGCCTCTACCGTTTGCAAGGGACCGCACGATTGCACATCACTGAGCTCGTGGCCGTTCGGCCACCAGAGCCGCTTGCGAGCTTCCTCGACTTCAACGGCTATTTGCCGAGCGGTCTTCCGATGCTCAAGCGCGTGCTGGCGTTGCCCGGACAAACCGTCTGCAGAACGGGACTCACAATCGTCGTCGACGGCATCGAAATGGGTCAGGCACGCGAGCGCGACCGCCGTGGCAGGCCGTTGCCGGCCTGGCAGGGCTGCCGGGTCGTCGCTGAGGACGAGGTCTTTCTCATGAACTGGCAGTCGGCGGTGTCCTTTGACGGCAGATATTTCGGACCACTCCCGAGATCGGCCGTCATAGGGCAAGCGGTACCGGTGTGGAGCAGGGAGGACTGACAAATGGCGGCATTCCTCCAATGGCTTGCGCTCTCTCTAGTCGGCCGATCGCACCGTCATTTCTCCATTCCGGCCGAATTGTCAGCAATCGGCGCGCGTCGCGGCCGTCTCGCGCCGTCTCAGTGCCGGCCGGGAAGAGCTCTGTCCTTGGCGGCTGTCCGCACATTGCTATCTCGAGCCGCTGCAGGTTTTTTGGGAATTCTGCTGACGTTCGGAGCGCCATCGGCCTGCAGAGCGGAGGTTGGATCGCGCGCACAAGCTGCGCGCTCCTCAAACCTGCTTCCGGGCCTTGCACACGCCGCGTTCGTGACCGAAGCCTCGCATCGGTTCGCGGTCCCGGAGCGTTGGATCCGTGCTGTCATGCAGGCTGAAAGCGCCGGTAATGCGCACTCCATATCACCTCGCGGAGCGCTCGGGTTGATGCAAATTATGCCCGCGACCTGGGTCGAGCTTAGCGTTCGTTACGATCTCGGTATCGATCCGTTTGATCCTCACGACAATATTATGGCTGGGGCAGCATACCTTCGCGAGATGCTCGATCGTTTCGGATCGGCAGGGTTTCTCGCAGCCTACAATGCTGGACCAAAACGGTACGAGGATCACCTGGCCACCGGTCGAGCGCTTCCGGATGAAACACAGATCTACATCGCTAAACTCGCACCATTGATCGGTATTGAGCGGCGCAACAGCGATGGTTTGTCTGCCAGACGCTTCGCCGCGTGGCAGCAGGCTCCACTTGTTGTTGTGCGGTCCAAGAGCTTATCGGCTGACACCAACTCGGCATCCGGTGTCCGCACAATGAATTCGTCGAAAGCAGCGCCTAGGGCGGGTGCAACTGCACTCGTCCCTCGCGCGACGGGCCTGTTTGTGCGGCGATCAGACGAGGTGCAGGCCCGATGATCGCAATCGCATTTCGTCGCATGATGTCGAAGCCAGTCGCAACGTTGAGAGTGGTCGGCAGAGAGCCGGGTGTGAGCGACCGGGGAGGGCAGGATAAAAGCCGCAAGGTGCGGCCGGTCGGTTGTGGGCGATATTGCTCAGATTTCAATGATCCGGAAAACATTGCGAATGGGCGACGCAACTTGCGATTTGCGGCAACTCCCCGTTGTCGCTCGGTTTTCGACACGTTCCGGCGGGCAAGGTGACTGGTAACGACGATTTCCGCATCCGCCCAGGCCGCATCCGTTCGACGCGCGCGCCTCGGACGAAGCCGTTCTTGGCGCAGGCGCTCAAGGCTGCTCAGAAGGCCGGCGGTCTGTCGCGGGGTAGCCGCAGCCGTGGCAGCAAGTTTGGGCGCGGTCGCGCGGCGAGCCTTGCCGCGACGCGGCTCCTCAACAACCGTGCGCGATCCGCCATGGTCAAGGCGCGGGTCGTGCGCCGGATGCGTTCGCCGGGCGCGCTGCGCGCGCATATCGGTTATCTCCAGCGCGACGGGGTCGCCCGCGATGGGACACCGGGCAAGCTCTTTGACGCAGCGGGCGATGACGCCGATGGCCGCGCGTTCGCCGAGCGCTGCGAGGGCGACCGGCATCACTTCCGGTTCATCGTCTCGCCCGACGATGCGGGCGAGCTCGCGAATTTGCGCAGCTTCACGCGTGAGCTCATGGATCAGGCCTCTCGCGACCTCGGTACTGGCCTTGATTGGGTTGCGGTCGATCATTGGAACACCGAGCATCCGCACATCCATATTCTCGTGCGCGGCCGGGCCGATGATGGAGAAGACCTCGTGATCAGCCGCGACTATATCGCAACCGGCTTGCGCGCCCGCGCTGGCGATCTCGTCACGCGCGAGCTTGGCCCGCGATCGGAGCTCGAGATCCGCCAAGTCCTTGAAGCGGAGGTGACGGCCGAACGCTGGACCAGGCTTGACCGGGCGCTGGCTCGGGAAGCTGGCGCGGCGGACGGAGTGATTGATTTAAGGCCAGACCGGGATGCCGGGGGCGACCCGTTACGGGAGATTCGGATCGGGCGGTTGCGGACACTTGAGCGGCTCGGCTTGGCGGAGCCTGCGGGGCCTGCACGCTGGGTACTCCCCGGGGACGTGGAACCGCATTTGCGTAACCTGGGCGAGCGCGGCGATATCATCAAGCGGCTTCACAAGAGCCTTGCGAAAGACGGCGCCCCGCGCGCACCATCATCCTGGGCGCTTGAAGCCGAACGCCACGGCGAGCCGATTGTCGGCCGTCTCCTCGCACGCGGCCACGATGACGAGCTGAAGGGCACAGCGTTTGCCATCGTCGACGGTGTCGACGGTCGCGTGCATCACCTGAAGCTTTCGGAGATCGAGGCGGCCGGCGATGGGCCGATCGGTGGGATTGTGGAGCTCCGGCGGTTCGAGGACGCGCGTGGCCGAACACGGATCGCGCTCGCGGTACGCTCCGAACTCGCCATTAACCAGCAGGTCGCAGCGGAAGGCGCGACGTGGCTCGACCGGCAGCTTGTGGCGCGGCAATCTGCCGATTTCTCGCGCGCTGGTTTTGGTGCCGAGGTGCGGCATGCGCTTGATCGGCGCATCGACGTGTTGGCAGGACAGGGGCTAGCACGCCGGGCGGGAGACAAGGTGACGCTCGGCCGCAACTTGATCGAGACACTCCGCCGCCGTGAACTCGAGGGGGTAGGCCGGCGTTTGGCCTCCGAGACGGGGCTAACGCACTTGCCTGCGGAGGCTGGCGAATCTGTTTCGGGAATCTATCGCCGGAGGTTATCGCTTGCGTCGGGCCGCTTTGCCATGATCGACAACGGCCTCGGCTTTCAGCTCGTGCCCTGGGTACCCAAGCTAGAGCACGAACTAGGTCGCCAGGTGAACGGTATTGCTGGTCCCGGAGGGGTGGACTGGAGCTTTGGTCGGAAGCGCGGACTTTCAATTTGATTCGTCGATCTCTGCGGGGATCCGTGATCTGGCGGCCAATCGCTCAGTTTAACATCGCTTTGAAGCGCTCGACGGTACCACTGCGAGCACCAAGCTCCTCCAGGCGCGCTCTGCCGGCGTCGGTCACGCGGAAGACCTCGACCTGCCCACCACAAGCCGGATCTCTCATCTTGCCCTTGAGCACGACCCAGCCTTTCCTCAGCGCGCGCTCCTTGGCAGCAAGACGATTCAGATTTTTGTCCGGAACCGGGTTTGACACCTCGTCTCCGCTCGACGCGGCCAAAAACAACAGATCGGCCATTGCATCGTTCATTCCTTTTCTCTCCGTGCTGCAAGACATGCGCTTTGGGTTCGGTGGTCGCCTTCACGAGTCCCGTTTCATATGCGATCGTCGAAGCAAGATGCGGGCCATTTTTGGAACTCCTGCTGCGGCACAAGGCACGCAGCAGGAACGTCGGCTGGAGCCGCTGCTTCTCCTCCGCCAGAGTGAGAGCCGTCGTCGCATCCAGCGAGGACACCAAGATCGACAAGCGATCGTGTGGCGATCGCCAGCTTAGGCAAGAGCGGCCTCTCACTTTGACACGCTAGTTCTGTGGCGCTGTGTGCGCGCCACCGCGACCCGAGGCCACGATCAACGGGCCATCTCGGCGTTCGTCCCGGCCGAGGCCGCCGGTGCCAATGCACAACCCGATAGCCCTGGCCATGCAGGTAACGCAGGAAGCCCCGTATCATCGCGGCGGTCCAGGCCTGGGCATCGTGCAACAGAATGACGCTCTTGCAGACTCTAGCGGCTCGATCACGTTTCTCAGCTCCTGGTCTGGACTTGTTTCTCCCAGTCGCTCGCCCAGAGGTCAGCTCCGAACAGGTTTCACCCCGACCCGCCGAACGCTACAGTTTTATGCGCGGGACTGCGATATCCCGGCGCTGTGGTTGCGCTCAGCTCATGGATGCCGTCCAGATCTCCACCATGTCCGCGACAAAGATCATTTGGCATCAGGTCATCCTGGTCTGTCTGGTCGTGCTCGCCTTCATGTGGGCGGCGACCGAATGGACCGCTTGGCGGCTTGCCTTCCAACCGCAGCTTGGACCCGCCTGGTTCAGTCTCGGGGGTTGGCCGATCTATCAGCCGGCTGCCTTCTTCGCCTGGTGGTTCAAATTCGATGCTTACGCGCCTGTGATCTTCCTTGAGGGCGGCGCCATCGCCGCAAGCGGAGGAATCGCGGCAATCGCGCTGGCAATGATGCTCTCGGTGTTCCGGGCCCATGAGGCGAGGGACGTCACCACCTACGGCTCAGCGCGCTGGGCCGATTCGCGCGAGGTCAGGCGCGCAGGGCTGTTGGGGCCTGATGGCGTCGTGCTCGGACGCTTTGAGGGGCGCTATCTACGGCATGACGGACCGGAGCATGTGCTCTGCTTTGCTCCGACGCGCTCGGGCAAGGGCGTGGGCCTTGTCATCCCGACTCTTCTGACCTGGCCGGCCTCCACGATCGTTCATGACATCAAGGGCGAGAACTTCCAGTTGACTGCCGGCTGGCGCGCGCGATTTGGGCCAGTGCTCTTATTCGACCCGACCGATCCGGCCAGCGCTGCCTACAACCCGCTTCTCGAGATCCGTCGTGGTGATTGCGAGGTGCGAGATGCCCAAAATATCGCCGATATCCTTGTCGACCCGGAAGGGGCACTCGAACGCCGCAACCACTGGGAAAAGACCAGCCACTCTCTCCTTGTCGGCGCAATCCTGCATGTCCTGTACGCCGAAGCTGACAAGACCCTCGCAGGCGTCGCCAATTTCCTGTCTGATCCCTCCCGCCCGATCGACGCTACGCTCAACGCCATGCTCGCAACCCCGCATCTTGGAGGTAGCGTTCATCCCGTTGTCGCTTCGGCCGCGCGCGAGCTTCTCAACAAGAGCGAGAACGAGCGCTCCGGCGTGCTCTCAACCGCGATGAGCTTCCTGGGGCTCTATCGCGATCCGGTGGTTGCCAAGATCACCGCGCGAAGCGATTGGCGCATCCGCGATCTCGTCGACGGCGCCGAGCCCGTCTCACTCTATCTCGTGGTGCCTCCATCCGACATCGTCCGCACCAAACCCTTGATGCGGCTCATCCTCAACCAGATCGGGCGGCGGTTGACCGAAAGCCTGGATCCAGACCGGTGCCGGCAAAAACTCCTTCTGATGCTCGATGAATTTGCAGCGCTCGGCCGGCTCGACTTCTTCGAGAGCCAGCTCGCGTTCATGGCAGGCTATGGCATCCGCAGCTTTCTGATCACCCAGAGCCTCAATCAGCTCGAACGCGCCTATGGGCCGAATCATGCCATCCTCGACAATTGCCACGTCCGGATCGCCTTCTCGACCAATGATGAGCGTACCGCCAAGCGCGTATCCGACGCGCTCGGAACCGCGACCGAGTTGCGCGCCATGAAGAACTATGCCGGGCACCGTTTAAGCCCCTGGCTTGGACATCTCATGGTGAGCCGTCAGGAGACCTCCCGGCCGCTGCTGACGCCGGGCGAGGTCATGCAACTTTCGCCGAAAGATGCAGTCGTGATGATTTCCGGGGTGCACCCGGTGCGCGCCACGAAAGTCCGCTACTATGAGGATCCGCAGTTCCAGCGACGTGTGTTGAAGCCGCCCCGTTTCGAACCGCGTACCTTGTCCGCAGGACCGGATGACTGGTCGGCCGGCGCTCCAATTCCGCCATCAGTCGCGCTACTGACCAGACGCAAGCGCAGGAGCGACCAGGCGAACGGTGGTTTGCGTCGCGAGCCGGAATTGCCAGAACATGAGGAGATCGAGATCAAGGCACCGCTTGGCGAGCATGAGTTCGACGCCGACCTCGATGAGGGTGATGCCGATGCCGTCCAGGCACAAGCTCTGAGCCGCTCGATGCAGGGCGTCGCGCGGACCGTCAGCCTCGACGCGGACGATGGGATGGATCTGTGAGCGGGGCAGCGTGAAAAAGATCCAGCTCAGCATCTATCTCGATCCGGAAACCTTCAAAACCCTCGAGGCCTTCGCACAACGCCGGGGTCAGCCCAAGTCCCTGGTCGCCGAGGCAGCGATTGCCGCCTTTCTTTCTCCCGATGACTCCGATCGGCGCGAGGCCGCAATCGCCAAGCGGCTGGACAGGATCGCGCGCGTGCTCGAACGCCTGGAGCGCAATGATGGCATCACGCTTGAGACCATCGCGCTCTTCATCCGTTTCTGGCTGACCTCAACGCCGGCGCTCCCCGAACATTCGACTCCCGCCGCGCGCGCCAAGGGCGCGGAACGTTACGATCGCTTTGTTGAGGCGCTCGGACGGCGGCTTGCAAGCGGATCCACCGTCCTGAAGGAGGTGAGCATCGACATGCACGCCTCTGAGAAGCCCGAGTAATCAGTACACGCGCCCCAATGCGCCCTGGCAGCTCCTGGCGATGGGGGCGGCGCTGAATCAGATAAGCAGACTGCAGGTCGGCACACGCCACGAAGCAACAAGCGATGGCCGCGAAGGCGCCCCGGGCCCGCTGCAACAGCCCGTTAGCTGCCCGCGAATGACACAGGCTTACAAATCCCGCTCTTCTTGAGACCGCCTTGTCTTTCTTTGGCTACGCCAGACTACGACGCAGGTGTCGGTGCAGTTGAAGTGACGTTCGGATTGGCCCTTGTGTCAAGTCCATCATCGCTGGGGGCGATTCAGCCGTTTCGATTCCGAAATCGACGCCGCGCGTGCCGCGATCAGCGGACAGGTCGCGGCCGCAAATTGGGAGTGAACAAGCAGTGCAAGTCGATGGAGAGCTTGGAGGCCAGCCCAACTCGATTGTGAATCAAGCCGACAGCGATGCGCAGCCGAGCCCGAACGAAGGAGCGCGAACCAAGAAGGTTACCGTTCAGCTCTCCGAGAGCATGTTTCAGCGGCTTGAAGTTGCGACCGAACGCCCGGGAGTCGGCAAGAGCATGGTCGTCGAGACGGCGCTTGAACGATTCCTGAATCCTGCACCGCCCATCGAGGGGCGCGTTCATGAGGCTCTGGACCGGATAAGTGGCCAGATGGCCAGGCTCGAGCACGAGATCGCGATCATCGCGGAGACCGTAGCCCTGCATGCGCGCTATCACCTCACCGTGACGCCGCCCATGCTGCCATCCGGGCAGCGGGAGGCGTGCCTGCTCGGACAGCAGCGTTTCAAGATATTGGCGGAGCAGGTCGAACGGCGGGTACGGCTCGGTCAACCATTGATCCGGGAGACGATCGATCGGCTGGGCAGGCGCGGTCGACCTGCCGGTGAAGCTCTTGGCGGCGCGTCACAGAGCGCGGCAGAAGAACAGCCGAGAAAGGAAGGTCTGTCCGCAGTCGCGGCGGCTGGAAACTCCGAGCCGAGCGCTGCCGCCGTGGAGGGCGGCAGCAATCCGAACTTTCGAAACCTGCCCAACTCCTTTTGTTAGGCCGGCCGCCAGAAGCGTGCGGAAGGAGCTTGGGTCGCGAATATTGCCGGTGGCACGAGTTGAGCCAGTTCCTGTGTGGCGGCTCATCGCGTGCGTGTTTCTTCCCTTCGCGGCGGGGTACTACCTTTCGTACCTGTTCCGGACCATCAATACACTCATTGCTGGCCGCCTCGCCTCTGACCTCGGGCTTGGCGCTGCCGATATCGGGCTGCTCACGTCAATCTATTTTCTGGTGGTTATGGCGGCCCAGATTCCGATCGGCATGTTGCTTGATCGCTTTGGGCCGCGCCGGGTCCAGAGCGTGCTCTTGGCTGTTGCTGCAGGGGGTGCCGCGCTCTTTGGGCTATCGACGGGATTCCTGTCGCTTCTTTTTGCTCGCGCGATTGTCGGACTTGGGAGTGCAGCAGCCCTGATGTCCGGGCTGAAAATCATCGTCCTCTGGTTTCCAAGAGAACGAATGGCCCTCATCAATGGCTATATGATCATGCTGGGCTCACTGGGGGCCGTTACCGCAACGGCTCCTGCCGAGGTGCTATTGGACTGGATCGGATGGCGGGGTCTATTCGGCGTGCTGGGCGCCGCAAGCGCGCTTGCTGCCATTTTGATCTATCTCGTGGTTCCCGAACGAACCACTGGGCCACAGAGTAGCAGGACGCCCGCCACTCTGAAAACCGTCTACTCGGATGCGCGGTTCTGGAGAATGGCGCCCTTATCGGCGACCTGCATCGGGTCCGCCTGGGCACTGCAATCCTTATGGGCGGCGCCCTGGCTTTCCGATGTGGAGCGGCTGGATCGAACGAGGCTCGTCAACGAATTGTTCGTGATGGCGGTCGCTCTGAGTCTCGGCGCTCTGGTCTTGGGCGTCCTTGCCAACTGGGTGCGCCGCCGGGCTAAGAAGAGCGAGGCTCTGTTTGGCTTGGTCGCGGCGATGTTGATTGTGGCGGAGCTTGTGCTGATCCTGCATCCGCCCTGGCCGTCACTCCTGCCATGGTGCGTGCTGTCGATGGCCGGATCAGCCACTGCTCTGACCTACGCCATCATAGCGGATTATTTCCCGCCCCAACTGGTTGCGCGCGCCAATGGCGGTCTGAATGTCCTGCAGTTTGGCTGGGCTTTCGTCGTGCAGTACGGGACGGGACTGATTCTAGAGCAATGGCCTCTGGAGGCGGGGCATTATCCTTTAACGGCCTATCAGACCGCGTTCGGTGTGAACGTTTTGCTGCAGGTGGCAGCGCTGGTCTGGTTCGCCGCCGTCCCGTGGCTCGAGCGCCGGAAACGGAAGGCTGGCGCTTCGGTCACACGTCAACCGGCGGTAGGCTGGAACTCGGTTGAGGTCGTTATTCCACCAGCCGAGCTCGCCATCCTGGTGGCGGACGATCATGCGGAGTGGTGAAGCCGGCCTGTCGCCGGGCTGATGTCCGGGGTAGGTCACGATGTTCGGCGCGTCGGAAGCGATCGTCCCGAATCTTTCTTCTTCTACGCCAGACTACGATTGACAGAGTCCCATTGTTGCTGTCGCGCAGGTTCTGCTTTTTCTAGTTGTCCTCATGTGAGGCGGCTAGACGCTAGCTGCCTCACTCAACTAGGGGGCAGTCGTGGCGATCCATTCATTTCATTCGGAAGCCGAGTTGCGCGGAGCGCGCATGCTCCGCACGGCGCTGGGCTCGGCCATCGCGGGCTTTCTGGAAGATCCGTCGATCGTTGAGGTGATGCTGAACCCCGATGGCCGGCTGTGGATCGATCGGCTGTCGAGCGGTCTTACCGATACCGGCGAGAGTCTATCACCTGCCGACGGCGAGCGAATTGTCCGGCTGGTCGCGCACTATGTGGGCGCTGAGGTTCATGCCGGCTCGCCCCGAATCTCGGCTGAGCTGCCGGAAACGGGAGAACGTTTTGAAGGTTTGTTGCCGCCGGTCGTCGCCGCGCCGGCCTTCGCGATCCGCAAACCTGCGGTCGCTGTCTTCGGCCTGGACGACTATGTCGCTGCCGGCATCATGAACTCGGCGCAGGCGAACGCGCTTCGTGATGCGGTTGCCGCGCGCAAGAACATCCTGGTCGCCGGCGGCACATCGACCGGCAAGACGACGCTGACGAACGCCCTTCTGGCGGAGGTGGCCAAAGGTTCGGATCGCGTCGTTCTCATCGAAGATACGCGGGAGCTTCAGTGCACGGCGCCGAACCTCGTGGCGCTGCGGACCAAGGACGGTGTCGTCTCGCTGTCCGAACTTGTGCGCTCGTCGCTTCGTCTGCGCCCCGATCGCATCCCGATTGGCGAGGTGCGCGGAGCCGAGGCGCTCGATCTGGTCAAAGCCTGGGGGACTGGACATCCCGGCGGAATCGGCACGATCCACGCCGGCACCGCGCTTGGCGCGCTCCGCCGGCTCGAGCAGCTCATCCAGGAGGCCGTCGTCACGGTCCCGCGCGCGCTGATCGCCGAGACCATCAACGTCATCGCCGTGCTCTCTGGCCGTGGTGCCGAACGGCATTTGAGCGAACTCGCTTCTGTCACCGGGCTTGGACCATCAGGCGACTACACCCTTTCGAAAATCGGAGATCAGTCATGAACGTACGATCATCTCTCAGGCGAGGTTTCACATCAGTTGCGGCATTCGCTTGTCTGTACCTGGTGAGTAGCCCGGCCTGGGCCGCCGGCTCGAACATGCCCTGGGAGCAGCCGCTCAACCAGATCCTGCAATCGGTTGAAGGACCCGTGGCCAAGATCATCGCGGTCATCATCATCATCGTGACCGGTCTTTCGCTCGCATTTGGCGACACCTCGGGCGGCTTCCGGCGGCTGATCCAGATCGTGTTTGGTCTGTCGATCGCATTTGCCGCCTCTAGCTTCTTCCTGTCGTTCTTCTCGTTCGGCGGCGGGGTGGTGATCTGATGGATGAGCCAGTCCCGGGCTTTGTCGCCCCTGTCCACCGTGCGCTGACCGAGCCGATCCTGATGGGCGGAGCACCGCGATCGGTTGCCATTCTCAACGGCACATTGGCTGCAGCACTCGGCCTTGGTCTGCGCTTGTGGCTGGCCGGCCTTCTGCTGGCGTTCATCGGCCACATGGCCGCGGTCTGGGCCGCAAAACGCGATCCGGAATTCGTCGAAGTCGTGCGCCGGCACGTTCGTGTTCCCGGTCACCTCGGCGCTTGAGAAAAGTCCCATGATGAATCTTGCCGAATACCGCCGCTCGAATACGCGCCTTGCTGATTTCCTCCCCTGGGCTGCTCTTGTCGACGAGGGAATTGTATTGAACAAGGACGGCTCACTTCAGCGGACGGCGCGGTTCAGGGGACCGGACCTCGACAGTTCCGTGCCGGCTGAGCTTGTTGCGGTCGCAAGCCGGCTGAACAATGCGCTCCGGCGTCTCGGATCGGGCTGGGCGGTTTTCGTCGAGGCGCAACGGCATTCGGCAGGGCGCTATCCGCCCGACACATTCCCGGATGTCGCATCCGCCCTGGTGGATGCGGAGCGGAAAGCGCAATTCGAGGAGGCCGGCAGCCATTATGAATCGAGCTACTACCTGACCTTCCTTTATCTGCCGCCTGCAGAGAGTGCAGCTGTGGCAGAGCGTCTCCTGTACGAGGGCGGCCATCGCAGCGCGGGAGCGGATGCGCGCGAGGTGCTGAGTGGCTTCGTCGACCGGACCAACCGCGTGCTGCAGCTCGTTGAGGGCTTTATGCCGGAATGCGGCTGGCTCGATGACGAGGCAACGCTCACCTACCTGCACTCGACTGTCTCGACCAAGCGGCATCGTGTTCGGGTGCCGGAAATCCCGATGTATCTCGATGCGCTGCTTGCCGATCAGCCGCTGACAGGCGGGCTTGAGCCGATGCTGGGTGACGCGCATCTGCGTGTCCTGACGGTTGTGGGGTTTCCCACGACGACGACGCCCGGGATCCTCGATGATCTCAACCGCCTCGCATTCCCCTACCGCTGGTCGACGCGGGCGATCATGCTCGACAAGACGGATGCAACAAAACTCCTGACCAGGATCAGGCGGCAATGGTTTGCCAAGCGCAAGTCGATTGCCTCGATCCTGAAGGAGGTCATGACCAACGAGTCGTCCACGCTTCTGGACACCGATGCCCACAACAAGGCTTTGGATGCAGATCACGCGCTCCAGGAGCTCGGCTCGGATCAGATCGGTGAAGCCTTTGTGACGGCAACGGTCACGGTCTGGGACAGGGATCCTAGCGCGGCCGACGAAAAGCTACGCCTCGTTGAAAAGGTGATCCAGGGCCGGGACTTTACCTCCATGACCGAGACAGTGAATGCCGTTGAGGCCTGGCTCGGCAGCCTGCCGGGACAGGTCTATGCAAACGTGCGCCAACCGCCGGTGTCGACGCTAAATCTCGCCCACATGATCCCGCTTTCTGCGGTCTGGGCGGGAGAGGTGAGGGACCATCATTTCAAGGCGCCTCCACTGTTCTTCGGCAAGACGGAAGGATCGACCCCTTTCCGCTTCTCGCTCCATGTCGGCGATGTCGGACACACTCTGATCGTTGGACCGACCGGCGCCGGCAAATCGGTGCTGCTCGCACTGATGGCACTGCAGTTCCGGCGATATCCGGCCGCTCAGATCTTTGCCTTTGACTTCGGCGGGTCGATCCGCGCGGCGGCGATCGCCATGGGAGGCGACTGGCATGATCTTGGCGGCGCGGTTGGTGGAGACTCGGCAGAATTCGTGGCGCTCCAGCCGCTTGCACGCATCGACGATGTCGCGGAGCGCGGTTGGGCAGCCGATTGGATTGCATCGATCCTTACGCGCGAGCGCATCGAGGTCACGCCCGAGACCAAGGATCATGTCTGGTCGGCATTGACCTCGCTCGCCTCGGCGCCAGTTCGGGAGCGGACGCTGACTGGCTTGTCCGTTCTTCTGCAATCCAATGCCTTGAAGCGCGCGCTGCAACCCTATTGCCTCGGCGGTCCGTTTGAGCGGTTGCTCGATGCGGAAGGTGAGCGGCTGGGAGAGGGCTCCGTCCAGGTGTTTGAGACCGACGGGTTGATCGGGACCGGTGTCGCGCCGGCGGTTCTCTCCTATTTATTCCACCGGATTGAGGATCGCTTCGACGGCCGTCCCACCCTGCTCATCATCGATGAGGGCTGGCTTGCGCTCGACGATGCCGATTTTGCCGGCAAGCTCCGCGAATGGCTTAAGACGCTGCGCAAGAAGAACGCCTCCGTCGTGTTTGCGACCCAGTCGCTGGCCGATATCGACGGCTCCGCAATTGCGCCGGCCATCATCGAGAGCTGTCCGACCCGGATCCTTCTTCCCAATGACCGCGCCATCGAGCCGCAAATCTTAGGCGTCTACCGGCGCTTTGGACTAAATGATCGGCAGATCGAGATCCTCGCCCGCGCGACGCCAAAGCGCGACTACTACTGCCAGTCGCGCCGGGGCAACCGGCTGTTCGAGCTCGGCCTTGGTGAGATCGCGCTGGCTTTTGCGGCCGCGTCGTCCAAGACCGACCAGACTCTCATCGAGCGGGTTCTTGAGGAGTACGGACGAGACGATTTCGTCACCGGCTGGCTCAAGGCGCGAGACCTCGGCTGGGCCTGCAATCTCATTCCGCAGCTTGCCAGGGAAGGGGGCTTGTCATGAAACGTCTCCGTCCGCTTCTGGCAACAAGTATCATCGCAATTAGCCTGACCCAAGGGCCCCGGGAAGGAAAAGCACAGTGGATCGTGTTCGATCCCAACAACTACGTGCAAAATGTGCTGACCGCCGCGCGCGAGCTGCAGCAGATCAACAACCAAATCACCTCGCTGCAAAACGAAGCGCAGATGTTGATCAATCAGGCGAAGAACCTGGCGAGCCTGCCGTACTCGTCCTTGCAGCAGCTCGAGCAATCGATTCAGCGCACGCAGCAGCTGCTCAGTCAAGCGCAGCGCATTGCCTACGATGTCCAGCAGATCGATCGCGCGTTCTCAACGACTTATGCGCCGGCATCCGCAAGCATGTCCAATGGGCTCCTCGTCGCCAACGCCCAAACACGCTGGCAGAACGCAGTCGCCGGCCTGCAGGACGCCATGCGGGTGCAGGCAACCGTCGCCGGTAATCTCGACACCAACCGGACCCAGATGTCGGCCCTGGTCACGGCGAGCCAGGGCGCGTCGGGCGCGCTGCAGGCAAGCCAAGCCGGCAACCAGCTCCTTGCGCTGCAAGCGCAGCAGCTTGCTGATCTCACCGCGACCGTGGCCGCGCAGGGGCGCGCACAAACGCTCGAAGCCGCGCAAAGAGCAAGTGCCCAGGATCAGGGGAGGGAGCAGCTGCGGCGCTTTCTGACCCAAGGTCAGGGCTATCAACCGACAACCGTGCAGATGTTCCACTGATGATGAAGAGCAGATTTGAACGGCTGCCGATGGCGGTGGCAGTTAGCCTCACAGTCCTGGTCGTCGCCGCCTGCGCCGTTCGCCTGCGCGGCGACGATAGCGCCACCCAATCTTCCGCCTCGCTCGCTGCGAAGCCCGATCCGACGGCGGCAAAACTGGAGCAATGCCGCACCGTCACCTACGAGCAGACAGAGGCTCTGCTCGAATGCCAGAGGATCTGGGCGGAACGGCGCAGCCAGTTCTTGGGGAAAAGCGGATCGGTAGACGGTGATAGCGGGGTAGGCGCCGCGCCATTTTCCTCCGCGCCGCCGCGCAAGGACGAAAGCCGCCTCCCGTCCCTCTCCCCCTCCATTCCAAGTCAAAGCGAGTGAACGATGGGCGGCACCTCTGTCATCGACCAGTTCCTGGAAACCTTCACCCGCTATATCGATTCCGGATTCGGTCTGGTCGGGGGCGAAGTCGGCTATCTCGCCACGACGTTAGCTGCAATCGACCTCACGCTCGCGGGGCTGTTCTGGTCCTGGGGGACTGATGAAGATATTGTTGCCCGGCTCGTCAAGAAAACCTTGTTTGTCGGTGTCTTTGCCTATCTGATCGGCAACTGGAGCAGCCTCGCCCGCATCGTCTTCGAGAGCTTTGCTGGTCTTGGCCTCAAAGCCTCGGGCACGAGCCTGTCATCGGCAGATTTCTTGCGACCAGGCCGCATCGCGCAAGTGGGGCTCGATGCCGGCCGTCCGATCCTGGACTCGATCTCGGGGCTGATGGGCTATGTCAGCTTTTTTGAGAATTTCGTCCAGATCGCGGTCCTGCTGTTCGCCTGGATCGTGGTGCTGCTGGCCTTCTTTATTCTCGCCATCCAGCTCTTCGTCACGCTGATCGAGTTCAAGCTGACGACGCTTGCAGGTTTTGTCCTGATCCCCTTCGGTTTGTTCGGCAAGACCGCCTTTGCGGCCGAACGGGTGCTGGGCAACGTCATCTCCTCCGGCGTCAAGGTTTTGGTCCTCGCCGTCATCGTCGGCATTGGATCGACCTTATTCTCGCAGTTCACGGCAGGTTTCGGCGGCAACCAGCCGACCATTGAGAACGCGATGGCGCTTGTACTGGGCGCGCTCGCCTTGTTAGGCCTCGGCATTTTCGGACCCGGGATTGCCAACGGCATCGTCTCTGGAGGTCCGCAGCTCGGCGCAGGCAGCGCCGTTGGGACGGGACTTGCCGCCGGTGGAGTCGTCGCGGCTGGCGCTGGCGTTGCGGCCGGTGCTGCCGGTCTCGCCGGCGGCGCGATTGCAGGCTCGCTACGAGGTGGAAGTGCGATTGCAAGTGGCACCGTGAGCGTGTTTCGGGCGGGGAGTCAGTCCGGCTCCGAGGCGAGCGCGTCCGGTGCTGCAAGCCCCTTGCGCTCGGTCGCAGCTGGTCTTGGTGGAACGGCGAGCAATGCCGGTACGGGGGAAGGGGATTCCTCGAGAGCTTCCGACAGCGCGCCCGCTTGGGTTCGGCGCATGAAGAGAGCGCAGACGATCAGTCATGGCGCATCAGCGGCAACCCACGCGATCCGTTCAGGTGATCATGGAGGCGGCGGCGGATCTGTCGACCTCTCGCAAGAGGATCACTGAGGCCTCCTTTCTTTCTAATTCGGTCCCCCGCCATCTCTTGAGGTCAAACAATGTTCAAACGATCGGCCGTTCACTATGGCCGCACGCCAGAAGCCGTCACCCCCTACCAACGCGCAGCTCAAGTCTGGGATGATCGCATTGGGTCTGCGCGCGTGCAGGCCAAGAACTGGCGCCTGATGGCCTTTGGCTGCCTCTTCTTATCGGCTGGTTTCGCCGGCACCCTGGTCTGGCAATCGGCGCATGGGACGATCACGCCCTGGGTGGTCGAGGTCGATCAATTGGGGGAAGCAAAAGCCGTCGCTCCGGCAAACGCCAGCTATCAACCGACCGATCCGCAAGTAGCTTTTCACCTGGCGCGCTTCATCGAGCATGTGCGTGGCCTGCCGATGGACGCCATCGTCCTTCGCGAAAACTGGCTCCGCGCCTACGACTTTACAACCGATCGCGGCGCCGTCGCGCTGAATGACTATGCACGCACCAACGATCCATTCGCCAAGCTTGGCAAGACGCAAATTGCGATCGACGTCTCGAGCGTCATCCGGGCATCCCCTGAGAGCTTTCGCCTCGCCTGGGTCGAACGCCGTTACGACAACGGTCAGCTTGCCGCAACCGAGCGGTGGAGCGCGATCCTCACGATCATCGTGGAGATGCCTCGCGACCTCGATCGCCTCCGCAAGAATCCGCTTGGCATTTACGTCAACGCCATCAACTGGTCGAAGGAGCTGGGTTAGCAATGCCGTCAGGTCTCGTTATTGCGTCGCAGAGGGTCCGCCCGAGCCTGGCTCTGGCTCTTGTTATTGGCGTGTCCACCCTTGGCGGGTGCACCACGTTGAAACCACCCCAAATTAGTTACGATAGCGATGTCCCGCCGGCTCCAGATCTGCCGGCGCTTGTCGACGATCGGCCGCGGCCGCTGCATGTCCCACCGGCCTGGAAGGCGGCGCGCGGCGGCAAGAACGCGGAAGCCAAAGAGCCCGTCGAGCGGATTGAGACCGCGAATGACGCGGCACGCGTGCAGCCGCGCAAAGCCGGCTACTTCAATGCGGTGCAGGTGTTTTCGTATAGTCCGGGCGCTCTCTATCAGGTCTATGCCGCGCCGGGGCAGATCACCGACATCGCCTTGGAGCCCGGCGAGCAACTGATCGGCTCGGGACCAGTTGCCGCGGGTGATACCGTGCGTTGGGTGGTCGGCGACACCGAAAGCGGCAGCGGCGACACGCGACGCGTCCACATCATGGTGAAGCCGACACGTCCGGCGATCGAGACCAATCTCGTCGTCAACACGGATCGGCGCACTTACCTCATCGAACTCCGCTCCCGGGAAAAGCCCTACATGCCACAGGTCGCGTGGTTCTATCCGGAGGATCGGACCGCGCGTGGTCGAGTTCTGCCGCCCACACCCGTCATTCCGGACCAGGCGCAGCGCCGTTACCGCTACGCCATCGAGGGAGACAGCCCACCCTGGCGTCCTGTCAATGCCTATGACGATGGGCGCAAGGTCTACATCGAGCTTTCGCCCGGCGTCGGCCAAGGCGAGATGCCGCCGCTGTTCGTGATCGGGCCTGATGGCAAGACCGAGCTCGTCAACTATCGCGCTTACGGCAACGTGCTGATCGTCGACCGGCTGTTCGCGGCCGCGGAACTGAGGCTCGGCGAGGAGCACCAGCAGAAGGTCAGGATCGTCCGAACCGACGGGAGGTCGCTGTGACAGAGACCGGCCAGCCGAATGACACACCCAAGGACCCTGCTCAGGTTAAGCCGCCGGAAAATATCGCCGAAACCCTTCGGCTCCGGCCGGAACGGCCGCAAGTTACGCGCCTATCGCGCAAGGTGCTTGCGGGTGGCAGCGCCCTTTTGCTGGTGCTCATCTCTGGTGCGGTCTTCTGGGCTCTGCAGGAGAAGCGATCGCGTACGCCGGCCGCCGAGGAGCTTTACGCGACCGACCACCACAATGTCGCCGATCAGCTTGCAACCTTGCCGAAGGATTATGCTGAGATCCCGAAGGAGGTGCCGCGCCTTGGACCACCTTTACCCGGCGATCTTGGCCGGCCGATCGTTGCAGCACAGGGCTCTTCGACGGCCAGCCCGCTCGGTGTTGACGCTGAACAGCAGCGCGTCAATCAGGAGAGCGAGGCGGCCCGCACCAGCAAGGTGTTTGCCAGCACGAACGTCCGCGCACAGGCCCCTGTCACATCGCCAAGTGAAGCCCCATCAAATGCAGCGCCATCATCCGACGAAGCATTTTCCCAGAATGGCCAGGATCGAAAACTTGCGTTCGTCAGTGCTTCCGTTGACCGTCGAACCACCAGTCCCGATCGCCTGGCAAGACCGGTCTCTCCCTTTGTGGTCCAGGCGGGAACGGTCATTCCGGCTGCTCTTATCACGGGGATTCGGTCCGACCTGCCTGGCCAGATCACGGCCCAAGTCACAGAAGCGGTATACGATTCCCCTACCGGGCGAGCTCGCCTTATCCCGCAAGGAGCCCGGTTGATCGGGACGTATGATAGCCAGGTCGCATTTGGCCAATCGCGCGTACTCCTGGTGTGGACGCGCCTCATCATGCCAAATGGGCGGTCGATCGTGCTGGAGCGGCAGCCGGGCGCAGATGCCGCGGGCTACTCTGGGCTTGAGGATGAGGTCGACAACCATTGGAAGGAGCTGTTGGGGGCCGCTGCGCTTTCGACGCTGCTCGCCGTCGGCACCGAGGTGAATTCCGGATCGGATACGGGTAGCACCAACAGCGACCTCATCGCTGCGCTCCGCCGCGGGGCGGGGGACTCGATGAACCAGACGGGCCAGCAGGTGGTCCGCCGTAATCTCAACATCCAGCCGACTTTGACGATTCGTCCGGGATTTCCGGTGCGGGTGATCGTCAATCGCGACCTGGTGCTCGAACCGTATAGAGGGTGAGGTACGATGGCTCAGCTTAAACTTGGAGCGCTCGAAGACGATAAGCCGATCAAGATTACGCATGAACTCCCGGCGAGCGTGCACAGGGATCTCGTAGCGTACGCCGAAATCCTTGCACAGGAGAGCGGGCAGCCGATCGGGGAGCCGGCCAAGCTTATCGCTCCCATGTTGGCACGGTTCATGGCAGCGGACAGAAATTTCCGGAAAGCTCGACGAGCGCGTCAACGTCCGATGGATGGCGGGGAATAGCGCTCAGAGAGCAGCTTCAGGAACTCCTGCAGGGCTGGATTATTATTTTCGGCTCGCCAATGGGCCGAAAAGTCGAAATGGCTCGGAGCCGAGCCATCGCGCAGCTGTCGGTAGGTCAGGCCCGCAAAATTTGCCCCCATATCGGACTCGAGCACCAAGCTTATTCCTGTATGCATGCTGATGAGGCTTTTGACGATTCCGCGACTGACGTCGTGGCGCTCGATCTTGGGGCGATCCTCGGGCGAGAGGAGCTTGGAAATCAGAAGATCTTCGAGCTCCTTTCCCGCGTCATAGTAGCTGAGTAGCACTGTCTCGCCACGCAGGTCAGTCCAGCACACAGTCTCGCGCCCGGCGAGCGGATGATCATGGGGCAAGGCTACGAGAACACGCTCGCTCCAAAGCGGCATTTCTTCAGTTTCCAACAATGGGAGGTTCCCTGTCACGATCAGGACATCGATTGCGCCGTTTCGAAGTGCCGCTGCCAAACGCGTCCGCGATCGTTCGACCGTCGCAAGTGCGATCTGCGGGAACCGCTCTTTGAACGCGAGTAGCGAGGCTTGCAGATTGCCTGCCGAAAGCGAGGTGCAGAAGCCGACGGTCAGACGGCCGATTCCGCTGTTTTGAACGGATCTCGCAGTGGCGATGAGCGCGTCGAATTCATCCAGAATGGTCCTTGCCAGCCGAAGCACGTCGCGGCCGGCCTGCGTCGGGCGCACGCCTCCGCTATGGCGCTCGAAGATGGCGATGCCCAAGTGGTGCTCGATTTCGTCGATTCTTCGGCTGAGACTCGATTGTTGCGACCTCAGCAACTCCGCGGCTCCGCGGAAGCTGCCGCAATCGGCCGCAGCAATGGCCGATCGCAGGTGTTTCAGTTCGATTGCCTTGCCGGCTTGAGGGGAGGGTGTTGATCGACGTGGTTTGTGCATCGTAAGTCTTAAGCAGATGGGCTTTCCGCTCCAATGTGCAGCGATGCCCCGTTTGTACTTGCTTCCAGATCCTAGGCGGCCGCTCGGATGACTGGAGCCCAGAGCACCGGACCTGAGATGTGTCCCGCTTTGCGGATGCGCTCCAAGGCATCAGTCGACACCTCCAGATATCCAGCAATGGCCGTGGTGTTTCCGAGAGGGCGAGCTTTTCCGATTTTGCTGAGCGACCAGCCCGCGCGGCGAAGAATGCGTTCCATCCGGGCGTCAGTGACGGTAACGATTTCGGTCGATTCAATCGAAAGGCCGAATTCAATCATGCCCGCAAACAGCTCGTAAGTAGCAGCAGCAAGTCCACCACTTGCCTTCGGCGCATCCAGAGGAACATCGAGCGCGAATCGACTGCTCTCCCAAATCCGGTCGCTTCGTGGCGCCGGCTGGCCGTCCAGAAGAATCGGGAAGGTGTCTCTCAGCATGGTTGGACCGGTCGAAGGCAGAAGTCGGACGCAACCCTGAAGACGTCCGGCGTTCGAGCGGTTCAGGAGGTGCACGGGTCGAAGGACATCAAACTCGTCGACTTCCATGTCGCCGCTGACCTCGACGTTCCAGTCCAGGCGCTGTTTGAAAACGCGATATCGCAGCCGGTGCATCTCGGTGAGATCGTCGACGAATTCGCCGTAGTACTCCGGCGTGATGAGCTGCATCATTCTTGCCTCCTTGCCTTGCTTCAGGCAAGCAAGCAGAGAAAGCAGGAAAGCACATCCTGTGGAGTTGCACAGGTGCTTGCAGCTTGCGGTTGATCTATTTTCGAGATTTTGACTCGGTCAACAGCACGATCGCTTGACGAAGCGAGCTGACGCCAAGCTTCGCGCGCGCGTTATCCAGGTGAAATCCCGCGGTTCGCTCCGCGATGCTGAGAATGATCCCAATCTCCCCAGCTGATTTGCCGCGCGCGGACCATTCGAGACACTGGTACTCGCGAGGAGACAGCACCACCCCACCGACCATGCGATCTATCGTCCAGAAGCGTTTTGCATGTGCATGGAAAAACGTTGCGATTAACCGCAGGCTTTGGGCGTGCTCGATCAGCGAGCGCTCGAAACCAGTTCGACGATCGTCGCTTGCAAAGCTCAGCGCGGCGATCGCGCCCTTGTCATCGTGGATAGGGAATGTAAATCCGCAGCGAATCCCAAATTTGGCGGCTTCTTCGAACAGAGCGCGTTCTGCCTCCGACCGATTTCCCGCTTCCAATCCAAGGCCCCATTGAAAGGGCTTAGGCTGGCGCATTGCCCGACGTACCACCGGATCGACGGATTCGTAGCCGCGCTGCAGATAGATGGCGGTCCAGGAGGGTGGATATGTCGAGATCAGATTGGGAGCACTGCCCGGCCTACGGGAAAAGGCGAGATATGCGAAGCACGACAGTTCGAGCGCAGCGGCCACCTCTGCCATGCTCTGCTGAGCTGCGTCTCGATGCGTGCTTTCGGTCAATTGCTCAGCAAATCTTTGAAAAACTCGATCCATGGCGCACGAGCCCACGGGCCTCCCTCGCAGGCGCTCCTTGCATTATCGGATCGAGCATCACTGCGAATGGGGCAAAACAACGAAGAAGTCGATCTATTTCGGCTTCGATCGATCTTGATCGCGAACCCTACATCGGGTGGTTGAGGCGTATCGGGTTGGCCGATTACTCGCGCTCAAGTTGTGATATCATCGCGACCAAGTCCGCGAACTCCGTCGTCTGTTTGAAATCCTGCAAGAGGGCGCCGAAGATCGCCGGATTGCTGCGTTCTTCGCGTTCCAAGTAGGAGATTTGTACGGCACTTCCGATCTGATCGTCACGCCCCAACTCAGTAACCATGCGTCTTCTTGGGTAACGCGAAATTGGATCCGGGAATCACCGCCCCGGGGCCCTCTCGGCGGCAAGAGCGTGCAAGATTTCATACGGCCGCGAAGCCAGGAAGGCGATGCTCGGACCAAGCCTTCAGCCCTTCCTGAGCATCGGCGCAAGAGAGACTTTCAAAGAATCTCGCGTTGATCTCTGCCGGATCGGCGGTACCTCGGCAAATTGAATTGAGCGACGCCTTTAGGCCGCGGAGCGAAGCCGGAGAACGCTGAGCGAGCATTCCGGCAACGACCTCCAATCGCGCTTCGAAACTGTCGGGCGTACAGGTTTCGGTGAGAAAGCCGATCCGCAACATCGTGGCGGTGTCAATCTGCTCCCCCATTAGAAACAACCGCTTGGCCTCGGGCAAGCCGAGTCTCTCTACGTATCGGCGGAGACCGGAATGGTAGTACTGGATGCCTAGCCGTGCAGGAGACATCTGCAAACGACAACCTTCGACCCCGATGCGGAAGTCGCACGCGAGCGCGAAGTCAGTGGCTCCCCCGTAGACATTCCCGTTAAGTCCGCACACCGTCGGGATCGGCAACGCTTCGAGCAAGTCGCACATAGCCGCAAACGCGGCGGTGCACTCCACCGCTCGCTCGCTTGACAGCGTGTCGAGGTCAAATCCCGAGCTGAAGCTCGGCCCGCTAGCCGTGAGGATTAGAACCCGCAGCCCTTTGTGTCCCGCCAATTCTCTTAGCATCGCCGAAAGCGCTTCGATGTCCCCCGGCTCGAACCGATTGTGCTGCTGCGGCCTGTTCAAAAGGATCCACGCGCTCGTTTCAGACACACGCAACGTCGGCAGCCCCGACCGCTCAAGTGCTTTCTTCTGATCCATAGGTGTTTTATTGTTCTTAAAAAAAATATCTGTCAAGATGGAAATGTCTGGGCTTACTGCCAGGGTCGCTTTCATGGGGAGATGGTCGTGGATTCCGCTTTGCTGACCAAGAAGCCATACCGAACAGAGGAGATCGCGCAGTGGATTCGCCACGAGATCGAGTCAGGCGCCTTTCCGCCAGGCTCGCGTTTGGAGGAGCGGCGACTCTCGGAACGGTTCGGCGTCTCGAAAACGCCGGTGCGCGAGGCCCTTATCCAGCTTTCTTCGATCGGCCTGGTTGAGCTGCGTCAACGTCGTGGCGCTATCGTTACGCTGCTTAGTGTCGAGCAGGTGATCTCGATGTTCGAGGTCATGACCGAGCTCGAAAGCATGGCGGCCAGGCTCGCCGCGTCTCGGATCTCGCCTGACCTCCGGGAGGAGCTGGCCGAGATTCACCGGCGCAGCGCGGCATTCATTCCGACCCAAGATTTCGAGAAGTATGACGCGATCAATAGGGAATTTCACGAGCTGATCTATCGCTGTTCGTGCAATGATTATCTCGAAACGAGCATCAAGGACGTCCGCGGTCGCTTACGCGTCTATCGCAGGTACCCCTTTCAGAAGCCAGGTCGCATCCGCCGCTCGTTCGCTGATCACGCCCAGATCCTCGAGGCCATATTGCGGGGCGACGAGGAGACGGCCGGGAGCGCGATGCGAGATCACATCAGCGTTGGCGGCCGCGTGTTCGCAGACCTAATTGTCGAAATGGGACGGCGCTCCTGACCAAGGACTGATCTGGAGGCCTAACAGCTCAACCCGCTGATTAGAATGGGGTCACCTCCGAGCTGCATTGAATCGAGTAAACGCGAATGACATCGGAAAACACCGGTGGACACATCAAGCGTGGGCCAGCTTTCATCACCTCTCTGCGCACAGCTACGTAACGTGCCGTCACAACGCTGAGTGCAACTGGACGCACCGACGAAAAGCTGCATGAAGCGCCTCGCGCGCCACAAAAGCCCCGAACCGTTGTGTAGCGCTTCCTGGCGGGAGAGGCCGACTCGCTCCCCGACAAATCCATTGCAAGTTCGGCTCATTCCCTCCCTTTGAGCAACGCTCACGGTAGCCATCAAGCCGGTCATATTGTTTTTCTCTTGAAAGATATTTTTTTTACTAGTATTAAAACATCAAAATTCGTTGAGAAGGCAGCTAGGGGCTGCCCACCACCTGGCGCGGGTTGCGCCCCGGAGACCCAAAACGAAGACGGCTCAAATCATGACTGATGCAAATTTCTACCGGTTGTTCGAGACCTGGCTGCGACTGGAGCCAACCGGCGCGGTCTTCGAGCTAGAGACCGGTCAGACGTTCACGCGTGAATGGCTTCACGTCCTGTCAGGACGATATGCGAATGCATTGCGGCGATCTGGATGCGCAACCGGTGATCGCGTCGCGGTCCAACTGGAAAAGTCGGCGCACGCGTTCGCCTTGTACCTCGCCTGCTTGCGTGCAGGATTTTGCTATTTGCCGATGAACACCGCCTACCGGCCGGCCGAATTGGCTTATCTCCTGCAGGATGCTCAGCCGGCGGTATTCTTCACGGGACTAACCGCGGAAACTCTTGCGGCGGAGATCGTACCAGCGACAACGAAGGCCTTCACGTTCGGTCCCCAAGGAGAAGGGACGTTCGCGGCCATCGTTGAGTTGGTAGATCCAACATACCGGACGATCGAGCTGACTGAAAGCGCCCCGGCCGCGCTTCTCTATACGTCCGGTACCACCGGACGCCCTAAAGGTGCTCTCATCAGCCATGGTGCGCTCTCGTACTCTGCGCAGACCTTGAGCGAACTCTGGGGCTTCTCCGCATCGGACGTTCTCCTCCACACTCTGCCGATCTTCCACAGCCACGGACTTTTCATTTCGTTCAACGTAGCTCTGGCAAGCGGAGCGCGGCTGCTTCTTCAAAGCAAGTTCGATGCTGCCGATGTACTCAAGGCCCTTCCGCGTTCGACCGTATTCATGGGCGTGCCGACCTATTACCATCGATTGTTGTCGAGCCCGTTGCTAAACAGTGATCGGTGCAGACGAGTGCGGCTGTTCGTATCAGGGTCCGCACCTCTTTCCGCGGATGTGCATGGCCAATTCGAAGCCCGCACCGGTCATCGTATTCTGGAACGTTATGGTTCGACGGAAGCAATGATCCTCTCCTCGAATCCCTTGGAAGGCGAGCGCAAGCCAAGTTCAGTAGGGCTTCCGATTCCTGGAGTTGATCTGCGCATCAGTGGAAGTAGCGATGAGGTTTTGAAAGCGGGAACTATCGGAATGATTCAAGCGCGAGGGCCAGGCCTGTTTTCCGGTTACTGGAATAGGCCGGACCAGACCCGCGAGGAATTCACAGCCGACGGCTTCTTCCGCACTGGCGATCTGGGATTTGTCGATGACCAAGGATACGTATCGATCACCGGCCGAGCCAAGGATCTCATTATCAGCGGCGGCTACAATGTCTATCCCGCCGAGATAGAAGCAGTGATCGACGAAATGCCCTCTGTTCAAGAGTCAGCAGTCGTCGGTGCCCCGCATCCCGACTTCGGCGAGTGTGTCGTGGCTTTCGTCATCCCTTCAGACAAAGAGCTCCCGCCGGTCGCCGGCGAAGTGATTCAGCGTGTCAAGGATCGTCTCGCAAACTACAAGGTCCCTAAGCAGGTGATCGTTGTCAATGAACTGCCGCGGAATACGATGGGCAAGGTTATGAAGAAAGAGCTTCGGAGCTCGCTCGCTGAGCCATCGCGACGCCTCGTCACCGGGGCCCAATAACACACTTCAATCGTTCAGCGCGGTTGGAGCAATCCTGTCTTTAGCTCGTCCAGCAACTCAACTCCGAGGATAATCCGTTGTCCGCCCAATATAGCCCCGCTGACTTTCGGCCTCTCACATTCCACGATGCGGTGCCGGCCTTTAAGGACGGTACGGACAACCCCCGCAAATACCTCGAGAGATGTCTTGAAACCATCGAGACCCGCGAACCGGTTGTCCGGGCCTGGGTCGAGATGAACATCCCCGCGGCGAGATCCGCTGCCGATGCCTCGACGAACCGGTATCAGGCCGGACGTGAGCTATCGAACATCGATGGTATGCCAGTCGGCATAAAAGACATGCTGATGACGAAAGACATGCCTACTCGCATGGGCTCGCCCCTATTCGAAGGCAATTACACCAAACAGGATTCTGCTTGCGTGCAAGCACTCAGGGGAGCCGGCGCCATTGTCCTCGGAAAGACGGTTACAACCGAGCTCGGTATGTCTCACCCCGGACCGACCACCAACCCGTTTGATCCGCTTCGTACCCCAGGGGGATCATCCAGCGGATCCGCAGCGGTGGTCGGTGCCCGCATGGTTCCTGCGGCGATCGGAACACAGGTCGTTGGCTCAGTGATCAGGCCGGCGAGCTTTTGTGCGAACTACGCGATTAAGCCCACTCTCGGCGCTCTTAATCGCGGGGAGCGGCTGGGTTTCAGCCAGAGCCATATAGGCATTCATGCCGGCGATCTTCAGGACATGTGGCAAGTTTCGATAGAAGTCGCCAAGAGGTCGGGAGGAGACCCCGGTTTTCCGGGCCTGTACGGCGGAACAGTGCTCCACGCCGCGGCGCGCCCAGCGAGGCTCGTTGTGATGGAAGCGGAAGGAGCGCCAGAGCTGGATGAAGCCACTAAGGGAGCATTCGATAGTCTTCTGTCGGATCTCCACCGCGCCGGCGTCGAGATTATCGGCAGAACAGATCACCCACTCGTGGAGGCGTTTGAGCAGGCAATTAGCGAAAGTCTGGCGATAAGCCGGGACATTTGCGCATACGAAATGCGTTGGTCACTTGAGAACCTTCTCGAACAGTTTGGTGGAGGGTTGAGCGAAAGCCTTAGGTCGCGTCTCGATATCGCACGCAAGATGACGCTCGATGACTACCGTCTGGTACTCTCAAAACGTGACGCGGCAAGAGCAGCCCACCACGCAATCTCGAACATCGCCGATGCCATTATTTCTCCGTCTTCCGTCGGCCCCGCGCCAACTTTGAACAATAAGGGCGTTGATTCCGGTGTCATACACACGACCGGCTTGCCAAACTACAATGCCGTCACCTCTGTGCTTGGTGCTCCAACCATCACAATGCCGCTCCTTGCTATCCATGAGCTTCCCGTCGGGGTTCAGGTCATAGGGCAGCAGCATACAGACGACGGTCTAGCGGGAATTGCTCGATGGATAAGCCAGACCATTCACGAGCGGCCCGTATAAGCTCCAATACTCTTAGGCGGCTGAGCAGGCGAGAACACGGTGGACGGTTCGCGAGGCGCGAGCTGCCGGAGTTGATGGACCATACATCCAGTTCGCGGTAAGAAGTGCGAAACGGCGCCTGCGCTTGGAGAGCCTGCGCCCAGCCCGTCGAGATCGGATGAGGCCGACCCTCTAGTCACGCTCATTTCAAACCGACCGAAACCCGGGACTAAGAAGACCATGGGTTTAAGCCAGCCATGCTGGGCGACAGACGGTTGCGGCGCGCAACTATTGATTCGATGCACAAGCGTTGTTGCGCAGTGATTCCTACTGACTGCAAATGATTCTCCATCGGCGGCACAGGCCGATTTTGAGAGGCGTGAGGCTCACCTAGCCCGCATTTCTCACACGACCGATTGCTCAGCGACGGAGGATGGGAGGATCTGGCGGAGGCGACGAGGGCCGTGGCGCTGAAGGCGCGGCTTGCGATCTGGTTTTGAGCGTCTCCGTTGGGCCTGTTGGTGATGCCGCCGATTGGGCGCGTCGCAGCGTCGCATGTCAGGCCGGCGAGGCGCGAGCCTTGGCGGCTTCGGCCAGGCGGCGAGCCACGTGTCCCCATTCCTGGGCGGCTGGACAGGCCGAGGCCATGGCGATCCTGATGCGGCGCACGCTGATGCGCACCAGCGCGCCGATTTTGAGGAGCTTGAGGCGGATGGTGCCGCAGGTGGCGTCCGCAAAGGTGGTTTCGGCAAGGCCGATGCGGCGCAAGGCACAGATCAGCACATAGGCCATCGAGGCGAACCACAGCCGCAGTTGGTTGGCGCGCATGGTGGCGGCCGAGGTCCGGTCGGCGTAGAGGTCGAGCTGGCACTCCTTGATGCGGTTCTCCATCTCGCCGCGGGCGCAATAGATGTCCTCATAGAGCTGCCGCGCGTCCGCCTCGCTGCGCTTGAGCGAAGTGACGACGAAGCGCGGATTGGCCTCGCCTTGCGTCCACTCCGCCTTGGCGACGACGCGGCGCTCCTGGCTCCAGGTGTCGCGCGTACTCCATTGGAAGTCCTTGAAGCGGCGTGCCGGGCGGCCGATCGTCTCGGCCGTGGCTCTCGCCGCGGCGAGCTCCTCTTCGATCATGGCGACCAGGCGCGTGTTGCGGGCGAGCCCGAACAGATAATCCACGCGGTTTTGCTCACACCACGCCATCAGCGCCTCGCGCGCAAAGCCACTGTCGGCGCGCAGCACGATGCGCACGAACGGCCAGTGGGCGCGGATTTGCCGCACAATCCGCGCAACCTCCGCGACGCTGCCCGCACTGGCGTCGATGTCGGCGCGCCGCAGCTTGGCCGCCAGCAGATGCCGGCCGCAGAACACGTACAGCGGCAGATAGCAGTAGCAGTCGTAATAGCCGTGGAAGAAGCGCCCCTCCTGATGCCCGTGCAGAGGATCGTCGGTGGCGTCGAGATCGAGGATGATCTGCGGCGGCGGTCGCTTGTGCGCCTCCAGGAACAGCGTCACCGGCAACGCCTCGATCGCCGCCGCGTCGTAGGCGATCTTGTGATAGCGCGAAGGTTCCTCCCGGCCCAGTTCCAGCCGGTTCAGCGTCGACTTGCCGGCCACCGGTGCGCAGTCCTCGCGCCGAGCAACAAGCTTGCCCGCCAGCACCGCCATCAGCGGGTCGTGCCGCAACTCGTCGTGATCGTTGAGGTCTTCGTAGCCAAGTGCGATGCCAAAGACCCGCTGTCCGACCAACGTTCCGACTGCGTGCTCGATCAAGTCCGGGCGGCGATGATCGCGAAAGCAATCTGCAAAGCGCCCCACCAGATCGATCGCCCGATCGGACGCGCCCAGAAGCAGCGCGCCAGCATCCGACGTCACCAGGCCACCATCAAAAGCCGCGTCCACGATGCGGCCTTCTACCACTCCAAAATCAAACCGTTCTGCGCTACACTCTGTCAGCATCGGGGCATTCCTTGAATCACCGCAAAGTCCTTCTCGCAAAAGAACTTTCGCTGATTCGCGCCCCGATGCGCCTCAACACTGTGAGAAATGCGGGCTAGCCCGGTCCTCTGGATTCCTGCACTAACGTCCAAAAAATCGCTGAATTTCTGCGCCACTTCGTGATGTCCGCTGCAGGTTAGTACGGCTGTTCCGACTACAAAGAGTTTCCAAACGAGGAGATTGCAAATGAAGGTCGGTGTTCCCAAGGAAATCAAGACACACGAATATCGCGTGGGTCTGACGCCTGGAGCCGTCCGCGAGTATGTTGCCGCCGGTCATAGCGTAGCGGTTGAGACGAATGCAGGGGCTGGCATTGGTGCGACAGACGAAACCTATCGCAAGGCTGGTGCAACAATCCTTGGCTCCGCTCGCGAGGTATTTGGGTCGAGCGAATTGATCGTGAAGGTCAAGGAGCCCCAGCCTTCCGAATGGACCCAGCTGCGAGAGAATCAGATTCTGTTCACGTATCTCCATTTGGCGCCGGACCCTGAGCAAGCGAAGGGCCTCTTGAAATCTGGATGTACCGCGATTGCCTACGAAACGGTCACTGATGCATATGGCGGACTTCCATTGCTTGCGCCCATGAGCGAGGTTGCAGGTAGGCTTTCGATTGAGGCAGCCGGTGCGGCGCTGAAGCGGTATGCAGGCGGTCGCGGGCTGTTGATCGGCGGTGTGCCTGGTGTTCAGGCGGCGCGCATCGTGGTGATCGGAGGCGGTGTTGTCGGCACGCACGCAGCTCGAATGGCGGTTGGCTTGGGAGCCGAGGTTACAATCCTTGATAGGTCGATTCCCCGGCTTCGTGAACTTGATGAACTGTTCGAAGGGCGGGCTCGTACCAGGTTCTCGACCATAGATGCCGTTGAGGAAGAGGTCTTTGCTGCGGACGTCGTGATCGGGGCCGTGCTCGTTCCCGGAGCGAGCGCGCCGAAGCTGGTTAGCCGCAGCATGTTGAGCTCGATGCGAAAGGGCTCCGTGATCGTTGATGTCGCGATCGATCAGGGCGGGTGCTTCGAAACATCTCGTCCAACCACTCACGCCGATCCAACCTATGAGGTTGATGGGGTCATACACTACTGCGTCGCGAATATGCCCGGGGCTGTCCCCCTCACCTCGAGCCAGGCTCTGACTAACGCCACGCTGCCCTTTGGACTGGCTCTCGCCAACAAGGGATTTGCAGCCGTGCTCGAGAACCAGCATCTGCGAGCGGGCGTCAATGTCTATCGTGGCCGTCTAACTTATAAGGCCGTGGCCGAGAGTCTAGGCCTGCCATACTCACCGATCGATCAGGCTCCGGCCTGATCCCCGAGGCCTCCCATGGGGGCATTTCCTCCCTGACTTGGCGGGCCACTCCTTCGGGGGTGGCCCCTTTTTTGTCAAGCCGTCAATCGTGAGCTCCGGAATCATCCGTTGTCGCCTTGCAACGTTTAGTCATCAACTCGTTGACCTCACGCGTGTGCTCGCGGGCTTTCGTCGACGCAAACGCTCGGCGGCCGCGGCACGAAGGTGATCAGGGGCTGCAGGCACCGAAACGACCGGCGAGCCTTCGGCCTCTTTACCCGACCGATGCCGGGGCACGGCAGAAAAACTAGCTTTGCAAGCGCAACAAGCCCGTCAAGAACGCTAGGCCGGAAGGGAAGAGAGATCATCCGCCAGATTGAGCAAACCGCCCTGTCATCCAGAGCCACAACTTCGGCGATCTCAGGCGACATAACAGCCGGCAGCGCCCGGCTCTACCGACAACGAATGGATGCTGCTGGTCAGTGATCATACGGTTCGAGCGCAATTTGTTCCCTGCTCGACCTCCGAGCTCGCCAGACCGAAATTCGTCAAGCGCAACGACCGAGTTGCCGACGGTAAGGAGATCCTTTTGAGGCACGCGGATCAAGCGAAGTTGCGCAGCCGCTCCAATGAACAGTCGTAACTATCTGGACCAGTGGCGCCAACTGAACTCACACTGGACATCAGATCCGGATGCAGGCGTCTAGCTACGGGCGCCTTTGCGCAAATGCGGCGCTGTCATGCGGCTTGTCTGCGTTGGGCCCAGGCATGCCTTGCCTCTCAGCTCCAAGCAGTCCCTGAGCGCGGCATGACGTCCTTCGCGGCCCGTTCACGTTCATCTTCCCTCCGGCGCACCGATCCGAACGGACGCTCGAGCATGCGGCGAACCCGCATGGGCTGAGGACCAATGTGGAAAGCCGCCGCCGTTTCATCCAGGGCACGCTCTGACTTAGTCGAGCGATTGCGCTGCCGCAGATAATCAAGCCACGTCGGGCAGTGATAGCGCTCGGTCCAAAGCTCGGGATCGGCGACGTCGCGCGCGATGGACCACCCATAAGCACCGCTGCGCTGGCGAAATAGCTGTACATCCTGCATCACATTGTGAAATGCGCGCGCATCCTCCGACGCGATACGATATTCGATTTCGACTACAAGCGGCCCACTGCGTGCGGAAAGTGCAACACGCACCTCGGGATCGGCCAACATCTCGGCATCTTCCTCACGAGTACTAACGCGTGGCATGCGTAGCCAGAACCCCAAGAGCGGGGAGGCTAACATTAGACCGGCCGACATCAGAAGGGTGGTCTGCACACCAGTGGCGTCAGCCAGAGAGCCCCACACCCAACTGCCAACAGCAATCCCACCCGATCCTGCCGCCTGATAGGCTGCAAGCGCGCGCCCCGCGACCCAGCGCGGCGCCGATAGCTGGACCCCAATATTGAACAACGCCCATGCGATCATCCACACAGCTCCCGCGAGGAACAGCGCAATGGCCGTTAATATCGGCTCGCGGCTCAGCGCTAC
This sequence comes from Bradyrhizobium sp. NDS-1, assembly GCF_032918005.1. NCBI lineage: Bacteria > Pseudomonadati > Pseudomonadota > Alphaproteobacteria > Hyphomicrobiales > Nitrobacteraceae > Bradyrhizobium > Bradyrhizobium sp. NDS-1. Next base: position 2,354,347 of record NZ_CP136628.1, read on the forward strand.
GGCGGTGATCGCGCCACCCATCGAAAGCGCACAGGCACGGATTGCCGCTTCGCCGCTCAGGCGTTTACGCACCTGCGTAATATTGAGCGCGCCGATCACAGCGCCTAGACCAAAGGCACTGAGCATGGTCCCATAAGTCTGTGCGCCACCTCGCAGCAAATCGCGAGCGACGAGAGGCATAAGCGCGACGATCCCTCCGCCGATTACGCCCGTCACCATGGAGCGACCGAGCACGACCTTGATAGAGGGCGAGTTAACGATGTAGCGGATCCCGGTAACGATAGCGCGATTCAGCGTCTCGGGCGGCAGATGCGCGGGTTCAGGGATGCGCTTCCACAGAAATAGTGCCAACATCAGCGGCAGATACAGCAGCGCATTGACCGCGAACGAAGCCGCCGCGCCAGCGGTGGCAACGAGGATACCGCCGATCGCAGGGCCCACGCTGCGAGCAATATTGTAACTAATACTGTTCAGCGCGATGGCCGCGGGGAGCGTTTTTAGAGGAACTTGCTCACTGACCGAGGACTGCCAGGCTGGATCCATCAGTGCCATTCCGCTGCCGACAACGAAACACAGGGCCAGCAACATGTTCGGCGTGACTAGGCCGACCCACGCCAGCGTCGTCAGCGCGGTCGCGCCAGCGAACGAAATCGCAACTGAGATGAGGGTTACCACGCGACGGTCGTACATATCGGCGATCGCGCCGGCAGGCACCGATATCAGCATGACTGGTAGCAATAGAGCAGTCTGCACCAGCGCCACTTTGTCTGCCGACGAGGTCATCTGCGTCATCGCCCAAGCTGCTCCAACGCTCCGGATTAGAGCGCCGAGATTGGCGAGTACGCTCGCAATCCAGATGCGCCGAAACGTGACATGCTGGAGCGGTGCGGTGATCCCATCGGCGCGGAAGATGCGCGAGTTCCGCGAATCAGTCATCTCGTGCCTGCTGCGCGTCCGGGGGCTGGTCGGATGAGGGCCGTTCTAAGCTCAGATACATTTGGCGCTGGCAACGACTGACCTAATATGGGCAGCTCAAATACAACAAGCTTCGACGCGACAAGACGGCCCTGAGATCGCTTGGAAACCCGGTCCTTGGGACATTGCGCGCAAGACCCACCGACTCGTTGCAAACGGGACAAGCACCAGGCCAGTCGCCATGTCAATTTGTTTGAGGTTGTGGAAAGCTCGCAGAGTTCCAGCTCGCAGAGTTCCGCCAGACTCCCCGCCCAGCTCTTAGCGTCAGCTTGGAGATATTCTGATCTCAGCGATCTCGATGTCGCATGCTGTGATGATCGAACACGAGGGCAGAAGAGCGGGACGTTCGAGCGAAGCCACACTAGCTCGTCTACCGTACCGTAATGAAATCTCCACCGCGTTCTTTCAGTCTGCATCGTCTCGCCAGAGCAGACGTATCAAGCCAGCGCTTGAAACGCCTTATCGGTATAGCTGCAGTCTCGTCTGAAAGCTGAAGAACACTTCAGCCAAGACCTTGGCAGGCGCAGAAACTAGCGGATCACCGTTGGGGTTTTTGGGCATTGTATGCGAATGCGTGAGGAAAAAATGCGAGGCATGGAACGATGCGAGGGCAGCTCAGTCTTCGTCCGGCATCTCGATCGGAACGGCGAAACCGGTTTTTACCCGGTCCATTATAACCATCGTCTTGAAACCCTTGATGTCGGGGTTCTCATAGAAGAACCGTCGAGTGAACTGCTCATACTCCTCCATGCTACGGGCTGTAAGGTAGAGAACAAAGTCAGCATCGCCGGTCACGTAGAAGCCGTTGACCACTTCAGCTGACGACTTGATAGCTTTCTTGAACCTGTCGATGATGTCTGAACGCTCGCGCTCCAGGCTCACTAGGACAAGCATCTGGATCGGTCGTCCGACCGCCCTCGCCGAGACGATAGAGACATCGGCCTCGATGATCCCTTCAGAGCGAAGTCGCTTTAGCCTCCGTTGGCACGCGGTAGCAGAAAGCCCAGCCATCTCGCCGATGACCTCCGACGTCAAACGGTTGTTCTTCTGCACAATCTCGAGGATGCGCGCGTCTATCCGGTCGTATCGCATGTTGAAGCTCCAGCCCTCAGGTGCATTCCGTCTCCGAACGCATGTCCGTTGCAGGAAATCGTTAGCGCATCGAGGAAATGCGCCGCAAATCTGTTGAGGTTACCAGTATCCTGAATGCACAACAAATTTCAACAATGACGGTGTCGGACCCGCAAATGGCCCTTCAAACTCTTCGGCAGGAAAATCGCGAGTTGGTCGGTCTTGCTAAGGAGCGCCTGCAGACTTTGCGCAAGGATTTTGTGGCAGGGGCCGCGCTGCTGGACGGGCGGTGGATTCCGGGCCACCGAAGAGACGTCGTCGTCGATCCGGCGACCGGCGAACAGATCGCAGACGTTGCGCGTTGCAGCGCGGCTGACATGAATGCCGCGATCGCAGCGGCTGACAGGTCTTTCTCGGCTTGGCGGGGATTGTTGCCTGCGCAACGGGGGGCGATCCTTCGGTCTTGGGCGTCCTTAATACTCAAGCATGCTGAAGAACTCGCTGTCATCGTCACGAGCGAGCAGGGTAAGCCCCTCGCGGAATCGCATCATGAAATCCGGTACGGTGCAGGATTTCTTGAGTGGTTCGCAGCCGAAGGAGAACGTGCGTACGGAGAGACCATCCCAAGTCACAAGCCGGGCAGTCTCCTTCACGTCCGAATGCAGCCAATCGGTGTTGCGGCTGCGATTACGCCTTGGAATTTCCCTGTCGCGATGATTACGCGAAAGGCCGGGGCCGCGCTCGCCGCTGGCTGCCCCATCATTGTAAAGCCTGCTCCGGAGACACCGCTCTCTGCGCTCGCTATTGCCCGGTTGGCCGAACAGGCCGGACTCCCTGCCGGCGTGTTTCAAGTCCTGGTAGGTAACCCGATCGAACTGTCGACGCCTCTATTGCACGACGCGAGAGTGCGGGCCCTGTCGTTCACAGGTTCTACAGAGGTTGGCCGCCATCTCCTTCAAGGGGCGGCGGACACGGTGAAGAAGGTCTCCATGGAATTAGGCGGGCATGCCCCGTTTATCATCTTTGATGACGTGGACCTCGAGAAGGCGGTCGAGGGGGCGATGGCCGCTAAATTCGCGACGTCAGGGCAGGACTGCCTGGCAGCGAACCGCATCTACGTTCAAAAGGGAATCTATAGGGCCTTTGTCGAAGCGTTTGCTGCAGAAATGGCTCGACTGCGAGTCGGTCATGGACTGGACCCGACAACAGATATCGGGCCTATGACCAAGCTATCTGTTGCTAACAAGTGCAGGGCCCAAGTCGATGATGCGGTGAAAAAGGGAGCCACCATTGTGTTGGCCCATCAGGGCGCCACTGCCGGCCCCAACTTCGTTCCTCCGACACTGCTCACTGAAGTTTCCGAGAATATGCTTATTGCTTCTGAGGAAACATTTGGCCCAATCGCAGCAGTCCTTCCGTTTGACACCGAAGAAGAGGTCATCGCTAGAGCCAACGCCAGCGAAATGGGCTTAGCCGGGTACGTCTACACCGACAGCTTGCGTCGGGCGCTTCGGGCTTCTGAGCGGCTCGAGTGCGGTATGGTCGGCATCAACACAGCCTCATTCACAGGGCCACCTATTCCGTTCGGCGGATGGAAGCAATCTGGCCTTGGTCGAGAAGGCTCGCGACACGGCTTAGCCGAATTCATGGAACTCAAGTACGTCTGTTTCGGCGATCTGGCAGGTTAGGAGAAGTGACATGATTGATATCAAGGCCATCGCTGAACGAGATCGCTCCAGTGTTCTGCATCCTTTCACTCAGCTCAAGGACTTCGCGAGCGGCAAGATGGGTGATCCCACGATCGTTACGGGCGGCAACGGTATTCGCATAAACGACGCCGAGGGTCGAAACTACATCGACGGCTTTGCGGGGCTGTACTGCGTCAACATCGGTTACGGTCGGACGGAAGTCGCAGAAGCTATTGCGCGGCAGGCATATCAATTGGCTTACTACCACACGTATGCGGCGCACACGACGGAAGAGTTGGCAACTCTTTCGGATCGTCTCGTGCGGATGGCACCGGGCAAGCCAAGCAAGGTGTTCTATGGGCTGTCCGGATCGGACGCTAACGAAACGCAAGCAAAGCTGGTCTGGTACTACAACAATCTACGCGGTCAGCCCAGGAAGAAGAAGATTATCTCGCGCGAGCGAGGTTACCATGGTTGCTCGGTTATTTCTGGTTCGATGACCGGCATGTCATTTTACCACGATCACATGGATCTTCCTTTCCCTGGTATTCTGCACACGGGAACGCCGCATCATTATTGGGGTGCTGAGCCGGGCGAGACGGAAGAGGCCTTTTCTCGCCGGCGTGCAGCGGAGCTTGAACAACTAATCTTGCGAGAGGGTCCAGAGACAGTCGGCGGCTTCATCGCAGAGCCGGTGCTCGGCACGGGCGGTATTACGCCGCCTCCTGCTGGGTACTGGCAAGAAATCCAAACTGTGCTCAGTCGCTACGACATTCTTCTGATCGCTGACGAGGTCATCTGTGGATTCGGTCGAACCGGTGCCGACTTCGGCAGCACACTCTACGGGATCGAGCCAGATCTGGTGACTGTGGCCAAGGGGCTGACCTCCGGATACGTACCACTCTCTGCCGCCATCGTCGGTGAGAAAGTGTACAAGGTCATGGAAGAAGGAGCCGATCGCGTTGGAGCTTTCTCGCATGGATATACGTATTCCGGCCATCCAATTGCGGCCGCAGCTGCAAATGCAGTGCTCGACATTGTAGAGAAAGAGGCGCTAAGCGACCGAGCCAAGACCGTCGGCGCGCACTTGCAGAGACGGCTTAAGGAGCGGTTTGCGCAGCTCGAGATCGTTGGTGAAGTCAGAGGCGTAGGCTTGCTAGGCGCTGTGGAATTCGTCGCGGATCGTCAGACCAAACGGAGATTTGATCCGGAGCTAAAAGTAGGTGCTCGCATTTCAAAGGCTGCCCGTGATCGAGGACTTATCGCGCGAGCGATGCCGCACGGAGACATACTTGGTTTTGCCCCACCGCTCGTTGTGTCCGAGGCAGAGATCGATGAAATAGTCGATCTTGCATATCAGGCGACCAAGCAAATAATGGACGAACTTACAAAGGAATCGGGTTTGTCTTGAAAAGTGGGCAGCATGTGCTGCATGAGCGTCGTCGGGATCTTACTACTGGCGCCAGGCGTCAGACATGAGCACGGAAGCGCAGCCCAAGACGCAAAACTGGTCAATAACTGCAGCAAGGAGCATAAGCGCCTGCGCGGCGTAGCGCGTTAAGCGTCGCGCCAACATATCAACGCACCGGCCCCATCGCATTCGCTGACCACCGTCTCTTCGCGATCGCATCTGCTGCACTTCGAAAAGTCGATGTGATCGTCATTTTTGCAGCGAATTCCTGGTGACTTAGCGAGAGGGGGACATGATAAGCTCGTCACCCACGCGGACGGCTCGCTTTTATTCGTTCGATCCGACGCAGCTGCTAATGAGGGTCGATTCCGGCGAGTGATCTTCACCTCGGCTGCAATCGTCTCCAGGCCACATTCGATTGACCGAAGGTCTTTTCCGGCAAGGTTCACAAATCATCAGGAATTTGACGGTGTGTGCGCTTCACCAACCTGATATGGTTCGCCGCGCTTTCGAATGGCTTCAGACCAGCCGGGGTGCAGCGCGGCGTCACAGCTTGGGTTCGAGCAGCCTGTGACAAATCGCGGCGCTCAATGTCACGAACTGAATGGGCTCGCCCGGGGCGACAGCCCTCTCTTAATCGTCTTGACGCGGAATGCGACGATCGAGGGCGAGGGCCGCCTGTGCTTCGCGCGTATTAATGGGTCTATTTCCGCGCCGAGTGAGCGCGTGCGATTGGAATGGCTCTGACGTCTATCGGCATGCATCTGGGCAGCCGCAAGGCGAAGTCCGCCGGGTGCGGGAAAGCCGGATGCCCGGTTCTGTGAGGACAAAGCAGTCACTTAGCTAATTGACGAAGATCGCGAATTAAACGCCCCATCTTGCAGGCGGAACGACATACATCATTAGATCCGTGAGGAGCTTGCTTTCGGGTACATCCGAAAAGCGACTGAGGAAACCTGAAGTGAGTATCCGATCCGGTTTGGAACGGCAGGGAAAGACTGGCCTCAAGAAAAGGCGGGCTGAAACCCTCACTAAAGATAAACAGCGGTGCTTTTGTTCGCCAAGATTCAGTGAGCGGTCGTCCCGTGTAATAAAGGCGTTCAAGAAACCGATGCGATCATCAGACGGCAGAGATCGGTGATATCGTAGACGGGTAACTTGACCCTACGGCGGATCGCTGCCGCTACCATCGGGAATGCAGCGCACTCGAACAAGATGGTCGCGATTTCAGGATAGGCGTCGCGAAGACTTTCGATCCGTGCACCAACATCAGTCTCGATTGACGTGACATCGATCGGCGGCGGTGGACGCTTCAACTCGTCGTGCCAGAACTTACCGCCTTCAATCCCGCCGATGACAATCCTCGCCCGCTCGCCTGGATCATCGACGCCGAGCAACTCTTCGCCACAATGCGTCGAATCGTACGTTAATACACCGATCTTGGCGGCCGGGGGGACTTGACGGAGCAACGTCGGCAAAAGGAGCAAGCTCGACATTGCTACCGGTACATCCACAGACGCGGCTACTGCTTGCTGGTGTCTGATCGAGAACCCGCAGGTGGAGCTTATCGCTACGGCCCCGCGCTCAACCAACCGCCGAGCCGCGGCGACGTAAGCCGGCTCAAGCCCCGGATCGCCGCGGACGACGTTCTCAACCCAAGCTCCTGTGACAGTTTCTGCAATAATCGGAAAGTTGAAGGTAGACGGATTCAATAAAGAGCCCGGGCGCGGCGGTGGCGGCGCGGCGCCGGCCGGCACTCCTCGCTCCAGGTTGAGAATTCCAATCGACCGTCCGCTATGCGATGCCATGGGGGAAAGATACCTAGAATCGAGGTTGGTATTCTCCATATTAACCGATCTAAGTCGAGAAATTCTGCGCCAACATTGAAGAGCGGAACTGTTTTGTGCGCGGGACCGGATACCTATTTTGCTCTTGAGTGCTGCGCCTCAAGGTTCGACAGCTCGCATCGCAAAGCTATCATCCTGCCACTTGAATCGAAGCCCATGGTGGATTGCCCGCTGAGGGCTGAGTGGCCGACTTACAAATAAAACCTACGCATTTTGTCTGTAAGTTGCAGGATTTCGAACGCGCGAATGCTCACATTGGGGAATTTCACCTCCAGGTAGCACATATCGTATGTTTGGAAGTCCGAGTCTAAGGCCAGCTTTCTTTCGGCAGACTCTCCTTCTGGATCGCTACTCGAGCGGCTGAGACTTGTTCAGTATCCGCGAGCGATAGGTGAGGGTATAGCGAGGGGACACCAGATGGATTGCGCTACATGGCCTGTTGTCCTAGGCGATTTGGCGTCCACACGGTGCGATGCCGCAGCTTTCCTGGACGGTCTGCAATTCGATGACGTGCAGAATCCCAGTCATTGGCAGCACTGGGGTACAAGATGGTCAAAACTCGGAGATGCTCAGTCGCTTCACGGCGATCTAAATGCCGAAAAAGGAGCGACAGATCAGGCTAGGGAAGCCTGGCTCTGTGCTCTAACCGCGTTCGAAGTTGCTAGACGACTAATTGATGAAGGCGATCCAGACGCTAAGCAGATTTCAGCGAAGATCGAGGGTGGAGTTCAACGGCTCGGATCAGCGCTAGAGCAGAATATAGAGCGGGTGCAAATCGCACGGTGGGATCAATCCGAAATCTCGGCATACTACGTGCCTCCCGGTGATCGCGAATTCTGCGCCCCCGCAGTTATTTGCGTCAGCAGAGAGGAAGAGAGGGCGGAGACGTTGCTTGGAAGGCTCTTGCCTCTCGTGGTCGGACGAGGAATTTCGATCCTCGTTGTTTCTCATGATGACGTCTCAAATCATGCCCGCGATTTGTCGAACCTATTCTTATCTAGCTGCATGGATTTCTTGTCGGTTCAGCCCAAGGTCGATGCTGCCCGTGTTGGCGTCTACGGTGAGGGGCTGTCCGCTGTTTTAGCTACTGATTTTGCGCGGTCAGATTCCCGTGTTGCTGCAGCGGTTTGTGACGGAGGGCTTTGGAATCGGACTCGGCTACTCGCATCGATTGGCTGGATGACGAGAACTGCTGGATCCGACAACCACTCGGTTTGTACGCGTCGCAGGGAAATGGTGTGGCATTTGAAATGCCCGGTTCTCGTGGTCGCCGGTGGGCGCAGCGTCGTCAGCGTGTCGGAGGCGATCAGACTTCAAAATGATTGCGAGGGCGCGCAGGTCGACCTCGAAGTGACGATGCCGCGGATGAGCGCCTTCCCGCTACGCGAGATCGAAAACTTCCCAAGTTCTGACGACTGCGTCTTCCGATGGCTGGATCGCAAGCTCGCGAACAGTTCGCAGCGGCCTATACAAGCTTAGGTCCATTGAACAGTCGATGCCGATCGTCATCATGTAGTGGAATTGTGGAAGCGACACATGACTTGCTCGCGAGCGCAAACCTTGCGATGAATGAGATCGCCATCAATGCCGTAGTGCCACGCTTTGTAATATCAATTCACCGATTGGATCGGGAATTCAGCAGCTCGCGGCCAATTACTTTGGTAACTCAGGACAGATGCTGATAGAGGCGGGAATATCAAGCTTGCATCGCTGTCAAGGATGTGCCGAGGTTCATCACTGCATTGGTCCGGCTCTACAACGCCAGCCTTCCGAATGTCATAGGCGAGCGCGGCGGCGAGATCCGCATCACGTCAATGACCAATCCTAGAAAATCCGGCAGTTTTACCAACAGGTACCTGGTATCACGTCGCGGGAGGCTTAATTCTTATGGCGATCGACTCGCGGCCTACAAGACGCCAATACTCAGCTTCTGAGATGCCAAGCGGCTATTCTTAGCGAGCAAGGCCAGCCGCTTGTTGAGATAGTCAATGGTCGTTTGGTCCACCCCTTCAAGTATCGTGGCGTTGAGGGCCTTTCTCTTAATCGACAGCTTTGCGATCTCCGCTCGCGCCGTTTCCGTGAGAGACATCTGTATGAATCGTGCGTCGTCGGGCGATGTCGGGCGGGCCAGAAACTCCATGGTCTCTAATCTTTTCGTCTGACTGGTAACAAACGGCGGATGAAAGCCCAGTTTGTTTGCAACTGCAGTTCCAGAAACACCGCTCCCATCATCGAGCTCGTTAATAGCCATCAGGATCAACCACTGCGCTTCAGTGATTCCGAGCATTTTAGCCCAGCTCTTATGGATCTCTTCGAGCTGTGAGTGGATCTCCACGATGTTCCAGATGAAGTCCCTTACGGCCTTATCGGATTGTTCGGCTTCAGCCATTTTTGTTGTTCAACCTTTTCGCTGGTGGTGGCGGCCGCGCCCCAAGGCGTCGTGAACGGTACCTACCCGTCTTAAGTAGCCTGAAGAACCCCGCGATAGTACATAGGGGCCATGTAAAAAAGTAATTGTAATGTATAATTATTTTAATGCACCATGATCTCTAGTTCGTCGGGACACTCCGACGGTCATGGTCAAAACCTCCAAGAAAAGCCCCAGGAGATGCCAATCCGGGGCAAAATCTGCATGTTGGCTGACCCCAGGTCGCCAGATGTTGCCTGATCGCAACACAATCCCACCGAATAGTAATGATAGAAATTAATTCATGGAAATAATTGAGTGGGGTGTTAGACAGAGCTCGACAGCGAGGGGGCGCCTCGAAGGTCGTTCCGTCCAGCACCCCTGTCCGTCGGGCCAGGCTAACGCCGGCGGATTTTGAAGGACGGAAACGACGTTTCCAACGGAGGTCGACTATGAAATTGACGAAGGGTCTTATTCTCGGTTCTGCGGCAATGTTCGCCGGCGCAGGAGCTCAAGCAGCCGATCTGCCGGTTAAGGCGAAGCCCATCGAGTATGTGAAGATCTGCTCACTTTATGGAGCGGGGTTCTATTATATCCCTGGCACTGACACCTGCATCAAGCTCGGTGGTTATATGCGTGCCTCGCTGGGGTTGGGCACGAACGGGATCATTGTTCCTTCTGACAGCGGCGTAGCGGGCGCGCAAAATCGGCTCCGGAATTATTATACTTCTCAGGCCCGTTTTGACTTGAACGTCGACACACGCACCGCGACTGAATACGGCGTGGTTCGTACCTTTTTCGAGGGTGTGCAAACTTGGACCGCCGGTGGCTATTCCGGAGCGGGCACAACCGCTACCAATGGTGCAACGTCCTATTCAACGTCGATTGCAGCTCAGATCGCTGCTGGAAGCATCGGCGTTTACTACGCTTTCATCCAATTCGCTGGCTTTACAATCGGTAAGGCGCAGTCGCAGTTCTCCTCGCCGTGGACCAATTATCCGGCCAACAGCTTCGATGGCCTGCCAGGCGCTGGCGGCTGGAATCCTGTGAATCAGTTCGCGTATACTTTTGATTTCGGTCAAGGAATCTCGGCCTCTTTGTCTGCTGAGGATCAGGTCGCCCAGTCTACAACGAGTATTTGGAACGTGAGTGGCGCAACCGCGGCAGGTCTTGCAAGCGGGGTGTTCGGCGCCAACGACATCGGTGGTTCGCGCTCTCCCGATCTTGTTGCGATGCTTCGAGTTGACCAGGCTTGGGGTCTCATTCAGGCGTCGGCCGCGGCGCACGACAATCACGCCGCCTACTATGGCGCCGACGAAACGTCCGGTCACCCGAACGACAAGTGGGGCTGGGCCGGTCAGCTCGCATTGTCGATCAAAAACATTCCTACCGGTCCGGGTGACACGGTCAACTTGTCCGGCGTGTATACGAACGGTGCGAGCCGATACAACTTCCAGCAGTACATGTCGACCAGCTTCGCGATGTATGGCGGCACTGGCCTTCCAGGCGCTTACCAGAGTCTCGGCGTCGCGGGTGTATCTGACTCGGTGTTTGTCACTGGCTCTGGCCAAGAGCTGACCACTACATACGGTTTCCAGGGCGGCTACACGCACAACTGGAATCCTAACTGGAATTCCAGTGTCTACGGCGGGTTGGGTGCTGTGAGGTATAATGACACAGCGAAGGGTTACATCTGCGGTGCCTTCGTTACGACCCTTGCACTCTCAAGCGGACGTGCTGGATGTAATCCTGATTTCAACTACGGTGTGGTTGGTCTGGTCACGCGATGGACGCCGGTCAAGAACCTGACCTTCACGGCCGACCTCTCTTACACGATGTTGGACCAGAAGTTTGCGAGCGGAAGCACAGTCGCCCTCCCACTCCAGTCCGGTATCGCCAAGCCCGCTACCGTGTACGAGCTGAAAGACCAGAACACCCTGACGTTGCTGCTTCGAGCACAGCGTAATTGGTGAGTTTCCTGTCAAACTAGCGAAGGAGAAAACGCAACGACTCTGTAAACCTTAGTTTAAACCTCCAATAAGGCCTCCGGCATGCCCGCCGGAGGCTTTTTTAATGGATGCGTGCAAGCTGGGCAACCATTCGGTGTGCCGTAGAGCGGTGCCCGGCGCGCATTATGGAAGACCCTACGATCGGCCACCGACGGTGTCATCTTTGCTGACAACTGCCGGACCATGCCTGATCCGAATGCACAGGAATGCTACGACGAGAGCCGCGCTAGCGATAGCGGGCTCCGTCGGTCCGCAAAGGGCTTGTGCGATTGCGAGAATGGCAACACCTACTGAAAGCGATCAATGCGCAACATTCGGAGCACCACAAGCTCCTCGCAGGCGCGGGCGGCGCGCACCTTAATTCTAGGAGTTCGTTCGGTTAGACGTGCCGGACTTTGCGTCACGATTGCGTTGACCTTACGCTGGCGAGCACCGACGCGGACCGCTCCGGATACAGGAGGACACCTGCAAACGCTTCACTTCCGGCGACCGCAAGTCGCCGCGTGGCACCGCGCAAACGCATGAACCTGTACGTTGGGGCAATGCAACGCGAGCCTGTTGCTGTCGCGCCTTGATCACTCCGGCTGAGCTAGTGGAAGACGTTAAAAGCTTCGCATTGTTGGGTAATGCGCAGAATTTCGGCCATTCCAAGCGTGATATTGGAGAAATCCAGCTGGAGGGACCGCTAATAATTGCGACAAAGAAAAACCCTTCGCCGACGAGTGTCGCGAGGCCAAAGGCAGGTGAGGAACTAATGAGTCACTCGATTCGCAGCCAGCGCCTCATGCCAGCGTCGGCCCTGTTGCGTAGTCCGAGCGCTGAAAAAGGTGCGCTCGGTGGTCCGGCGGTGCGTGGCGGGACGCTGGGAGCTCGTCACGAGAAAGACGGGGTAATGCCAGGCTCGAACGATGCGTTTGTCAGGTTTTGGAATATTCAGAAGACTTATGATGGCGAGACGCTCGTCGTTAAGAATCTCAACATGGAGATCGAGCGGGGCGAGTTTCTGACGATGCTGGGGCCTTCCGGCTCCGGCAAGACGACGACACTCATGATGCTGGCGGGCTTCGAGGCGCCCACCCATGGTTCGATCCTGCTGGCGGGTCGGTCGATCGAGAAGGTGCCGCCACATAAGCGCGACATCGGCATGGTGTTCCAAAATTACGCTCTCTTTCCGCATATGACTGTGGAAGAGAATCTTGCCTTCCCTCTCAAAGTTCGAAAAGTCGGCAAGGCCGAGGCCGAGGCCCGGATCGGGCGGGCGCTCGATATGGTTCGGCTCGGCGCCTATGGCCGGCGCCGACCGGGCCAGCTTTCTGGCGGCCAGCAGCAGCGTGTCGCGCTGGCCCGCGCGCTCGTCTTCGATCCCAAGCTCGTGCTGATGGACGAGCCGCTCGGCGCGCTGGACAAACAGCTGCGCGAGCACATGCAGCTTGAGATCAAGCATATCCACGAGGATCTCGGCGTCACCGTGGTCTATGTGACGCATGATCAGGGCGAGGCGCTGACCATGTCGGACCGCATAGCGGTGTTCAACGACGGGGCTATCCAGCAGCTCGCTGCGCCGGCTGAGCTCTACGAGCGGCCGCAAAACGCTTTTGTCGCCGAGTTCATCGGCGAAAACAACCGGCTGCATGGGAAGATTGTGGCGATGAACGGCAGGACCTGCACCGTGGAGATTCCGAGCGCCGGCACCGTGCAGGCGCTGGCCATCAACGTCGAGACGGCTGGCCGGCCGACCGTGCTGTCGTTGCGGCCAGAGCGAGTGAAGTTGAATCCGGCGCCTGGCTCGCTGCCTAATGTGTTTAGCGCGCGTGTTACTGAGTTGATCTATTTGGGTGATCACGTTCGCACCCGTGTCTCGGTGTGCGGCCACGAGGATTTCGTGATCAAGCTGCCCAATTCGGAAGGTGCGGCACACCTCGATCCTGGTGCGGAGATCACCATCGGTTGGAAAACCGAGGATTGCCGGGCGCTCGACGCGTCGTAGAGTTGGTTACAGCGGAGAATAGAAGATGAAGAAGTCCTACATGATCGCCGGTGCCTTGGCCATGACCTCGCTCGCAGTGGCCGCACTTGGGCCAGCCAAGCTTGCGTTTGCAGGCAGTCAGCTAACCGTCACCTCCTATGGAGGAGCGCGACAAGCAGCTGAGCGCAAGGCCTATTTCGAGCCTTACGTCAAACAGACTGGCGTAAAGATTACCGAAGAAGAATACTTGGGCGAGATCTCAAAGATCCGCGCGATGGTCGAATCCAAGAGCGTAAGCTGGGACGTCGTCGTCGCCGATGGTGTGGGCGCCGTCCAAATGTGCAATGAGGGCATTCTTGAGAGAATCGACTGGAAAAGACTGGGCTTGGATCAATCTAAATTCACTGGCGCGGACAAATATGAGTGTGCCGTGCCGGTAGATAACTATGCCACGGTCTTAACCTACGACAAGGACAAGCTGCCGGACGGCCCGAAGACCATCGCTGACCTGTTTGATCTGCAGAAGTTCCCGGGCAAGCGGGGATTGTTGAGGAGCCCGTTCGGGAATCTTGAATGGTCGCTGATTGCCGATGGGGTGCCCATCAAGGATGTTTATAAAGTACTCAACACCCCTGAGGGCGTGGATCGGGCGTTCAAAAAGCTTGATACCATCAAGAAGGATGTCGTCTGGTGGCAGGCGGGCGCCCAAGCGCCGCAGCTCCTGGCCGATGGTCAAGTGGTCATGACCTCAGGTTGGAATGGCCGCATCTATGATGCAGTCAAGAATTCTGGGAAGCACTTCGAGATTATGTGGGACGCGCAGGAGATTGGCCAGAGTGTCTATACAATTCCGAAGGGAGGTCCGCGGCTAGACGAAGCCTACAAGTTCATTGCCTTTGTCGGTTCGCCCCAAGTGCAGGCCGGCTTTAGCCGCTACATCCCCTATGGGCCCGCCAATAGCGAGGCCATCGCCTTTGTCGATCCAACGATCCTGCCGAACCTGCCGACGGCGCCGCATCATACGACCAGCGCCTTGCTCATCGATGCTGTCTTCTGGGGAGACAAGGGCGACGAATTGCGCCAGCGCTTTAACGCCTGGGTCGCGAAGTAGCGGGACGAATCAACCGCGGGGATTTCCATCCTCGTCTCAGACCATGACAAATAGGAATGGATGGCTATGACGGTCGCACAGATCACGGGCGGCTCCGAGTGCGTCCCGCTGAGGATTCAGCTGCAGCATGTCGAGCGTCGGCGCAAGCTGAAGGCGTTCACTCTCGTCTTACCGCTCTTACTCTTTATGCTGATCGCGTTCGTTCTGCCAATCGGCCGGATGATCTTCAACGCTGTGCACGACGATACATTCCTCAGGTTGATGCCGCGAACAATGGCGGAGCTCAGGGGATGGAACGGCAAGGGCTTACCTGACGAGACCGTCTATGCCGCGCTGGCCGGCGACATGAAGGAGGCGTGGGCCCAAAAGACCGCCGCCGCAATCGGCAAGCGAATGAACTATGAGCTGCCCGGCATTGGAAGTCAGGTCGTCTCGACGGCGCGCAAGGTCCGCGAGCTTGCGGCCGGCCCTTACAAGACGGCGCTCATCGATATCAATCCGCTTTGGGGACAGCACGAAGTATGGAGCCTCCTGAAGCGCGGGACCTCGGAATACACGGCCTACTATCTCTTGCGCTCCGTGGACTTGCAGTACAGCCCCGACAGTCTGATTGTCGCGTCGCCACACGAGAACGCGATCTTCCGCGATGTATTCCTGCGAACGCTTGGGATCAGCATCGGCGTGACTGTCGCGACCCTTTTGCTCGGCTTCCCGGTGGCCTACCTTCTGGCAACGTTGCCGCCCAGGTCTAGCAATCTCTTGATGATCATGGTCGTGCTTCCATTCTGGACCTCCTTGTTGGTGCGCACCACCGCCTGGGTCGTGCTCCTGCAGCAGCACGGTCTCGTGAACGACACGTTGATGACGCTGCATCTTATATCCCAGCCGGCCGAGCTCATCTTCAACCGGCTCGGAACGATCATAGCAATGACCCACATTCAGCTGCCCTTCACGTTGCTACCGATCTACAGCGTGATGAAGACTATCTCGCCCAATCTTGTCCGCGCAGCTCGCTCCCTCGGCGCCGGACCCTTCTACGCCTTTTGGAAAGTTTACTTCCCGCTGACAATGCCCGGTATCGCCGCCGGCTGTCTGCTGACGTTCATTCTCTGCCTCGGCTACTACATAACCCCGGCGCTCGTCGGGGGACCAGCTGACCAGATGGTGAGCTATTTTGTCGCCCATTACACAAACGAGGAACTCAACTGGGGTATGGCTTCGGCCCTCGGCGCCATTCTGCTTACGGCGACGTTGCTCCTCTACTATGTCTTCAACAAGCTGGTCGGGCTTGAGCAAATCAAGATGGGGTGAGACCATGATCGTTTCCGCTTATGCTTCTCCAATGGAGAGGGGCTGGTACTATCTGCACCGCGTGATCTGTGGGGCCGTGCTATTATTTCTCATTGCCCCGATCCTTGTAATCATCCCGCTGTCCTTCAATTCTGTACCATTCTTCACCTATCCGATGCCGGGGCTGTCGCTGCGGTGGTATGAGGAATTCTTCCTCACAGGAAGGTGGCAGGGCGCGCTGCACAATTCTATCTTCGTCGCCTTATCGGTCACGCTGCTGTCGACGGTGCTGGGCACGCTAGCCGCCCTCGGGCTAAGCCGCCCGAACTTCCCATGGCGAACGGCGGTCATGACCGTGCTGATCTCGCCCATGGTGGTGCCGGTCGTGATTACAGCAGTCGGCGTGTACTTCTTCTACGCTGACGTTGGGCTGCTCAACACCTATACCGGATTGATACTGGCGCACACTACGCTGGCCACGCCCTTCGTCGTCATTACCGTCACCGCGACATTGACGGGATTCGACCACTCGCTGACGCGTGCGGCCGCCGGGCTCGGTGCGCCGCCAATTACCGCTTTCTTCAAGGTAACCCTGCCGCTCATACTTCCGGGCATGATCTCCGGCTCGCTATTTGCTTTTCTTACTTCCTTCGATGAGACGGTCGTCGCTCTTTTCGTCGCTAGCGCCGAACAGCGCACCTTGCCGAAAGTGATGTTTTCCGGCATCCGCGAGGAGATCAGTCCGACGATCACTGCGGCGGCGACGGTATTGACCCTATTCTCAATCGTCGTGCTGGGCACGATCGAACTGCTGCGGCGGCGCTCGGAGCGTCTGCGCGGTATCCGCAACACCTGACTGATTCCATCCGAGCTTCAGAAGGAGGCCCTTTCACAGGGCTCTGCCAGATCATTGCGCGGCCTTGCCGGCTTCGGGAGCTACAAGCCAAAGGAAAGCTGTTCCTAGTACCGCATTCACAATTGCTCTTACGCTCTTACGGCGCTCTCGCCAGAGATCATAGCCCGCCAGCGGTCGTGTCCTGAGGCGGGACCGGGGCCTTAGCATCATCTGCCTGGATGCGCTCGGCAGAAGACATGGCTCCGGTCCGCATAAACCGCAGACCTCAGAATTGCCGGGTCGCGCCTAGTCACTGGCCGAGCGTTGAGCCATCCAAACGGCCTTCGCGCTGGGTAAAGTTCGCTAGGACCATTCAGCGCCGAGTGCGGGCCGTATTTGTGAAAGGGGTATGCCTCGGAGGCTTTGGCAATTCCGCGCGTTAGTGAAACCTTCGCATTTGCTCGACTTGCAAAGGATTTCAGCGGCCCGGGCCCAACTTCACAGAAATTCGGCGCCACGGGGCAATACACTTTTCGACGGGGAGAACTCTCCGCCGTAACGCAGCGCAGACGACCTCCTGAGCAACAACGGGGGCAACCGCTGACGCCTCACGCGGACCTACCGTTGCGACTTTACGGCTTAGGTAGCGGGAGCGTTGGGACGTCGCGCGCGGAGCCTGCGTGGAAGGACAAAAGGGAAGGGCGATGAGAACTTCATTGATGATTACGAGCCATGTGACCGCAATCGGCCTGACAGTGAGTTTGCTAGCAGCAACGCAACCAGCTTTTGCAGGAGATCAGCTTACGGTCACTGCTGGAGGTGGGGCGTTTCAGCAGGTCCTGCGTAAAGCCATATTCGATCCGTTCTCCAAGGCAAGTGGGATCAAGGTCGCTGATACCGAGTACGATTACGGCTTGGCCAAGATACGCGCCATGGTCGAGACGAAGACCGTTAGCTGGGACGTGGTCCTCGCCAGTGAGTCGGGGGTCCGGCAGTTATGCGCGGAAGGTATCATCGAGACAATCAACTGGAACAAATTGGGCCTCAACCGTACCAAGTTCGACGGAGCCGACTACAGCGACTGCGGGGTGCCGGCCGGCGTCGCTGGTACGGTCGTTGCCTATGACAGAGACAGGCTATCGAACGGCCCGAAGACTATCGCCGATTTTTTTGATCTGAACAAATTTCCCGGGAAAAGAGGGCTGTATAAGAATCCCGGGGTCAATCTCGAATGGGCTCTCATCGCCGACGGCGTACCCGTGAAGGACGTCTACAAAGTGCTCAATACGCCCGCTGGGGTCGACCGTGCCTTCAAGAAGCTCGATACGATCAAGAAAGATGTTATTTGGTGGACCGCCGGCGCCCAACCACCTCAGCTCCTTGCTGATGGTCAGGTCGTGATGAGCCAAGCTTGGAATGCCCGTATTTATGATGCAGTCAGGAACTCCGGCAGGCATTTTGAGATTATGTGGGACACTGCGATACTAAACGGCAACGCTTGGGTCATTCCGAAGGGCAGCCCGCGATTGGATGACGCCTACAAGTTCATCGGCTTCGCTGGGTCGGCCCAAGCGCAGGCAGACGTAGCAAGCTACAGCGCCTTGGGGCCGAGCAACAAGGATTCGATCGGGCTTGTCGATCAGGTGGTCCTGCCCCACCTTCCGAATGCGCCCAGCCACGTGGGCAGTACTCTGCTTATCGACTCAAGCTTTTGGACAGAGAAGGGCGACGAGCTTCGACAACGTTTTGATGCTTGGCTCACGAAGTAGGACCGCGGCTAGTGCGAGCTTCAGGTCTCTCCCACTACTCTGGTGGACAAGGCGAGCGCGGAGCCAATTCTGTTTCCTGGCTCTCCGTGTCGCCGAATCTTGAATTGAACAGCTTTTCCTCCCCCGTTTTCACACATCAGCCTAACGGTACCCTAGATGAACGTGCCTTGGCGCCGAGTGAGGAGCTGTTCTCGCAGATGCGCTCCACATACCACCGTGCTCCCACACCGTCGGTTGCATTGGGCGCTGATGGATTCCGTCATCTCCTATCGGTCCGGCGCCTCTCGAACTCTCAGACATGAAATGGAGAACGCGAGAAAGCATTCAACGCGCACTCTCCAGCCTCTCCATACAGGTGAAGGGGCAAGCCGCGTTAGCGACCAAAGGTCCTCGAGAATCGAGGTAACGTTTGCAAGAACGCTGACCGCACGACGCATTGTCCCGGGGCTGCCGTTCGACTGGCTTGGGCGCCGCGGCGAACAACAAAGCAGTCGCCGGCTTCCGTGCCGCAGCAGTTCGACCTGACGGATACGATCAGTCGATAAGGTTTATGACTATGCGGAGCGGCAGCGCAGTCCAGTGACATTCTCGATGTGAGACCCACATCGGCAATGCGTAACTAAAGATGTTCATGATGCGAACAACCGGCCCTTGCCGCAGCAACCGACCGGTCACGAGCAACTCTCCGAAAGAGAAATGCCTATCGAACGCAAGAGGTCTGCACAGAAATGGCTGAAGACATGATCCCCTTGGGCGAGAAGTTGTACCGCCACGCTCAGGCGGCGCCGAACAAACCAGCAGTAAGTTGCGGCGCGACCAGCCTCACTTGGGGCGAGCTAGAGTCTCGGGCGAACCGGATCGCACGCGCCCTGCAGGGTTTGGGCGTCAAGCTTGGCGATCTTGTTACAATTGCCCTTCCGAACGGCGTCGAATTCATTGAGGCGTGCTGGGGTATTTGGAAGCTGGGCGCGACACCCCAACCGATATCTTTTCGACTCCCGAACGCCGAACTGCGCGCCATAATTGATCTGGCCGCGCCTGCGCTTCTAATTGCACCAGCAGAGATGGAGAGCTCCCAGCGACGGGTCGCGGTTGCCGATCTGCTTGCGCTATCCGACGACGATCGTCCAGTTGCGCCGCGTGCAGCCCCCGTTTCGAATGCCATGACATCCGGCGGCTCGACCGGCCGACCTAAACTGATCCTCACTGGCTGGCGGGGGGAGACTCGGGCGGAGCCCGAAAGGCCGAACCTGTGGCGCCTAGGGCCAAATGAGACGGCGCTGGTTCCTGCGCCCCTTTATCACGGCGGCCCATTCGAGTACTCCAAGGAGGTACTCGTCCAGGAGGCACATTTGGTGCTGATGCAGCGCTTCGACGCTGAGGCGGTGCTGGCCGAAATCGAGCGGCGAAAGGTCACTTGGGTCTATCTGGTGCCGACCATGATGAGCCGTATTTGGCGACTGCCGGAGGAGGTGCGAGCCCGCTATGACATCTCGTCTCTAAAGACCCTCTGGCATTTGGCAGCGCCCTGCCCTCCGTGGCTCAAGGAGGCCTTCATCCGCTGGATGGGTCCTGAGGTGATCATGGAGCTTTATGGTGGCAGTGAGAACCTAGCCTACACCACCATCGCTGGAAGCGAATGGCTGAATCGCCGCGGGTCTGTCGGGCGCGTAAAATCGGGGGAAATGGCGGCCTTTGATGCCAACGGCCAAGTTTTGCCGCCAGGAGAGGTGGGCGAGATTTACATGCGCCGCGCAAAGGACCGGCCGCCCACGTACGCCTATCGTGGCGCAACGGCGCGCGTCCTGCCCGGCGGTTGGGAGAGTCTCGGCGACATCGGACACTTTGATGCCGAGGGTTACCTCTACCTCGGCGACAGGCGCACTGACATGATCCTGGTCGGCGGATCCAACGTTTTTCCAGCTGAGGTCGAAGCCGCGATCGACGAACACCCGCTAGTGAGCTCGAGCGCGGTCGTGGGCCTGCCTCACGAGGACATGGGATCGTCTGTCCACGCGATCGTCCAGGCTCAACGCACCCTGACGGCGGACGCGCTAATGACGCACTTGGCCGAGCGGCTCGTCACCTACAAGCTTCCGCGCAGCATCGAGTTCGTCGACCACCCCTTGCGTGATGAGGCGGGCAAGGTGCGTCGCACACAGCTGCGTGACGAGCGCGTCGCTCGAACGAAGTCGCCTGTCGGCCGACCTTAAACCGGTGCGCTGCCCTTTTTGAGGTGAAAGCTGCGGCGGGAACACATGCGCTCGCTGCGCAAACAGAGCTACAGAGCAGCTAAAAGGAGCCGAGACGTTGGCGAACTTCGTGACTATTGAGAGAGGCCTCGGACCAGGGGGCCGTGTCGCGGTGGTGCGGTTCGACCGTGGCGATCGCATCAACGCGCTTTCTGATGATGCAACTCGCGAGCTCACGAGAGTGGCTCAATGCTTTGAGGACGACGCTGAAACCTCAGTCGTAATCCTCACCGGCGGGAAATCCTTCAGCGCTGGCGCAGATATGAAAGCCGGTGGAGCTCGTTCGCCCACCTCGACAGACGTAGCAGCGCTACGCCGTCAGTTCAGGATAGGACCGCGGCTAACCCGCGCCTGGTATGAGATGGATCAGGTGACCATCGCTGCGATCGAAGGATTTTGCATTGGAGGCGGTCTCGCGCTCGCCATTGCCCTCGACTTTCGGATCATGGCGCGCGATGCCCATATCCGTATCCCGGAGATCGCGCTTGGCATGAACATGAGCTGGCAGACCATCCCGCGAATGCTGCAGCTGATCGGCCCAGCCCGCACCAAGCAGGCGGTCATCCTCGCTGATCAACGCATCTCCGCTGAAGAGGCCTACCAATGGGGCTTAGTGGAGCAACTGACGGAGCCAGAGGGGACCTTTAACGCCGCCATGGAACTCGCCGCGAAGGTTGCTGCCCAGCCGTCGATCCCAGTCGCCATGACCAAGCAAACGATCAACCGTCTCGCCGGCGCTCTTGACGATCTCGCAAGCCACATGGACCTCGACCAGCTGACGCTCACCTGCCTGACTGAGGACCACAAGGAGGGTGTCGCGGCCTTCCGCGACAAGCGCAAGCCCCAGTTCAAGGCACGATAGCGGCAGGAACACTGGCGCTTCCCGCAATTTATCCAGAGCGCCATTTTAGCCGCAGAATAAGCGTGTTGTCTGGCCTGGCGCAATGCGACCGTCGACAAGACGGACCAACCCGCCTCGCTAGCGCCCGGGCGCTCACACGACTGATCGGAGGATGCGATGGGATTGTTGGACGGAAAGGTGGCGATCATCACTGGCGCTGGTGGCGGGCTCGGCGAGGCCTACGCCAGTTTGTTCGCTAAAGAAGGCGCAGCCGTGGTCGTCAATGACCTCGGGACCGACATGGATGGTTCGGGCACTAGCGCCGCTGCTAGCAGAGTGGTGTCGCAGATCGTTGCGACCGGCGGGCGCGCAGTTGCGAATACCGATGACGTATCCACGCTGGCCGGCGGCGAGAATATACTCAAGACGGCAATCGAGGCCTTCGGCCAAGTTGACATATTGATTTGCAATGCAGGCTTCTTGCGCGACCGGACATTTGCCAAGATTTCAGAAGAGGATTGGGATCTCGTCGTCAAGGTTCATTTGAAAGGAACCTATTGTTGCACGCTACCGGTTTGGAAGTGGCTCAAGGACAATGGCCGGCCCGGCGTGATAATTATGACGTCCTCGACGTCGGGATTGTTCGGCAATTTCGGTCAGGCAAATTATGGAGCGGCCAAAGCTGGAATCTATGGTTTGGTGCGGGTTCTCTCTATTGAGGGCCGCAAATACGGCATCCGTGTAATGGGTGTGGCACCAAACGCGATCACTCGTATGTGGGCGGATATTCCAAGTATGCGGGAAACCGAACCCGATTCCATTCTGCGTCCCGAGAACGTTGCGCCTGGCGTGCTATTCATGGCCTCAGAGTTGGCTGAAGACTATTCGGGAAAGATCCTCGCCATATCCGGGGAAGAGATTGCAGAGGTTAAGATGGTCATGGCTGACGGCTTCCATCCCAAAGGAGCCTACAGTGCGGAGGACTTGGCAGCACATGCATGTTCCGTTTTTTTCCCGACAGATGTGAAGCGGCTAGACGCCTTGAGTGTGAAGGGTTGACGTTGGCGTAGCTGGCGGAAGAGCTGTGTGAGCTTTCATCAGCTCCGCCTGTCCTGTCGAGCAGAAGAGACGTTTCCCTTGGCTCGGCTTATCCGTCAATGATCGGCTCTGCACGATGTTTCACGCCCCTGGCCCCCACAATGCTTCACCGATGGCATCTCAGCGCGGATAGCGGTAGCCGTCATCGGCGCAGAATTTCGACAATCAGAGGCACGAATAGCAGAATTTCGACGAGATGCCTCAAAATGTAGAGAATTTCAGCTCACGTAATTGCGTTAACTGGCGAACAACAAATACTTGGGAGCGTCTTGGAGATGCGTCTGTTCGCCGCTGCGCTGTTCATGGAGACCAATACCTTTTCGCCGCTCCCGAGCAGCCTGAATTCCTTTAGTTTGCTGCGACCAGGCGAACATCCCCAAGATCGGCCGCGGTCGGCGCCGCTCTGGGTAGCGCGCCGAAGGGCAGTTGCAGAGGGATTCACGCTAATCGAAGGGAGCTGTTTTGGCGCCGAGCCCGCAGGTGCTACGAACCGTGCTGACTACGAGTTTATGCGCGATGAGATCCTGAACCAGCTAGAGGGAGCGCTGCCCGTTGATGGCGTTCTGCTGGATCTGCATGGTGCCATGGTGGCGCATGGCTATGACGACGTGGAAGGCGACATATTGGAGCGAGTGCGCGCGCTTGTCGGTTCACAATGTGTGATTGGCGTTGAGCTCGACCCGCATTGCCATCTGACCGTCAAGCGAGTCGCGCTTGCTGATGTCATCGTCCTTTATAAAGAGTATCCCCACACTGACGTGGTAGCGTGCGCCGAGCGCGTGCTGAACATCGTGCTTCAGACGCTGCGGAAGCAGGTGAAACCCGTCATGTCGCTTTATGACTGTCGGCAAATCCAACTCTATCCGACAACCCTGCCGCTGATGCGCAGCTTCGTCGACCGTGTCAAGGCGATGGAGGACGAGGTGGGCGTACTCTCGATCTCGATCGGCCATGGCTTTTCCCATGGTGACGTACCGGAGCTGTCGAGTCGCATCCTCGTTGTCATGGACAAAGATAAGGCTAAGGGCGACGCGCTCGCCAGCAAGATAGGCGAGGAATTCGTCTCGATGCGGGGCAAGACTGCGCCCCAGTACTATTCAGTCGACAGCGGGATCGATGCCGCCATCAAATTCGACGACGCACCAGTCGTTGTCGCAGATCCAGCCGATAACGCCGGCGCGGGCGCGCCTTCCGACAATACCACCATTCTGCGCCGCCTTATCGAGCGCCAGGTCGGGAGTGCGGTGGTGGGCCCAGTCTGGGACCCGATCGCGGTGCGACTATGCTTCGACGCAGGCGAGGGCACCCAGTTCGCCCTGCGTTTCGGCGGAAAAATCGGACCCGTGTCCGGCGCGCCGATCGATGCCAGCGTGACTGTGGTTGGGCTCAAGCGTGATTGCTGGCAGCACTCTCCGTTCGGACGGTCAGCGCTCGGGGACTGCGCCGCGGTGCGAATAGGTGGCGTCGAAGTCGTGCTCAACACAATTCGGACGCAGGCTTTTGGGCTCGAGCTTTTCCGCAATGTAGGCATCGACCCACTCGCCCGCAAGATTGTGGTTGTCAAATCCACCAATCATTTTATGGCAGGGTATGGCCCAACAGCTAAAAAGGTAATTTATGTCGGAAGCGACGGGCTATTTGGCAATGATTACGGCAACTACCCTTACGCGCGTGTCAAGCGCCCGATTTGGCCACTCGACGAAGAGACCAGCCCCGGCCTCATCCTTTGATCAAGGAGCGAGCATTACCGGGATCAAATGGGCGGAGACCTCACCACAAGAGCGGGAAGCCAGCTGCTCGATCATTCTTAGGGAAGGACAGCACCAATGAGGAATCTTACGCGCCGTACAATCATGAAAGGCGGTCTTGCCCTCGCTGGTACGCTAGCAGCGCCCCAGGTCGTGCTAGGTCAGAGGGGCGGTGGCAAAATTATCAAGGCGGTCATGAGTGGCGATATCCCAACCTATGACCCGATCTGGACCACCGCGAACCAGTCCGCTTATCATGGCGTCATGGTTTACGACACGCTCTTCGGCGTGGACGCGCGGCAAACTCCAAGGCCACAGATGGTCGGCAAATACGGGCTCTCTGATGACAAGCTAACTTGGACTTTCGAATTGCGGGACGGCCTGAAATTTCATAACGGCACAGCAGTTACGAGCGCCGACGTCGTTGCTTCAATCCGCCGGTGGGCGGCGCGCGACGGCTTCGGCCAACATATGCTGAACTATGTGAGGGACATCTCGGCGAAAGACGAAAATGCTTTCACCATCCAGCTCAGAGAACGTTATGGCCTCGTTCTGGATGCGCTCGCCAAGACCGGGACGCCGCTCTGCTTTATTATGCGCAAGAAGGAAGCAGAGACCGACCCGATGCAGAAGATCGAGACGATCATCGGGTCCGGTCCTTTCAAATTTAACCTCAGCGAGACTAAGCCCGGCACACAATACGTCTATGACAAGAACCCCGACTACGTGCCTCGCAACGAGCCGCCGAGCGGTATTGCTGGCGGCAAGATCGTCAAGGTTGACCGAGTCATCTACATCAATATGCCGGATGCGCAGACAGCCGTCGCCGCCGTGCAAGCGGGGGAGATCGACTTTTATGAGAGTCCGCCGAGTGACCTTCTGGGCCAGCTCTCGGAGGACAAAAACGTCAAGCTTCAGGTTCTTAATCACGCGGGTTTCATTGGCATCATTCGTCTCAATTTTCTCCACCCGCCATTCAACAATGTGAAATGCCGCCAAGCGATGCTCCACATTGTCAAACAGATCGACTATCTCGAGGCAACCATCGGAAACCCTAAGTACTACAAGTCCTGCGCCTCTTTCTTCGCCTGCGGCACTCCGATGGAGAACGATGCTAATACCGGCTGGTCCAAGACGGTGCCGGACTACTCGAAGGCAAGACAACTATTAAAGGAAGGCGGCTATGATGGGCGGCCGGTCGTGCTGCTGCAGGCGACTAACCTATTCAAGAATTCGGCCGAGATCCTCGCTAATGAGATGCGCCAAGCCGGCATCAACGTGCAGATGGAGCCGATGGATTGGTCAAACGTGGTAACACGCCGCGCGGTCAAAGCGCCACCCGACCAAGGCGGCTGGAACATCTTCATCACCTCGGCGGGCGCTACACGTATCAGCACTCCGCTCGACGTCATCCAGCAGGCAAGTGGTGAGAAGGCTTGGTTTGGCTGGCCTAACGATGCCAAGCACGAGGAGCTGCGGACGAAATGGGCGCTCGCCGAGGCGCTTGAGGAACGTCAGAAGATCGCGCGCGAGATGCAAGAGAACGCCTGGAACTTCGTGCCGCATGTCTGGACGGGGCAATCGTTTTCTCCGGCGATGATGCGCTCCAACATTAATGGCGTTCTGCCGATCCCCGAAGTCATTCCCTGGTGGAACGTCGAAAAGACGTGATCGATAGAGACGAAGGAAACAGTGGCGCGCCAATTCTTCTGAGGTACGCCACGCATCGCGATTGGACCCATGGCCACCTATATCATTCGTCGCCTTCTCTCGATGCTGCCTGTGGTAGCGATCGTCGCCATCTTCGTCTTCCTGCTCCTGCACCTAGCCCCCGGCGATCCCGCTGCAATCATGGTGGGCGAGAACGCCACACCGGAAGCAATCGCACAGATCCGCCAGAAGCTAGGCCTTGATGAACCGCTGTGGACACAGTTCGTCGTCTGGACGCTGAGCCTCCTACATGGCGACCTTGGTCGCTCGACCTTCTGGAATGACCCGGTGACGACACTGATTGCTCAACGCGCCGAGCCAAGCATCGCGCTCGCTTCCACCACCCTTGTCTTCACCCTGGTAGTCGCGCTGGTACTCGGCGTCACCAGTGCGGCGAAGGCCGGCACGGCGCTGGACCGGTTCGTGATGGGCTTTGCCGTTCTCGGCTTTTCGGTGCCGAGCTTCGTCATCGGTTACCTTCTCATTTTCCTCTTTTCAATCCAACTCAAATGGCTGCCGGTGCAGGGCTACTCGCCGATCGGTGAGGGCACGGGGCCGTGGCTGCGCAGCCTGGTGCTGCCAACTATGACGCTCGGCCTCGTATACGTGTCGCTCATCGCCCGCATCACACGCGCCGCGATGCTCGATGTGCTAAGCGAGGACTATATGCGAACGGCGCGCGCAAAGGGCGTCGCGCGGCCAGCGCTGCTCTTGAAGCACGCCCTCAAGAATGCGGCGGTGCCGATCGTGACGGTGGTTGGGACCGGCGTGGGGCTCCTCATCGGCGGCGTCGTCATCACCGAGACTGTCTTCAACATCCCGGGCATCGGTCGGCTCGTCGTCGACGCCATCGCGCGGCGCGACTATCCGATTATCCAAGGCGTCGTCATCGTCTTCTCAGGCGTCTACATGCTGGTGAATCTTGTCGTCGATCTCTCCTACACATTCTTTGATCCGAGGATCAGCTACCAATGACGGTCCTCGCCGAGATTCCGCAAGCGGTGCAGCAGAAGGACGGAGCCTTTCGCACTTTCGTGCGGCGCAACCCGACGATCGTTCTAGGCACAATGTTGCTAATCCTCGTCGCGCTAGTTGCCATACTCGCGCCAACCATTGCTGGCGATCCGATGGCAATGGCGCCATCTCATCGCTTAAGGGCGCCCTCTGCGGAGCATTGGTTCGGCACTGACGACCTGGGGCGCGACGTGTTTGCGCGCACAATCTATGGCGGGCGCGTCTCTCTGGTGGTGGGATTTTCGGCCGCCGGGCTAGCGATTGTCTTCGGCCTCCTCATCGGTCTTGTGGCTGGCTACTACCGATGGCTCGACGGCTTCGTGATGCGCATCATGGACGCGGCGATGGCGATCCCCTCTATCCTTCTCGCTGTTGCGCTCGTGTCGCTCAACAAAGGCAGCGTCGGCATCGTGGTTATCGCCATCATGATCCCGCAGGTTCCTAGCGTCGTACGCCTGGTGCGTTCGGTCGTGCTCTCGACGCGCAGTCAGGACTTCGTCCAGGCCGCAGTCTCCTCGGGAAGCCGCGATCTCAAGATCATCCGCCGCCATATCCTGCCCAGCACGGTGGCGCCGCTGATCGTGCTGGCCACCAGCATCATTGCCTCAGCGATTCTTGTCGAAGCGGCGCTCTCCTTCCTCGGTGCCGGCGTGCCACCCGGAATCCCGACATGGGGCAACATGATTGCGGCAAGCCGCCTGTTTCTCGCGCGCGCCCCCTGGACGATCTTCTTCCCGGGCGCGTTCCTGACACTGGTCATCCTAGCCGTCAACCTGCTCGGCGACGGCTTGCGCGACCGCCTCGACCCCCGCCTTGCCCGTCGGATGTGAGACATAAACATGGTTGGAAATGTCGATACTGTTTCGGCGGAAAAGGCCTCAGCCAGGACCACAACAACCGCCATTCTTACGGTCGAGGACCTCCAGACCTTTTTCTTTACGCAGGACGGCGTGACGCGGGCCGTTGACGGCGTGAGCTTCGAAGTCAAACCCGGCGACACGCTCGGCATCGTCGGCGAGAGCGGGTGCGGCAAGAGCATCACGGCGCTCTCCATCATGCGCCTCCTGCCAGCCAAGCTCGCACGCACGGTCGGGGGACGTATCCGCTTCGAGGACCGGGAGATCCTGACGCTCGGAGAAGCCGAGATGCGCGACATCCGCGGCAATCGTATGGCCATGATCTTCCAGGAGCCGATGACGTCGCTGAACCCAGTGCTTACTGTCGGCGAACAGATTGCCGAGGCGGTGATGATCCACCAAAAGAAGAATCGCGGCGAGGCGCTCACACGGGCGATCGAGATGCTTCGCCTAGTGCGTATTCCTGATGCCGAGCGGCGCCTCAAAGACTATCCGCATCAATTCTCCGGCGGCATGCGTCAGCGGGTCATGATTGCGATGGCTCTCTCCTGCAACCCAAAGCTCCTCATCGCCGACGAACCGACGACGGCGCTCGACGTCACCATTCAGGCGCAGATCCTGCGCCTCATGTTGGAGCTGAAGGACCGCATCGGCGCCGCCGTTATGCTCATTACCCACGATCTCGGTGTCGTTGCCGAGACCTGCCAGCGCGTCATCGTAATGTACGCGGGCCGAAAAGTTGAGGAAGGCGAGGTGACGGAGCTCTTCGACCGGCCGCTCCATCCTTACACGCAGGGCCTAATAGCATCGATCCCGCGCCGCCGGCGTCAGGGGGAGCGGCCGAGGCGCCTTATCGAGATCCCTGGCATAGTACCAGCGCTGAACCAAGTCATTCCGGGCTGCGCGTTCGCCCCGCGTTGTACCCTCGCGACTGAGCGCTGCCGCGCCGAGGCGCCGCCTTTCGAGGGCCATGAGGGAACGCATTCGGTCGCCTGCTGGGAAGCCCGAGAGGTGGTCACGGCATAACGCGGGCCTTTGTCTTCGAAACGGTAGAGCTGTGAGCGGCTCGAGGCGAGCAGAAAGGATAGCACAATCATGATTGGTCATGCGAGCACGCCCGTCCTCCAGGTCACTAAGCTCGAGAAGCACTTTCCTGTACTCCGCGGCTTGATGCGGCGCGAGGTGGCACGCGTCCAGGCTGTGGACGGCGTCAGTTTTTCGATCGCCCCGGGCGAAACGCTCTGTCTGGTCGGTGAGAGTGGGAGCGGTAAGTCGACGGTGGGCAAGCTAATCCTCCGTCTTATGCAGCCCACCGGCGGCACAATCTGGCTTGATGGCACCGACGTGACGGATCTCGGGGAAAGGGCGCTGCGCCAGCACCGGCGGCGCGTGCAGATGGTCTTCCAAGACCCCTACTCGTCCCTTAATCCGAAGCTCCCAGCTCGTACCATCGTCGCCGAACCGATCGAGAACTTTGAGCGCCTCTCGGCAGACGAACGCAACGCGCGCGTCGCGTGCATCCTCAAGAAAGTGGGGCTGCGCACCGACGCGATGCGGCGCTATCCATTCGAGTTCTCGGGTGGGCAGCGCCAGCGCCTCGCGATCGCCCGGGCGCTCGCCGTCAACCCCAGTCTCATTGTCGCCGACGAGCCGGTTTCCGCGCTCGACGTCTCGGTTCAGGCTCAGGTGCTGAACCTGCTCATGGATCTCCAGGAGGAGCTAAAACTCGCCTATCTCTTCATCAGTCACGATCTCGGCGTAGTCGAACATATTGGTCATCGCGTCGCGGTCATGTATTTGGGCCGCATCGTCGAGATTGCACGGAAGGAAGCGATCTTCGATGAGCCGCTGCACCCTTACACCCAAGCACTTGTCGCCGCCGCGCCGGTGCCAAATCCGAGGTTCAAGCGCGAGCGCTTGCTCATCGAAGGCGACGCGCCGAGTCCGATGGACGCCCCTTCCGGCTGCCGCTTCCACACACGCTGCCCTTTCGTCGCGCCACGCTGCCGCCGCGAAGATCCGCAATTACGTGAGGCCGTCCCTGGCCATTTCGTCGCTTGCCATCTGCGGGAGGAGGGCTATCGAGGTCCGTTACTGCGGACCAGCTGATCCCACCGCAGCTGCAAAATGCACCACAAACAGTGGCCCTTTGGGGGTATCCATTCGGCGTAGGCCGCAGGGTTACCGCTTGAGCAGTCCAGGGTTCTCTTTGTAGAACCTGATCAGCTCGATGAGGTTTTCGCTTCCGAAGTCGGTGCACGCCTGGATGCCGTCTTCTCCGACGCCATAAACCCAGATGGTGCCGTCCTCGATCTCCATTTCGTTGGCGACGTCTCGTAGCCAATCTTCATCTTCGCCGAGGTCTTTCGCGACCTGGGTGATGGTGGTGACGTGATGGACCTTGTTGACGTGGGTGGATGCGACGGATGGGCGGCGATCCGCGCGAGGACGTCGGTCAGCCAGGCTTGCGGGTCGATGCCGTTCATTTTCGCGGTTTATGCCGCCCGCCGAACTATGCCGAACGAGTCCGGTATGGCACGTCGTTGTCACGCTGGCACCGTCGATCGCGTGCACGGTTGCCCCATTCCATTCGGCATAGTCTGGTCGTTCAGAGCGCCTCTAGGAAGGCGAGCAGGCGATCGTTCGGCTGGAAGCGGGTTCGCTTGCCGCGCTCGTACGGCTTAAGCTTCGCCAAGGCAGCTTCCTTGAGGGCAAGGTGGGCGTGCAGGTAGGTCTGCGTTGTCTCGACCGATTCATGACCGAGCCACAGCGCGATCACGGAGCAGTCGACGCCGGCTTGCAGCAGTTCCATCGCAGCGCTGTGCCTCAGCACATGCGGTGACACGCTCTTGGCCTTCAAAGACGGGCAACTCTTGTGAGCGACACGAACATGCTTTCCCAGTAGCGACTGGACGCTGTCGGCACTGAGCCGGCCCCCGTGCACGTTGGGGAACAACGCTGTTGCTCCTTTCCGTAACGGTTCCTTGAGCCATGCCTGGAGCGCATACCGAGCGAGTGTGGTCAGCGGAGTGGTCCGCTCCTTCCGCCCTTTGCCGACGCATCGTACGTGTGCGCCAGACCCGAGGTGGACGGCATCCCGGTCAAGGCCAGTCAGCTCGGAGAGGCGTAAGCCTGTCTGGGACGCGAGCAGCAGCAAGGTGTGATCGCGGCGGCCAAGCCACGTCGTTCGATCGGGCGCTGCGAGAACCGCCTCGATCTCGGGGCGCGTGAGGAAGTGCACCTGTCGCTTATCGTGGCGCTTGCTCGGAATGGCGAGCACGCGCTGGATCAGCGCACTGTGTGCCGGCTCCTCGAAGGACACGAACCTGAAGAAGGATCGGATAGCGGTCAGACGCAGGTTACGCGTCTTCGCGCTGGCGCCGCGCTTTACCTCGAGATCGGTTAGGAACGCGCCGATGAACGTTGCGTCCAAATCGGTGAGCGTCAGGGCCGATGGGGGCTTCCGCAGCTGCACCTGTGCGAACATGAACAGCAGCCGGAACGTGTCTCTGTAGGAGGCGATCGTGTTGGCGCTAACATTGCGCTGGCGCATGAGGCGCTCGGTGAAGAAGCGCTCGATCAACGTGGCGACATTGCAGGCGGGCTTCATGGTGTCACCTCCCACCGCCGATCGAGACGCCGCGCCGCTTCTTCCATCAACTCGGGGCAGGCCGAGAGATACCAGTAGGTATCACGCACGCAGGCGTGGCCGAGGTAAGTGGAGAGCACTGGGAGTTGCTGCTCGACGTCCTTGCCTTCGCGATACCAGTCGAGCAGCGTCCGGATGGCGAAGCGATGACGGAAGTCGTGCACGCGTGGCCCGGTACGATCACCTGGGCGCCGCAGCCCGATCTCTCGGGACAATCGCCAGAAGACGCGATGAACGTACTGGTGCAGCAAGCGGCCTCCCTGTTCGGCAACGAAGAAGGTCGAGCCGCAGCGTGATCCGAGCATCGCGTCGCGCCGGTGGGCGTAGTCGCGCAACGCGGTTCTCGTCGTCGGATGCAATGGCACGAGCCGCGACTTGCCGAACTTGGTCAGCCGGACCGTCAGCACGCCGGCGTCGAGGTCGACGTCATCACGCTCCAGGCCCATCGCCTCGGATATACGCATGCCCGTCACCGCGATCAGCCCGAACAGGGTATGGTAGGTCCATCGGCGCAGCCCGCCCGCTGGCGGCAGAGCCAGCGCTGCCGTCAGCAACGCATCGATCTCCGCGTCGCTGTAGACATAGGGCTTGGCGCGCTTCCATCCGGGCAGCATGCCGACGGGCGGTACCTCCGTTCTCGGATCGAAGTTGGCGACATGGCGCGCGAACCCGCGCACGTCGCTCAATCGCAGCGCCCAGGATGCATGACGATCGGGCGGCAGCGTTGCCCATTCCATTGCCAGCTTCGTCGTGATGATCCTGGCTTTGCGCTTCTCCATGAAGGAGACGAAGTCGGCGAGCCGACGGGTCTGGTGCTCGTACTTGTATCCAAACCCCTTGCGCATGCTCAGGTACTTATCGAGTGCGGCGCGCAGATTGGTCATTGCACGCCTCCCGGCCAGGGCAGGCTCAATGTTCTCAACGCATCGATATCGACCTTCGCGTAAATCCGGGTAGTGTCGTGGTTCTCGTGCCGCAGCAACTGCCCGATCTCCGACAAGGTCGCGCCAGATCGGAGAAGCTCGGTAGCGAGACTGTGTCGGAAGATATGTGCGCCGCGGTGTGCGCAACCTTCGATTCCAACGCGATCGAGGGCGGCCTTGGCGATCATGGTGATCGCACATCCGGAAGCAAACCCGATGTGCGGCGCGAGTGTGCGGACGAACAACCGCCGGCACGACGACTTTGGGCGGCCACTGCGCAGATATGCAACGATGGCCGCGCCAACGTCTGGCGGTATCGGCATCCGTGCACGCTGTCGGCCCTTGGCGCGAACGAGTATCTCGCTGGCGCGCCAGTCGATATCATCGAGCGTGAGCGTCGCGACCTCGTCGGCCCGCAGGCCGAGCTTGGCCAGCAACAACAGAATGGCGTAGTCACGCCGTCCCATCACCGTCTTTCGGCCGCAACCGTCGAGAGCCTTCCGCACCTGTGCGGCAGGCAGATAGGTCGGCAGAGTTGCGAGCTTCCATCGCCGCATCGATGGAACGCAATCCGCCAACGGGCGCGCATTCAGCCCCCGATGGTGGAGGTAACGGAGAAAGGCGCGCAACGACCAGCACATCGCCTTGCCTGTTCCCGGGCTCCAATCCTGGGCGTGGCGCTCAATGTAGCGGATCACGTCCTCTTGGTTGATCTTGCACAGGGCGGCGGCGCCGCCGGAGCACACCTCGTGCAAAAACCTGCGGATGACCGGGAGATGCCGTACGATGGACCTCGGGGCCAAGCCGCGCTCTGATCGCAGGTAGGCATCGAACTCCTTGAAGATCCGTTCGTGCGGGGTGAGAGGCGGTAGCACCAACGGCGCGATCGCGCCTTCCTCGCGCAGCACCGACAACCATCGCTTGAGCGCTGCCCGGTCACCGGGTTGGATAGATTGCCACCCGCCTCGATGTCGGAGGTACCGCTCAACGACCTGCTCATCGAGATCAATCAGCTTATAGCGACGGCCCGCGATCCAACTCAGGAGCCCGCTAACTACGTTGAGGCAACGCCACGTGCCATGCCGAACGAGCCTCTCTTCGACGAGACGAACGGCGTAGCACTCGACGAGCCGTCCGTGCGGCTCGCTTCTGAGACGCCGGTACAGCCGGCTTCTGCCCAAGTACTCTTCAACTTCCATCTTCCTGTTCTCCGCTGTTGACAGCGGAGGCACAGAACGAACTATGCCGAACCGACCAAACGCCGGTCAGCCAGAAATCTGGGGAAAACGACCCGACTCGGCATAGTTCGGCGGGCGGCATAAACGGCACTATGCCGCGCGCGGCATAGGGCTGTGATGATGAGGCTGTACATAGCTGCCGCGCGCCGCCCTCCGCGATCAGAGCCGCAGAACAGCCAGGACTTCCGTCCAAGGGCGATGCCTCTTAAGCCTCGTTCTGCGGCATTGTTGGACAGGCATACCCGCCCATCCTCGAGGAACAGGGTGAAGCTCGCCCAACGCTTCAGGATATAGTTGAACGCCTTGGCCAGGTCGTGCCCCCGGGACAGCTTGGCGAGCTGCTCCCGCATGTAGACTTGAAGCTCCTCGACCAGAGGCCGGCTCAGCGCCTGCCGCGCCTGAAGACGCCCTTCGGGGCTCCTGCCGTTGATGGAGCGTTCGATCTCGAACAGTGCATCGATTCGCCGCACGACCTCGATTGCGATCGGAGAGAGCGGGATTTCCTTTTTGCCGGCGGCCTTGCGCCGGGCATTCTCTTCGATGTCAGCCATGGCAAAGAACGGACGCCGTCCGTGCGACCAGCAGGCGGCCTCTCGGATTGGCCCTATAGATTCAGCATCGTCCCGTATCGGTCTTGCCCTTGGCCAGCACCGGCACTGTCGTATCGTCAGCATGAAGCCGCTCGGCTGCCATGACATGAGCTTCCACCAAGCGCAGCAGAGAATCCAGCGAGGCACAGACCGCCCCAACCGCATCAGCCATGGTCGACAGTGCGATCGGCACGCCTTCCAGCACATAGCGCTCGGCTTGGCGGTTCAAAGGCTGATGCTGACCGAACTTCTCAAACATGATCATCGCCAAGAGGCTGGGGCCAGCCCACCCCCGGGCGACGGCATGGAACGGCGCCGGCGCCTGGCTGATCTTCTCGCAGTCGCGGCAGGAGAACTTCTCCGAGACCGTCTCGATCACCTTCCACTGGCGCGGCACCACTTCCTGCGTGCGGGTCACATCCTCGCCGAGCTTGCGCAGGCGATTGCTGCCGCAGCACTCGCAAGCCGTAGGCCCATCGATCACCACCCGCTCCCGGGGAAGGTGCTCGGGGAAGGTCTGGCGCTCGGCGCGCTTGCGGGTAAATGCGCGCACCGTCGTCGTCTTCTACGGCCCGTTCCGCCGCAAGCTCGTCCTCGGTGGCGTCCGCTTCCAGCTCTTCGAACGTCAGCGCCAACTGCTCGATCAGGCGCGACGAACGCTCCGACCGCTGCCTGTAGATCTGATGCCTGAGCTTGGCGATCTGCAGCTTCTGCTGGGCGATCAGCACCTCGTCTTCCGACGCTTTCGCGCGGGCGACCGCGAGCTCAGCGGCGATCTCCAAACCCTTCGCGCGCTCGACTGCCAGCGCCTCCTTCAGGGCGGCAATGTCATCCGGAACAGCGTCGCGATCAGCATGCATGCGACGCAGTGAATCACAGATTGGACGCGTTGAGACTCCCCAAAATGCCTGCATCCGTAGTTTCTTCGCTCAGCCCGCGCTCTGCGGCCGCCAGCTTAGTTGCGGATTCCTCCAATCGACGCATCGCCGCAGAGATCGACACCGCGCCGGCCGACGCCGACGGCCAGATGAACTTGCCGCGGTCCAGACGCTTGGCGTATAGCGACATGCCTAACCCGTCATGCCAAAGGACCTTGACCAGATCGCCGCGGCGGCCACGGAAGATGTAGAGATCGCCAGCGTGCGGATCGCGCTTCAGAATGTCCTGAAAGTAAGAGCCAGGCTTCGCATGCCGCGACGCATGTCGGTGTGGCCAGTGGCGATCCAAACCCTGACGCCGCTCGGAATCGGGATCATCGTCGCCGCAGCAGCCCAAGAACTCGCTGCAAACGTCTACGTCACGGTCAACGCGAACGCGACAGCCGCCGCGAAGTTCGATCTCGATGATTCCAGCCCTTGCACGCTGCGCAGGCGGGGAAGACAAACCGGTTGTGGCGCGTCGCTTGAGATCGGAGCCGCCACCGGCGTGATCTCGACGGGAACGAGAGCTGGCACGAAATCGCCGCCCAGTCGACCCTGGCGTGCTTGTCGACGCCAGGTGAACAGCAGGCTGTGGGCCACCCCGTGCCGGCGCGCGACGCCGCAGACCGTCTCGCCAGCCTGCAGTGTCTCTTCGACAAGGCGAACCTTCTCGTCGTAACTCCATCGTCGCCGACGCTCGGCGCCCAACACATTGACCTGCATTCGCTACGTGACCTTAAAGCTAGACTTAAGGTCAAATCCTCGGGCCGCCTCTCAAACTACACAAGGCGGCCGACGCCGGAGCGATACCTTTGGGGCGTGCGGTCTCGCGCATAGGCGACCGGCGCAACTCGACAGCATTTTGCTATTCCTGATCTTACCGCCATGAGATCACCGCGACTTCGGTACGCTAGATGAGGTCCGGAGGGGTAGGCAACCGAGGAACCGCAACAATACGGAAAGCCGAATCGGTACTACCAGTGTTCGTAGGTTTCCTTGTTAGCTATTCTCAGATAGGTGAGTTGGAGCGTTTTGCAGAGACCCTGCAAGTTGAGATGGCCGAGCGTTCTGGCCGGCATGTCCAGAGCTCGGTCGTGAAGCAGTTGCTCGCGGAGGAGATGACGATGTGTGGTGCAGTGATCAGAACACATCGGTTCTTCGAGTCTCGGCAGCAGGTGCCGCTTGCGTCACTTGCGTTTCGGCAATCCTCAATTTAGGGCGGGCTGCTTCATGCTCTTCGGAGCGGTCGATAAGCCCCCGGTATCCAGCCCGCATGCCAACACATGCTTGGGCGACTATATGGGAAGAAGACGATGCGAATCCGCACCGATTCAGTTGGAAATGAAAGGCTAGAAACGTGAACACCTCCTATTATCAAGCGAAAGCGGCAGATTGGCAAAGTTGTTCGGTGCAAGTCGAAGAGTTCATGATCCCCGCTTATGATACAGATACCGAACTTTATGTCAGAAACAAACATTCAGCTTCGATGCACGAGTGGCAAGCTGAACGTACCATACTCTGTGTTCATGGATCGACATATCCCGGGCACGCGATATACGACACCCCCGTTGAGGGTTTTTCATGGATAGACTACTTAGCCGGACACGGCTATGACGTCTACGTTCTCGATATTCGCGGTTACGGAAAATCAACTCGTCCTGCCGAGATGCTAGACGATCCGAACGATAATTCCGCGATTGTAGATGGGGAAACAGGCGTCCGCGACATTTCGGCAGCTGTGGATTTTGTCCTCGCGCGCCGGCAGATATCACGGCTCTCCCTGATCGGGTTGTCGTGGGGCGCAAGCCTAACTGGACGCTATACTACAGAGAATCCAGAAAAGGTTGACCGACTGGTGCTCCTCGGGCCAATATGGCTTCCTGCGGCCGCGAGCCTCGACCGCTTTCCTGAGAAGATTCCAGCTTATCGCATTGTGAAGCGAGACCGTGCCGTGGCTCGATGGCTCCAGGGCGTTCCAGATCACAAGCGAGAACTGATTTTGCCACAGAGCTGGAGCAAGACTCTCTTCGATGCTATTTGGTCAAGCGACCCGCTTGGCGCGAGGGTCGATCCGCCCTTCATCCGAGTTCCCAATGGTCACTATTCGGACTGGCGAAACTATTGGTCTGCAGGAAAGCCTTTCTACGATCCTGAAAAGATTCTAGCCCCGGTTCTTCTGCTACAGGGTGAATGGGACGTCGAAACGCCCCCTTATATGGCGCACACATTGTTTCCGCTTTTGACCAACTCGCGAGCTAAGCAATACATCTGTTTCGGTGAGGCTACACACCTCCCACTCTTAGAGCGGAACCGTTTGCATGTATTCGCCGCCATCCAAACGTTTCTGGAGGGATTCCGCTGACGAGCGGCATAGCTCAGAGAGCCGTTGGATCCTCCCTTGAGTTAGTTGCGGTAGCTCGCCTTGACCTGGCCGATAACAGTCTCGCCAGCCGCGCATGCTTCACCTCGCGACAGATGGAAGCCGCGGCGGATGTAGCCCGAGACTACGTCTTTGAGAACGCCCACAGGGCTGTTTTTTCGCGAGGTTCTTTAGTCGTCCGTGAAGAATTCCTAAGTCGTAGATTTTGAATTTGGAGACGGCCCTCTGATGCAATCGAGTCTGCCGGGAAACGGGTGTGCGGGATGAGATTGAACTAAGCCGCTGCCGCGGCGTGAGGGGCAAGGTGGCGTAGATCGCCTCCTTGCTGAGAGGATGTGGGTGTGGGAGCCCACCCCCTCAGACAGGAGTATCGAGATGCCCGATTTGAGCCTCTTCGCCGCCGCATGATCGAAGACATGACCGTCCGCAATCTGTCGCTGGCGACGCAAAGATCCTACATCAGCGCGGTTTCGAAGCCACTATTTTGACCGATCGCCTGACTGGTTAGAGCTGGAAGACGTCCGCGCCTTCCAGGTGCATCTGGTCTCGACCGGCATCTCATGGCCGGCGCTGAACCAGATCGTCTGTGCGCTACGGTTTTTGTACGGCGTCACGCACGGCGAGGCGCTGATGCCGGAGCGCATTCCCTATGCGCGAGAACCGCGAAAGCTGCCGGTCGTGCTCAGCGCCGACGAAGTGGTTCAGTTCCTGTAGGCCGTGTCCAGCCTGAAGAGCGGCGCCCCGTTCACCGCGGCCTATGCGGCCGGACTCAGGCCCTCCGAAGCCGCCGGACTGCGGATCGAACACATCGACAGCGCGTGCGGCATCATCCAAGTGCGCTACGGCAAGGGCGCGAGGGATCGCAACGCGATGCTGTCACCCCAGCTGCTGGCATCCTGCGCACCTACTGGCGGCTCGCCGGGCCGCGGCTTTATCTGTTCCCTGGTTGTGACGAAGATCATCCGATCGATCAGACCGTGTTGAAGCCGCCTTTCGGTCGGCGGCGAAGGCTGCGGGCCTGACCAAGCGCGTCACGCTGCACACGCTGCGCCACAGCTTCGCGACGCATCTTCTCGAGAACGGAACCGATATCCGGATCATCCAGGTCTTTCTCGGGCACGTCGTCGACAGCGCGCTACACGCAGGTCGCCACCGATACGATCCGGGCGACGCAGAGCCCGCTCGATCGCCTGTCGCTGGAGGTGACGCCACATGGATGATCCGCGGCGGGATGCGGGTGATGATCCGCCCGACAGCCGCTCCAACAGGCCCGCCATCGAGATCGCCGATATTCTGCGCCGGCATGGCGACACCTATCGCCGTGTACGCGCCAGTCATCTCGGTCGGGTCGAGCGGCGCGTGATGAGCGAGATCGTGGCGTACCGGACCGAGGCGCTCGGCGGCCACATGGAGGCTTGCGACGACGGCGGCACGACACGCGTCGCCTATAATTCCTGTCGCAACCGGCACTGTCCGAAGTGTCAGGGGCCAGCCCGAGCCGCGTGGCTCGCCGCGCGAGAAGGCGACCTGCTGCCGGTTCCCTAATCCACGTCGTTTTCACACTGCCGGCTCCGATCGCCGCGATCGCCTTTCAGAACAAGGCCATCGGTTTATGCGATCCTGTTCATCGCCGCCAACTAAGCAATGTCGACGCTCGCCACCAATCCACGCCGGCTCGGCGCCGGGATCGGCGTCGTCGCCGTCCTCCACACCCTGGGGCAGGCGCTGACACACCATCCCTTCGTCCACTGCGTCGTGCCGGGCGGCGGCCTCTCGCCCGATAGCGCGCGCTGGATCGCCAGCCGACCACACTTCTCTTCCTGGCCGTCAAACCGCTCGCCCGGCTGTTCAGATGCCTGTTCCTCGAACGTCTGACCGCCGCCTTCGACGCCGGCAAGCACCCTGAACTTCTTCGGCGATCTCGCATCCCTGGACCGAACCTGCTGCCTTCGCAGCTCACCTCGTCGCCATGCGGCGCATCAGCTGGGTCGTCTACGCCAAACGGCCGTTCGGCGGCCCCGCTGGCCTATCTCGGCCGCTATACCCATCGCGTCGCCATCGCCAACAGCCAGCTCGTCGCCCTCGACGACGATCACGTCGCCTTTACCTGGAAGGACTACCCCAGAACGGCGCGACAAAGATCATGAAGCTCAAGCCCGACCAGTTCATCCGCCGCTTCCTTCTTCACACGCTGCCCGATGGCTTCCATCGCATCCGCCGCTTCGGCTTCATGGCCAACGGCCATCGCGCTGCCAAACTCGCCCTCCGCCGCAAACTTCTCGATCGTGAGCGGACAGCGCCAAACGATGGCGAGTCGTCGCCGGGGATTCGGACGCTCTGACGTGGGCCAAGGTTCCGGCCTGTCCTGATTGTGGTGGCGTCATGCGCATCATCGAGCGCTTTCGACACGGCTTCAGTCGTTCCGGCGCTCCAACCCCATCGTTCCGGTGCGACACATCGTGAGCCAATTCATCCCGTGCACGAAGATCGTCATTCATCATTATGATCCCGTCGTCTCGATCATCACAGACGCTGCCGAGCCCGTGCGGCCAAACAGCGCGATGGAAATTATTCGATGCTGCGGGCCATCGACCGCGACCGCCCATAAAAGGCTCTCTGTCTCAAGTTGCCGCCATTGCGCAACCAATACGTCACCGCGTCAGCTCCGCAGTCTGCCGATAGCAACCCGCGATCTCAAACTATCCCCATAGCCGCGCCACTGTGCATCTTCTCCCGCGCCTTCGTTCAATCCGGCTTTAATGAGGTCGCGTGATAAGCGCTTGCCGCGCCCTCGCGTGAGCGCGCCCTCACAGAACCCTCCAGATTCCCAAATCAGTGTGTTTCTGATTCACATGCTGGCTGGGCGGAGGCCAGCATGAATGGGCAAGCCTTACTCTCTCGATCTTCGCAAGCGCGTAGTGGCAGCGGTTGAGGGCGGAATGTCCCGCAATCAGGCCGCCAAGCAGTTTGGAGTGGCGATCAGTACAACGATCGGCTGGATGAATCGGGTCGATGAGACCGGCAGCGTTGCTCCTGGCCAGATGAGCGGTCACAAGCCGAAGGCGGTTTCGGGAAACCACGCGATCTGCTGTCGCAACGGATCAAGGACGGCGATTTCACCATACGAGGGCTCGTTGCCGAGCTTGCCGGGCGCGGCGTGAAGGTCGACTATCACTCCGTGTGGGACTTCGTGCATGCCGAGAAGTTCAGCTTCAAAAAAAGCGTGGTGGCTGGCGAACGCCATCGTCCCGACGTGGCGCGGCGGCGAGCCCAGTGGACAAAGTACCAAGGTCGCGTCGAAACTGAGCGGCTGGTCTTCATCGACGAGACCTGCACCCGGACAGACATGGCGCGCTTACGGGGATGGGCCCCGCGCGGGCACTGACTCAGCGCCATGGTTCCTCACGGCCGCTAGAAAACCATGACCTTCCTGGTGGCTCTGCGCCATGACCGCATCAATGCGCCATGGTTCATCGAGGGACCAATCGATGGCGTGAGCTTCCGGATCTATGTCGAGAAGGTTCTGCTGCCGACCCTTCGTCCCCGCGATATCATCGTCTTGGACAATCTCGGCAGTCAGAAGCAAAGCCGTGCGCCAGCTCATCCGCTCCGCCGGAGCCAAGCTGTGCCATACTCACCCGACCTGAATCCGATCGAATAGGTCTTTGCCAAGCTCAAACGTCTGCTCCGCAAGGCAGCCGCACGAACCGTCGATGCGGTCTGCGCCGCCATTGGTGAGCTCCTTGACGCCTTCACGCCCGAAGAATGCGCGAACTACTTTAAAAACTCAGGCTATCGAAGCTAATGCCATCACGCTTTAGACGTTGCGTTCGCGCGATCCAGCTGCGCACGACAGCGCCCTCTTTTAGTCCCACCACACCAGAGGCACAGAATATCCTACGTCATCGGCGGTATCGCCGAGCCCTCCGGCCAGTTGCTGAGATCCAATTCGGTCTCCCCGATTGCTCAGATGCCGACTTCGACATGCCGTTCGGAGAGCGCGGCCGTGAGCCCAGGTTCTTGCGCGCAGCATAGTCCAAGCGCAACCGAAGCGCCGTGTCCCGAAACTCCACATGATCTACTTTTCCGAAACGCCATTACGCGATGATTGTGCTCGTTTTGGCCAGAATATACTTGAAGTTTGACTAAGAAGGAACAGGCTGCAGCTCGCCCAAGACTTCAGGATGTAGTTGAAGCTCTTGGGCGAGGTCGGCGGATTCACGTCGCTCACATTTGAGACCCGGCACGTCTAGGGCAAATTAAATACTTCC
This sequence comes from Bradyrhizobium sp. NDS-1, assembly GCF_032918005.1. NCBI lineage: Bacteria > Pseudomonadati > Pseudomonadota > Alphaproteobacteria > Hyphomicrobiales > Nitrobacteraceae > Bradyrhizobium > Bradyrhizobium sp. NDS-1. Next base: position 2,396,217 of record NZ_CP136628.1, read on the forward strand.
GCTCGTCTGCACCACGCAGCAATCGGCCGCTGTGCTCAGCGCGCTCGAAGTACGAAATTCAGTAAGGAGGGCTGTTAGATGCAGGATTTAGCAGCCAGCGCGCCTTTCATTGCATGAATTGGGAGCGAAATTATGGGTACAGCCAAAATAGCAGTCGGAATGACAGGCGGAGCCGACCTGCATCGCGAGATTTCCCTGCATGCCGTTGTGTCCTCTGAAATGAGAAGAGCCGAAAGCATATCAATGTCCAATGGGATGACCGGGTGCCTCGCCATATTCGATCTCGAACCGATCGGGCGGAACGTGTTCCGTGGCGAGAGTCCGAATCCAAGCTTGCAGCCGGTATTCGGTGGCCAACTGATCGCACAATCGATGATCGCCGCATCCCGCACGGTACAAGCCCGTGTGGCGCATTCCCTACATGCCTATTTCATTCGATCCGGCGACCCCACCGTGCCGATCACCTATGAAGTAGAAGTTCTGCGCGATGGTAAGAGCTATTCCACCCGCCGCGTCGTTGCGATGCAGAACGGGAGAGTGATCTTCTCCATCATCGTGTCTTTTCATGCCGGCGAGCAGAGCGCCTTCGACCACCAGGACATAATGCCAGACGTGCCGCCGCCGGAACAGGTCGCCCTGGACACTTTGTCTAAGAAGTCGATCTTCTCAGAACTGCCGGAAGGAGTCCGCCGGTGGTATGAACCCGATCGGCTGATAGACTTACGCCTTCCTCCAATAGAATTGCGTCCAGTTGAGATTGGCCAATATGTGGGCAAAAAGGCTAAGCACAGCAATATTCATTTCTGGATGAGGATCGCTGAGAAGCTTCCTGAGGATCCGGCTTTGCATATTTGCGCTCTGGCCTATGCCTCGGACTGGTCGCTGCTTGATGCTGTGATGGCACGTTATGGCCGCACGGTTCTCAAGGCCGATGATATCCTAGGGGCAAGCCTTGACCATGCGATGTGGTTTCATCGTCCGTTCCGGGCCGACGACTGGCTGCTTTATGCAAAAGACTCGCCGAGCGCGCAAGGCGGGCGCGGTCTCGCGCGGGGCTTGATCTTCAAACGTGACGGCACTCTGGTCGCGACGGTCACCCAAGAGGCTGCGATTCGCGAGCGCCGCTGACCCTCACGTGTGCAAACGTAGCTCGACATGAATTTTGTCGAAGGGGAGAGGCCTTCCGTCCTTCCCGAAGTTCGGCGCTTTGAGAATTTCAAAACACGGGTGGAGGAAACGACGACTCGTCCGCAATCGATCTGGATCGAGCGCAGCTGCTCCAATCTCTACAAGAAGTTCGTTGCGATCGCTGGCGCCGCCGCCGTGCGAACGACTAAGCATCTCAGTTGATATAAAGCTCAACCACATCCTCGACTTCGCGCGAAGTCCTTGGCGCGCGAGACGTTGAATCTCTGACAAGATGCGGCTTCAGCCCGTGCGCACACCGGAAGAAGATGGAGCGCCCGCCGTGCTGAACTATCGCCAAATTCTGCTGGCGGCGGGGCCCGGTCAGGCGGCGGCGGTTAAGGGCTGACGGTCGGCCGGCTTGGCAATGACCTCCATCCCGTCGTTGAATTTCACACCAAGAATGAGTTTTGGCAACTGGTTGTGGCATCGAGGCGGCGCCAGCTTTTCTGCGCGCCCTCGACCAGTTGAAGACCACGGCGAGCGCGGTCCCTTCGACAGACAACCCTTTCGATCGGATGGCGCGGTGGCGCACGGGGGCGAGGGTGCTTTCGCTGGGGTTGGTCGTCCGCAAATGTTTCCAGTGCTCGGATGGGAAGTCCTAGAATACGAGCCGCGTGTCTCAATCCTTGCGCCGGCAGTCGGCCATCTTCTCGTATTTCAGCGCGTAGCTCTCGATGAAGGCGTCGAACGCCAGCTCTGGGCGCGGTTTGTTTCACAACGAGTGTGCGAGTGAGCCGGTCGAGAGCTTTGGAGCGCTTCTGCCGACAGAACTCCCAAATTGGGAGAACCGCGAAGCCCTTCCGCCCAACTCACCTCGAGCCGGCACTGAATAAACAAACGCTCCGCTCTCGCGAACAACTGCTTTGCAGCTGCTAGATCCGCTGTCGCGCGCATGCCTCATCTCTCGCGAGAAATTGCATCCAAAGCGAACAACTCCTTTGCTACAGCGGCAAGCAGGACCGCCTAGGGTCTCATCTTGAAGGAGATGGTGATGATTAGCGCCAGGGATCGCGCACCGGTTAGCTCGTCGTTAGCAAAAAGGGCGCCGTGTGGGCTCAAGATCGTGGGAGTGCTCCTTTGCGCAGAATTTCTCCGCTGACGGCGACCGTTTGCAGCTTTTGTGCGTCAGTCCAGTTTACGTCTTTTTTTCTCCCTCACGAATTGCGGCGCTGGGAGTAGAAGCTCTTGTTGGGATTGTTCTGGAACCGTATTGATAAAGGAGTCGCGCGCTGCTCCCATGGATCGTTATGTCTATGGCCCTCATCCTTAAGCACGCGAATATATACACCGGAAAGACGGCGGAAGCAGAATTCTCTCTCGGGACAATCGAATGGATATTGCGTTCACGAAGGAAGAGCGGGCATTCCGCGAAGAAGTCCGTCAATTTCTGCGAGATAGCGTCCCGCTGGAGACGCGGCGGAAGATAATCAATGGCCGAACTCTTTCGAGAGACGAGATGGTCGCTTGGACGCGCATTTTGCACAAGAAAGGCTGGGCTGTGCCTGACTGGCCGAAGGAATATGGCGGAACGGGCTGGACCCCGGCCCAGCTTTATATCTTTGGTGAAGAGCTCCAAATGTATCCAGTGCGAGGGCTGCCCGACTTCGGTGCGTCCTTGGTAGGTCCGGTGATTTATACCTTCGGCAATGAAGCGCAAAAAAAGTATTACCTGCCGCGCATTGTGAATGCCGATCATTGGTGGTGCCAGGGCTTCTCAGAGCCCGGCGCGGGCTCCGACTTGGCCTCACTTAAGACGCGGGCCATTCGGGACGGTGACAATTACATCGTCAATGGGCAGAAAATATGGACAACACTCGCGCAATTCGCCGACTGGATTTTCTGCCTGGTCAGGACAAATCCCGACGTCAAAAAGCAGCTGGGCATCTCCTTCCTCCTGATCGACATGAAGTCCCCCGGCATTACCGTGCGCCCGATCCAGCTGATCGACGGAAGCTACGAAGTGAACGAAGTCTTTTTTGACAACGTGCGCGTTCCTGCCAAAAACCTTGTTGGCGAAGAGAATAAAGGTTGGGGCTACGCCAAGTTTCTCCTTGGCAACGAGCGGTTTAACATCGCCAGCGTTGGCTCCGCCAAGGAACGCATCCGGCGTGTCAAGGAACTTGCTGCGCTGGCCTGTACGGGTGATGGACGACTTATCGATCAGGCCACCTTCCGCGAAAAGGTGACGGCCCTAGAGGTTCGCCTAAAGGCGCTGGAGATAACCCAGCTTCGCGTGGTCGCTAACGCAGCCAAACCGCAGACTCCCACCCAAGACCCTGCGAGCGCTATCCTGAAAATTAAGGGCTCGGAGATCCAACAGACAACAGCGCAGCTTCTGATGGACGTCATTGGCCCCTATGCGCTGCCCTACCTGTCGGAAGACCTTATCCAGAGCCATAACTGTCCGCCGATTGGTCCCGCTTGGGCCGCAGCTATCGCTCCTGCCTATTTCAATGCCCGCAAGGTCTCAATTTATGGCGGCTCTGACGAAATCCAAAAGAACATCATCGCAAAGGCGATCCTTGGTCTTTGACGTCCTTTGTTGCTCGAGTGGGCGAAGCGCGTAGGCCTTTGTGCAGTGGGCTTAAGGGGGCTGGCACGGCCCGGTTCAGGAGATTTCACGAGTGGACTTTGATCTTTCGGAGGAGCAGCGGCTTCTTAAGCGCAGCGTTCACCGGCTGATGGCCGACAATTATGGCTTCGATCATCGACGCAAGTACCAGAGCGAAAAACTGGGTTTTAGCGAGGCGATGTGGGCGCGGTATGCCGGACTCGGGCTTCTGGGGCTGCCGTTTTCGGAGGCGTATGGCGGCTTCGGCGGTGGCGCGGTCGAAATGATGATTTTGATGGAGGAGTTCGGCAACGCACTAATCCTTGAGCCCTACTTTGCGACTGTAGTGCTCGCGGGAGGCATCCTGCGGCATGGGGCAAGCGATGCGCAAAAGGCCGAGCTGATCCCGGCTATTGCGGAAGGGCGGATAAAGCTCGCGTTCGCCTACGCCGAGAAACATTCGCGCTACGATCTGTTTCACGTCGAGACGGAGGCGAAGGAGGACGGCGACGGCTGGTTGCTGAGCGGGGTCAAAGGCCTTGTGCTCCATGGCGATAGCGCCGACAAGATCATCGTGTCGGCGAGAACCGCGGGAGGGCCGCGGGAAAAGGAAGGGATTGGCCTCTTCCTCGTCAACTGCGATGCGCATGGCCTGATGCGCCGTGGCTATCCAACGCAGGATGGCCTGCGGGCAGCCGAAATCTCATTCGAAAATGTGCGCGTTCAACCCGGAAATGTCATTGGAGAGCCTGCGGGCGCCTTTCCAATCATCTCACGGGTCGCGGAGGAGGCGACCGCAGCTCTTTGCTCGGAAGCCGTCGGCTGCTTCGCAACAATGCAATCGGTCACGCTGGAGTATCTGAAGACGCGCCAGCAGTTCGGCAAGGTTATTGGCTCCTTCCAAGTGCTTCAGCACCGAGCCGTCGACATGTTCGTCGAACTGGAGCAGTCGCGCTCGATGGCGATGTACGCCACGATGATGGCAGCCGGAGATGCGACGGAGCGCGCACGGGCGATCTCGGCGGCAAAGTCCCAAATCGGTCAGTCGGCTAAGGCGATCGGGCAGCAGTCGATCCAGTTGCACGGCGCCGTCGGCATGACCATGGAGTACATCGTCGGCCACTACTTCAAGCGCGTGATAATGATAGACGCTTTGTTCGGCGATGCCGAACATCATCTCCGGCGGCTGGCTTCACTCGGAGGACTGATCAGCGATCAAGAGAATGGAGCACAAAGCGGGATGTTGTCGCATGAATAAGGTCGTGAAACTCCAATATCATGATGAGGTCGCCATTATCACCGTCGACTATCCTCCCGTGAACGCGCTAAGCGCCGCGGTCCGCGGCGGCATCTTGGAATGTATAAATTTGGCGATTGCCCACCCCGAGCTGAAGGCGGTCGTTTTGACGTGCGCTGGCCGCACCTTCATTGCGGGTGCTGATATCACCGAATTTGGCAAGCCGCCGCAGCCACCGTCGTGGGACGAGCTTCTGGCGGTAATTGAGGAGTCGCCCAAGCCCATTGTGGCTGCCATCCACGGCAACGCGCTCGGTGGAGGGTTGGAACTGGCATTGGCATGCCATTTTCGCGTCGCGACCAAGGACGCCAAGCTTGGATTGCCTGAGGTCAAGTTGGGCCTGCTGCCAGGCGGTGGTGGAACGCAACGCCTCCCTCGCGCCGTTGGGGCGGAGGTTGCTGTCAAGATGATCGTGGGTGGTGATCCGATCACCGCGGCAGAAGCGCTGAATACCGGTCTGATCGAGGACATCGTGGAAAGTCCGGCGACGGGCGGTGAAGCATTCGCTCGTAGGGTTCTGGCCGAGCAGCTGCCGTTGCGCATGCTCCGCTACGACGATACAAAGCTCGCCGCGGCAAAGGCCGACCGGTCGATTTTCACCAGAGCCGTCACTTTGATGACTAGGCGAGCCCGCGGGGCGGAAGCGCCATTTGCTGCCGCTGACGCAATTGGCGCCGCGATCGACCTACCATTCGAAGAGGGGCTTAAAAAGGAGCTCGCGGGCTTCCGCAAGCTCGTCGAAAGCGATCAGTCCAAGGCGCAGCGGTATGCATTCTTCGCCGAGCGTGCAGCGAACAAGATCGCTGGCATCCCGGACGGAACAATGCCGCGCCAAATTGCGCGCGTCGCAATCGTCGGGGCCGGCACAATGGGAGGCGGCATCGCAATGTCATTTGCCAATGCCGGTGTTCCTGTGACCCTGATCGAGACCACGGAAGCGCAGCTCAAGCGGGGCCTGAGTTTGATCCACGAAACCTGGAACGCGTCCGCTGCACGTGGCAGTATCCCCGCGGATGCTCCCGCCACACGGATGGCCCTGATCAACGGCGCAGTTGGCGTCGACAATGCAAAGAATGCTGACCTCATCATTGAGGCGGTGTTTGAGACGATGGCCGTGAAGAGGGAAGTCTTTCGCCAGCTCGACCGATACGCCAAGCCCGGCGCAGTGCTTGCGTCAAACACATCCTATCTCAATATGGACGAGATCGCGAGAGTGACAAAACGTCCGCAGGACGTGCTTGGGATGCATTTCTTCTCGCCTGCCAACATCATGAAATTGTGCGAAATCGTGCGCGGCTCGCGAACTGCGCCGGAGGCGCTGCTGACCGCGATCTCGATTTCGCGCAAGATCGCCAAAGTGCCGGTCGTCGTAGGTGTCTGCCATGGGTTCGTCGGTAATCGCATGTATGATCAGAGCGGCAAGCAGGCGGATAAGCTCCTGTTTGAAGGCGCGCTGCCGCAGCAGGTCGATGCGGCCCTGACGAAGTTTGGAATGCCGATGGGACCGTTCGTGATGAGCGATATGGCCGGATTGGATATCGGCTGGCTCTCACGCAAGGATCGGGGAAGCAAATCGGAGATCGCGGATGCGCTGTGCGAAGCGGGCCGCTTTGGCCAAAAGACCGGAAGGGGCTGGTACAAGTATGAAGCGGGCTCCCGGACCGCGATACCGGATCCCGAGGTCGAAAAAATGATAGAGCAGACGTTAACTCGGCTCGGGCGCAAACGTCGCGTCGTTAGCGAAGACGAAATCATCGAACGCGTGATGTACCCTATGATCAATGAAGGCGCGCGGATCCTTGAGGAGGGCGTCGCGTCGCGGCCGGGCGACATCGACGTGATCATGGTCTATGGCTTCGGCTGGCCGGTCTATCGCGGAGGGCCAATGTACTACGCCGATCAGATCGGACTAGATAGGGTCCTCGCCAAGATGAAGGAGCTCCACGCCGCTCTCGGCGACGATTTCAAGCCAGCCGGTTTGCTTGAGCAGTTAGTCGCGGAAGGTAAAAAGTTCGCCGACTTCAAGCGACCAGCGTAGTCTCCCAGACCGCTAATTTAGGGTAGCGGGTGAAGCAAAAAGCTGGGGAAGAGCCAATCAGCTCCGGTCTTTTGCCTCTAACCTCTCGCCCAAGTCGCAGCATGTTTTCCCGTAGGGAAGAAATTAAAGGACCCACCCCAAATGCGTGAAGCTGTTATCGTCGCCGCCAAAAGGACTCCAATCGGCAAGGCTTATCGTGGAGCCTTCAACAACACCCATGGCGCTGCTCTCGGCGGCGAAGCGATCAGGGCCGTCATCGCCCAAGCGGGTGTCGATCCGGACGAAGTTGATGATGTTATCATGGGGGCCGCGATGCAGCAGGGCACTACCGGCAACAACATTGCTCGGCAGGCCGCCCTGCGCGGCGGCCTGCCAAAAGCCGTCTCCGGTATGACGATTGACCGTCAGTGTTCGTCGGGCTTGATGGCTGTGGCGACCGCGGCCAAATACATCGTCCAGGATGGCGCTCCGATCGCCATTGGTGCTGGCGTAGAGTCGATCAGTCTGGTGCAGAACGACAAGTCCAACCACTTCATGGCGTTCGATCCCTGGCTAACCGAGCACGTGCCCGAGCTTTGGGTCTCGATGATCGAGACGGCCGAGATCGTAGCGGAGCGGTACGGCATCAGCCGCGAGGCCCAAGACGAGTACGCGCTTCAGTCCCAACTCCGCACCGCTAGGGCTCAGGCCGAAAGCCGCTTCGCTGACGAGATCGTTCCGGTCAACTCGGTGATGAAAGTGCTAGTCAACAAGGAAACGGGCGAGACAGCTGACAAGGAGGTTGTGATCATCGCCGATGAGGGAAATCGGCCGCGGACGACGCTAGACGACCTCAAGAAGCTGTCTCCTGTCTTCAAGGGCGGCCGCTACGTGAAGGAAGGCAAATACATCACGGCCGGCAACGCCAGCCAGCTCTCGGACGGCGCTGCAGCGGTCCTGCTCATGGAACGTAAGGAGGCCGAGAAGCGCGGCCTGAAGGCTCTCGGTGCATACCGCGGCATGGCTGTCGCCGGCTGCGGGCCCGAGGAGATGGGCATCGGTCCGGTTTTCGCGATACCCAAGCTTCTCGAGCGCAACGGCCTCAGGGTCGAGGACATTGACATCTGGGAGCTGAACGAGGCCTTTGCCTCCCAGGTGCTCTACTGTCGCGACAAGCTAGGCATCCCGAACGAAAAACTAAATGTCTCGGGCGGCGCAATCTCCATCGGTCACCCCTACGGCATGACCGGTGCCCGTTGCACCGCTCATCTGATGTACGAGGGAGGGCGCCGCGGCGCGAAGTACGGTGTGGTCACCATGTGCGTGGGCGGCGGCATGGGCGCCGCAGGCTTGTTCGAAATCTTCTGAGGCCTGATGAGTTGGTGGCGTATTATCGGATTTGAGAAACTGGCGTGTTCGCAATCTCACGTGCCCGGTTCGAGCAAGCAGACAGCCTGCGTCCTGGAGCGTTGGCGAAGCCAAGGTGAACCTGAGAGCCCTGGCAGGACAGCGTCGATCGGGCGTCCTGGTCCGTCGGCGCGCCATAACGTAGATTTCGCTTCTATGGCTTGTTACCGATCATGCGGTCGGAGCCGCAACTCGCGGTTGCTCTTTGCGGTGACTTCGAGCGCCTGGCGGTGGCTGCGTATTAGGCCAAGCTCACGAGACGTTCGCGGTGCGCCGTTATCGGCGAACGTTCGGTCATCGCGCTAAAAACGTTCGATCGAAGCCAATGGACGTCAAACTGAATAGCGGCCCGAGCCATGAACCGGTTGCGCGTGCGTGGACAAGTTTTCTGCGGTCGATCTATAGGTACTGCGCTGTACGAGCAACGTGGCAAACTGTTGCTCGCGCGTGAATAAAGCGCGGTGAACGAAAGGCACAGGAATGTGTCTTTGTTCCAGCTGGGATAAACGGTTACCAGCATTCACCACCCGGATGAGGCTAGCGCGAAAACTTCGAGTTTGCCGGCCCGACGCAGAAATTCGACTGTTGGAGCCTCTCCTTTCGCGGAAATCTGCTCAAAGAGTTGGCTAACGTTTTCGTGAAAGCCGAGAGAGCCGTCCATCAGTCGCAGTGCTGGCGATGCGAGCGAAGCTTCTTTGACGAACCGAAGGTGTCTTCGAGCGTCTGCGTTCTCGGCCTCTCGAAAGGCTACAAGAGGCTACGGGCGCCGCGGCACTCAAAGTTGCGGGACGCGCGGGAGGAACGAGAGTTGATGCCAAGCACGAACGATGCGTTTGTCAGGTTTTGGAATATTCAGAAGACTTATGACGGCGAGACGCTCGTCGTTAAGAATCTCAACATGGAGATCGAGCGGGGCGAGTTTCTGACGATGCTGGGGCCTTCCGGCTCCGGCAAGACGACGACACTCATGATGCTGGCGGGCTTCGAGGCGCCCACCCATGGTTCGATCCTGCTGGCGGGTCGGTCGATCGAGAAGGTGCCGCCACATAAGCGCGACATCGGCATGGTGTTCCAAAATTACGCTCTCTTTCCGCATATGACTGTGGAAGAGAATCTTGCCTTCCCTCTCAAAGTTCGAAAAGTCGGCAAGGCCGAGGCCGAGGCCCGGATCGGGCGGGCGCTCGATATGGTTCGGCTCGGCGCCTATGGCCGGCGCCGACCGGGCCAGCTTTCTGGCGGCCAGCAGCAGCGTGTCGCGCTGGCCCGCGCGCTCGTCTTCGATCCCAAGCTCGTGCTGATGGACGAGCCGCTCGGCGCGCTGGACAAACAGCTGCGCGAGCACATGCAGCTTGAGATCAAGCATATCCACGAGGATCTCGGCGTCACCGTGGTCTATGTGACGCATGATCAGGGCGAGGCGCTGACCATGTCGGACCGCATAGCGGTGTTCAACGACGGGGCTATCCAGCAGCTCGCTGCGCCGGCTGAGCTCTACGAGCGGCCGCAAAACGCTTTTGTCGCCGAGTTCATCGGCGAAAACAACCGGCTGCATGGGAAGATTGTGGCGATGAACGGCAGGACCTGCACCGTGGAGATTCCGAGCGCCGGCACCGTGCAGGCGCTGGCCATCAACGTCGAGACGGCTGGCCGGCCGACCGTGCTGTCGTTGCGGCCAGAGCGAGTGAAGTTGAATCCGGCGCCTGGCTCGCTGCCTAATGTGTTTAGCGCGCGTGTTACTGAGTTGATCTATTTGGGTGATCACGTTCGCACCCGTGTCTCGGTGTGCGGCCACGAGGATTTCGTGATCAAGCTGCCGAATTCGGAAGGTGCGGCACACCTCGAGCCTGGCGCGGAGATCACCATCGGGTGGAAAACCGAGGATTGCCGGGCGCTCGACGCGTCGTAATGGCGGCAGAGGCAACCCGCAACCAGGTGGGATAGGACTTCAGGAGCGCTGCTTCCATCGGAGCGGCACAACAGGGAGAGAGCAGAAGATGAGCGACTTATTGAGAGCCGCCAGTGCTCTGGCGGTGACGGGCTTGGTAGCGGCGATATTCGCGTCGCCGAAACCTGTCTTTGCCGGTGATCATCTCGCGATCACTTCGGGAGGGGGGGCGTTCCAGCAGGTCCAGCGCAAAGTTCTCTTCGAGCCGTTCTCGAAGGCGACCGGGATTAACATCACTGAAGACGAGTACGATTACAGCGCCTCCAAAATCCGCGCCATGGTCCAGACCAAGACCGTCAGCTGGGACGTAGTCTTCGTCACTGCTGGGGCGGCCGTTCAATTGTGCGCGGACGGTGTCATCGAGACGCTAGACTGGAAGACGTTAGGCCTCGACAGGGCCAAGTTCATGGGAGCCGACAAGAATGACTGTGGGTTGCCCGATTCAACTTCAGCGACAGTAATAACTTATGACAAAGATAAGCTGCCGAATGGCCCAAAGACAATCGCCGACCTGTTCGATCTCCAGAAATACCCCGGCAAAAGAGGACTATGGAAAGGGGCGGCAATTAACCTCGAATGGGCGTTAATCGCCGATGGCGTGGCGATCAAGGACGTCTACAAGGTCCTCAACACGCCTGCGGGAGTAGATCGCGCGTTTAAGAAGCTCGACACAATTAAAAGGGACGTTGTCTGGTGGGAGACTGGCGCACAGCCGCCGCAGCTTCTCGCCGATGCCCAAGTTATCATGACGGCTGCCTACAACGGCCGTATCTACGATGCCGTTAAGAATTCCGGGAAGCATTTCGAGATCATGTGGGATGGGGCAGTGCTGAACGGTGTTGCCTGGGTAATTCCCAAAGGCACTTCGCGGCTAGACGAAGCCTACAAATTCATCGCCTTCGCCGGTTCACCCCGGGCTCAGGCCGACGTGATGAACCTCACCGCCTACGGACCCGCCAACAAGGACGCGATGGCACTCATTGATCCCGCGGTTTTGCCCAATCTTCCTAATGCACCGGACCACATTGATAATGCAGTCCTGCAGGATCCAGTCTTCTGGAGCGAGAAAAACGACGAACTACGCCAGCGCTTTAATACGTGGCTCGCAAAGTAGCCCCGAATGATGTAGCGGCGAGGTGGTTTGTGTTTTCCTCGCCGCATTCAACGGACGAAGCGCAAGAAGATCGGTGCCGACGAGCATTTTGATTCACTGGCAGATGGCATTAGTGCGGAGGCATGGCCGAAAGAGCCGCGCCCGGCCTCATGAGAACATTTCTCGATCAGAAAGCTAGGGGACACATGGACAAGACGGCGCCTATCATTTGGCAACTGCCGATCCAGCGCGCCCACCATCTGTCTGGCAGCGCAGGCGTGTTAAGTTTCATAGGCGGAGCGGGCGATTTCGATGCAGCGGGTCGGATCCGCAATCCTGACGACTTCGAGAGGCAAATCCAAGGCGCCATGGCGAATGTGGCGGAAGCGCTCGCGGTGGAATCCTGTAACCTCGATGACGTCGTGCGGCTTAAGGCGCACTACACTGCCGAACGTAACGACTGGGAGGTGATTGCAGCCCTCGCCCGTTTCTTCACGACCGACCCAATGCCTGCGATCAGCACGGTACCGGAGCCCTTGCAGCCTTTCTCAGGCCAGACAATTCAGATCCAGGCGATCGCCCAACGGGGCTGGCGGACACATTCCGACATCCGATCCGTGCCGCGCCCTTTGCCGCAGCGCAGGAGAGCTCTCTTTGACGACCGGACGGTCACCGCTGGCCTGCGCACCGGTGAGTTCATCGCTGTGGCCAACCGCACGGCGGAGGATGTCGACGGTACGATGCTGCATCCAGACGACGGCGCGGCCCAGACCCACTTCATCATGGCGAAGCACGCCAAGACGCTTGCTGCGCTCGGCGCTTCCTTCCAGGATTCCGTCAAGATGGAAGGCTATTATTTCGGTACGACGCGCGAGCAATGGGTGCCGCTTGCCGAGGCGCGGGCGAGTCACTTTCGTGAGCCGGGCCCGCCGGCGACAGTGGTGCCTTGTCACCGCCTCAACCCAGAGGGAGCGTTGACCAAGATTGAGGTGATGGCCATGCGAGAGCTGTGGAACGGCTTCGACAAATACATCCCGCGTGAGGATCATTGGCCTAAGCGGGTGTGGGATTGGCCGATACCTCTGCCCTATCGTCAGGCGATCAGGCTGCGCGATACTATATGGCTCGGCGGCCAAGTGCCGTCGCGTCCCTACAGCAACAAAGGATTGCGCGTGCTGGACGGTCAGCTCCTGCCGCAGACGCGATTCACGATGAGCTATATTGAGGACTTGCTTCGCTCGTTCGAGCGGAGGCCGGCGGACCTGAAGCTGATGGTCTGCTATTTCATCTCGACCGGTACGGAGGCGGAAACAATAGCTTTTGCCGCGACACTCGGTGATTACGTCGGTGGAGCACTTCCAGCAATGACGCTTGTGCCGAAGCCCATGATGCACAGTCCCGGCATTACCGTGGAGATCTGGGGCGTGGCGCAGGGCTGAGCGCTCCGTTTCACTCGATAGGAAAATCTTTGGCCGGTTCACTGCCATCACTATGAAGGATGAGACGTCGCCTATTATTCCTCGGCACCCTGAGTTTAATGGGCAGAGGGAGGCCGGGTGCACGACGGGGAGGCTATCGGACAATCCATGCCCGCGCGTCCCAGTGAAACGTACCAAGCGGATGCAGCTAGAACTCACGGAGTATGCTGAGGAGGAGAGTGGCGCGACTTGGCACTGCGCGGTGTTGAGCGTTTAGCGCCTGATCCTCTGGCCACTGATGGTTTCGGGTAGGCCACCCTATCCAAAGACGCATAATCGGGAGGAAAAAGAAGATGAGGAACTCGTTCATACTTATCGGTGCTCTGGTCGCGAGCAGCTTGGCAGCGGCATTGCTTGCGCCGGTAGCCCGCGCCTTTGCCGACGATCAGCTTACGATTACTAGCTGGGGCGGCGCGTATCAGATGAGCCAGCGCAAGGCCTATTTTGAATCTTATGCAAGACAGACCGGCACAAAGATTACAGAGGACCAGTACACCGGTGAGATCTCCAAAATCCGAGCTATGGTCGAATCGAGGAGCATCAATTGGGATGTGCTAGACATCTCTTCGCGGGCTGCCATACAGGCCTGTGCCGAAGGTATGATCGAGACCATCGACTGGAAAAAGTTGGGCCTCGATCGGTCCAGGTTCACGGGGGCGGACAAGTTCGACTGCGCAGTGCCATCTATTGTCTACGCTACGATCTTTGCTTACGACAAGGACAGGTTGCCGAATGGCCCAAAGACTCTCGCCGACGTGTTCGACACACAGAGATTCCCTGGTAAGCGGGGACTCTACAAGAGTCCCGGTTACAATCTCGAATGGGCGCTGATCGCCGACGGTGTGATGATTGAGGACGTCTACAATGTCCTCCGCACGGCTGAGGGAGTCGATCGAGCTTTCAAAAAACTCGACACGATCAAGAATGACATCGTCTGGTGGCAGGCCGGCGCCCAAGCGCCGCAACTTCTCGCGGATGGTCAGGTCGTGATGACCGCGGCTTGGAACGGCCGGATCTATGACGTAAACAAGAACTCCGGCAAGCACTTCGAAATCATGTGGGAAGCACAGATATTGGACTGGAACTTGTGGGCGATTCCCAAGGGCAATCCACGGTTGGAAGCTGCTTACAGGTTTATCGTCTTTGCCAGCTCGCCAGCGGCACAGGCCGACCAGACTCATTATATTCCATACGGGCCCGCAAATAAGGACGCGATCGCGCTCATTGAACCTGCAGTCCTGCCGCACCTGCCCACCGCGCCCCACAATATGGCTAACGCGCTGCTCTTCGACCCCGTCTTTTGGGCTGATAGAGGTGAAGAGCTGCAGCAGCGGTTTACCGCTTGGCTCGCGAAATAACTTAAAAGCGGCGAGGGGACTTCTTTCACCCCGCCGCCATCACACAGGCTGGTGTTGTCCCTACGAGGCTCCAAGATAAAGCGGAAAATTTCAACATGGACGCCGCCTTGGGGGGCCGACCGAACTCAAGAAGGATGACGGCGCCGATCATCTGAATCTACCGAAGCTGAAACCCAGGCGTCTTGAGTTTCAGCAGCGGCGGTTTCGGGCTCCGGCAACCGGTGCCATGGTACGCGATCATCCAGGAGCTCACCAAAATGTCTGCCGCGGAGACAATCCCAGCGGACCGTACCGCAAGCTTCCACAACGGCTCGTTCCGTAACTTCCGCGACTGCGCTGGTCCTAGCTACGTACGGCGGGTGGTGACGATAGCAAGCGTCAGGCGGGGTAAAGATCCCGGCATCGGTGCTGCGGCGCTCCGCGCGCGATGTTGGATGTTCGACATCCATCGCCACCGACGGTTGATCGATGACTTTCGCGCACATACTGCAGGAGACATAAACCGGATTCTGCACAGGGGCAGCCACCGTACGAGCGCTACTTCTATCGGACTGCTGCCAATGCCGCCACGTTACAAGAATTGGCAAAACTCACCTCGATTCTCGAAGTCTTCACTAGATCCGCGATGCGAGTTCAGTCGCTCATACAGGCGCGAAGGGGCTCGGCATGTTTGGTGCTCCGATGATAGTTGATCAACGGGCCACGAATAACTGGGACAGACGCGCCAGCATTGGACCCGTGATGACACCGAGAGGGCTGCAAGGTGTTGATAGCGGGATGAGATACCCGGAAGAAAGCGGCTTAAGATAACCTGGCCGAGATTGTCTCTGCGAGCGCGACTTTCGAATGTTAATGGGGCTCGAAGATAGACAAGCGCGCCTCTTAGAATTGACGGTCGGGAGCGTCGATCCTCAAGATTTGCCGATAATCGAATAGGCGACTCGGGCTCTTGGCCGAAGTCAAGAGGCAAACACCGGGCTCAGACATGAAATCGGCGCGCGCTTTGCAACCTACGTGATTGAAGATCTGGGAGCATACGGCTTAGTGGCGCCGCTGGGCGCCTCATGCCGCGCGACACGATTGTTGTCGTTGCCTATGACTTCTTCGATAAGGATGCAGAAAAGCATTCAGGCCTCGTGTCGCACTGAAACCGAGACAATCGCATCGTGGCTAACTCGAGCGGATGAATTGCTCCCGTCCGACGGAAGCGTCAGCCGAGACGGCGCTCTTCCTTTGACTGTGCTAGCTCGCAAATTATTCTGTCGTGGCTCCAACCGGTGGGGCTGCTTCCAGAGACATGCGCACTCGCCGCAGGGGGTGTATAACGCTGGCATGGATCCTGCAATCGATCTGTGGAGAGTTCGTCCGGAGCGGGCGTTTAGCTACCTGCCCTCCTGAACGTCGTCGACGCGCACGCAGGCGCCGGTCACGAAGTCCGATGACGGTGAGACCAGGAACAGCAACGTGCTGTCGAGTTGCGCCGGGTCACCGATGCGCGGCCGTGGAAATCCCTTCGCGATGTCGCCCACGCGTTGCAGCAGACCATCCATCATTTCGGACGAGAAAGCACCGGGTGCGATCGTGTTGACATTGATGTTGAACTTTGCCCATTCGACCGCGAGCGCTTCGCTCATGCGCACCACTGCGGCCTTACTGACCGAATAGAGCGCAGCCCCGTTTCCACTATAGTGGTAGGCCGACGACGACGCGATGTTGACGATGCGGCCGGGAAGCTTTGCCCCGATCAATCGCCGCGCGACCTCGCAGGACAGTACGTAGGGCGCTCGGACATTCGTGTCTAGCACGAGATCGATCAGGTCGATCGACATCTTGGTTGCATGTTGCGCGTCAGGAACGCCCGCATTGTTGACAAGGATTGTCACAGGACCGAGCTGGCGCTCTGCTTCTGCGACAACCGACCTCAACTGGTCCGCATTCGTCACATCGAGCTGCAGCGGTATGGCTCTGCCGCCAGCAACGTTAATCTCTTCCGCGATGCTCTCGAGTCGCTCGAGCCGCCGCGCCGTCAACGCCACATGAGCCCCGCAACGTGCGAGTGCCTTGGCGAACCGTACGCCCAGCCCCGACGATGCGCCGGTCACAAGTGCGGTCTGACCGCTCAAATCGATCGAAAAATTGGGAAGTGAAAAATTCATAGGCACTCACGCTTTGACATGTTGAGAAGTCTGGAGCGGCTGGACTGCGCTTTAGTAAAGCATTTGATACAATCGATAGCGTTGGAGTCGTCGCGGGACAGCATCTCCAGAGAGCGCTATATAGGTAGCTCCTCGGCAGCATTTGTCCGCGAAGTGGAGGCGAAGATAGCGGAAGTCATCGCTACCGTGTCATCGTTGAGGCCTACTTCGCAAGCCAAGCGGTAAAGCGCTGGCGGACTTCGTCGCTCTTCTCACTCCAAAAGATTGAATCTATCCGCAGAGCATTTTCCATATGGTTATTCGGAAGGTGGGGCAGCACCGCCAGATTGACCAGCGCCATCGCGTCCTTGTTGGTCGGCCCGTAAGCAGTGTCGTTTGCCACCTCGGCTTGCGCCTGTGGCGAACTTGCGAACGCGATGAACTTGTAGGCATTGTCCAATCGCGGAGTTCCTTTGGGAATTACCCAAGCGTTCCCATTCAAAAGCGCGGCGTCCCACATGATCCCGAAATGCTTGCCGGAGTTTTTGACCGCATCATAGATTCGGCCATGCCAAGCGTCAGTCATGACGACCTGACCATCAGCCAGCAACTGCATCGGCTGCGCGCCGGCCGTCCACCAAATGATGTCCTTCTTGATCGTGTCGAGCTTCTTGAAGGCGCGGTCGATTCCCTCTGGCGTGTTGAGCAATTTGTAGACGTCTTTGATAGGCACGCCGTCTGCGATCAGGGCCCACTCGAGAGGGGCACTCTTATATAAGCCTCTCTTACCCGGAAATTTCTTCAGATCAAAAAAATCTGCGATCGTCTTCGGGCCGTTTGGCAGCTTGTCCTCGTCATAGACGACCACGGTGGCAGAGTCGATGACTGGAACGCCGCATGCCGTGTAGTTTCCCTCGAACTTGGTCCGGTCGAGGCTAAGCTCCTTCCAGTCGATTGTCTCGATCAAACCCTCTGCGCACAACTGCTGGATCTGCGACTCGCTGGCGTAGACCACGTCCCAGCTCACTGTCTTGGTCTCGACCATGGCGCGGATCTTGGCGTTACCGTAATCGTACTCGGCTTCGTTGATCTTGATTCCGCTCACTTTCGAGAATGGATCGAAGATGACCTTGCGAAGGACCCGCTGAAAGGAGCCACCCCCCGCCGTGATCGTGAGCTGATCGTCCGCAAGGGCCGGTTTTGTTGAAACGAACATGCCCGCTGTCAGGCCGATGACGGCCAGCGTGCTCGCGATGGTCAGTGACATCCTCATCGTCTATTCTCCCCCTTTATGCCGCCCTCGGATGAAGGCGGAGCTCCCGAAGACCAAGCCGACCCTGCTCAGGCGAAACGTGTCGTTCCCTTTCGCGCTTCGAGCGCGCGAAAGTACTCCATCTTTTAGCCGATGGTGATCACGCGCGGGCTCCATCTGCACCGTGCATTCCGAATTGGACAGCTTGACCACAATTCATCATGACCATAGACCAAAACTAGCGCGCGCACGTCGTCGCTCAGATAGACGCAACTCGCAGGTGGAGCTTATCGCTACGGCCCCGCGCTCAACCAATCGCCGAGCCGCGGCGACGTAGGCCGGCGCAAGCCCCGGACCACGTTCTCAACCCAAGCTCCCGCGACAGCTTCTGCAATAACCGGAAAGTTGAAGGTAGACGGATTCAATAAAGAGCCCTGGCGCGGCGGTGGAGGCGGGGCGCCGGCTGGCACTCCTCGCTCCAGGTTGAGAATTCCAATCGACCGTCCGCTCTGCGATGCCACGGCGAAAAGATATCTAGAATCGAGGTTGGTATTCTCCAAATTAACCGATCTAAGTCGAGAAATTCTGCGCCAGCACTGAAGAGAGGAACTGTTTTATGCGCGGGACCCGATACCTATTCTCTTGTTGTGCTGCGCCTCAAGGTTCGTCAGCTCGCATCGCAAGGCTATCATCCCCGCCACTTTGAACGAAGCTCATGGCGGATTGCTCGCAGAGGTCTGAGTTTGCCAAGTTACAAAGACCTTCGCATTTTGCCAGTAACTTGCAGGATTTCGTATACGCGAAGCCCACCTCGGCGAACTTCACCTCCTGGGAGGCTATATCGTATCTTTGGAACCCCGAGTCTGTGCGGCGGCGAACTATTCGCGAGTTTGCGCTCCAGCCATCGGAAGACGCAGTCGTGGGAACTCGAGAAGCTTTCGATCTCGCGTAGCGGGAGGCGCTCATACCTGCTTGACCGTGAGCAACTACGAGGGTTCTGCTCGCCACTACGCCTGCCGGCTCATCAGGGAAAGACTTGCAGTCGGCGGCGTCGACGAAGAGCTGCAGGCGCTGCTCAATGCGCCACACGCGAGTACGATGTCCGGCATTCGAGGCCAGGCCATGCTGCATCTGGCTTGCTGCAGGATTACGCGTGTCGGAGCTGGTCGGTCTCCGGCTCGATCAGATCGACCGCCAGACGTTGTCCAGCGTGCACGTCATGGTAAAGGGACGTCGCGAGCGAGTCCTGCCGCTCTGGAACGAAACGGCGACCGCGGTGAAGGCTTGGTTCAGAGTGCGCCCTGCCAGTGCTGCTCCTGAGCTGTTCCTCAGCGCACGAGCACAGGCCACGACGCGCTCGGGCTTCGAGTGCATCCTCGCCAAGCACGTCGCCGCAGCCTCGCGCGCTGCGCCGACGATCGCCGGCAAGGGCGTCAGTCCACACGTCATGCGACATTACCTGCTATCTTCGGCCGCCTCGTGCATCACGCCCATCGTCTTGCGCTCGATGGGCCATCGATGCCAAGACGGCCAAGTCGGATACCATAGCACCGGGGCCGAGTGCCGCGGATACGACGGTCACGAAACCGCCGACGGGAGCGAAGAAATGAACAACGCTCCCTCCGGCCCTCCTATGCGCGATGGGCAAGCTCGCCCCGATCCAGCATCAGCGCTATGCCCACGCCAAGCAGTTCAAGTGCGCCAACCGGGTGCTAAAAAAGCTGCGCACCTGTCTCGGCCGCGTGATCGGCGACATCGCCGCAAGATCGACGATGACAGCGGGCTCGAGTGGCGTTCGCAAAGCTGCGGCCGCCGGCTCGTCTGTGTGCGCGAGCAGCAGCAACGTCAACGCGGGCCGAAGGTCTATTCCCTGCATGCCCCGGAAGCCGAATGCATCGGCAAGGGTAAGGACCATCGGCCTTACCATGGTGTAGGAGTGAGGCAGTTGTGCATGCCAATGGAGGGCTGCATGCAGTCGCCAAGCACAAGCACTCGCTCGCCGGTCTCAGGGGGCCTCGCCGAGCGGAGGCGTGTTTCGCGCAAGAGTTCTTTGGACAAGTCGCCCGACAACAAGACGTCTAATCTCTGCACGAAGGCAAAGCCCGTATTTGATGATGCCCGCACAGGAACGAAATCGTACTGTTTTCCTTCGATAGCGCTTCGTATTCGCAATCTCTGAAGAGCTCCTTTGGGCTGGGTCCCGACAGTGCCGTTGGGAAGCAGTCCTTCGGGCATGCCAGGAGCCAACTTGCGTATCCGCGGCATCGCCACTTCGAGATCGACCCACGCGCCCTCGCAATCATTTTGACGTCTGATCGCCTCAGACACGCTGACGACGCTGCGCCCACCGGCGACCACGAGAGCCGGGCATTTCAACCGCCACACCATCTCTCTGCGACGCGCAGAAACCAAATGGTTGTCGGGTCCAGCAGCTCTCGCCATCCAGCCGATCGACGCGAGTACGCGTTGACGCGCTCCTCTTTCCGATGATGCGGTGGCCCTATCGCACCGGTCAATGCCCTTCATTTAGCATGCGCACGAAGGGCCCTGCTTTCGGGGTCCATTGCGGCCCTTTAAACTTACGACGAGATAACACTTCACGTTTTGGACAATCCACGCAGAATTTCGGCGTTTCGACCGACTATATTACTTAAATGCAGTTTCCACGGCCCGGTACTATCTTTTGAGTTTTTAGGTCCTGTCTTGCCTTCCTTGGGAGGACAGGTTCAGTCAGCGGGGGACGAGGTGACAATGATTTCCGAGGTGTTCATTACGTGCGCAGTCACTGGCAGCGGGGGGGCTGTGGATCTTAGCCCGCACGTGCCAGTTAGCCCGGAGGAGATCGCGCAATCGGCGATCGAGGCCGCGCGGTCAGGGGCGGCGGTGGTGCACATCCACGTGCGTGATCCGAAAACCCGGCGGGGCTCGCGAGACCCCGCTCTCTATCGGGAAGTGGTGCAGCGAATTCGGAAGTCGGATGTGAACCCGGTGATTAACCTAACGACTGGATTGGGCGGCGATCTTGTGCTGGGTGGGCCCGACGCTCCCCTTCCGCCGGATCCATCTGGGACCGATATGGCGCCCGCGCTTGAACGGCTCGTGCACGTGGAAGAGCTGCGCCCTGAAATCTGCACGATCGACTGTGGGTCGATGAACTTCGGCGCCAAAGAATACGTCATGATCAACACTTACCCGACGCTGCGCAAGATGGCGGCGCGATTGCAGGAGCTCGACGTGCGTCCTGAGCTCGAGGTGTTCGATACCGGTCATCTGTGGTTGGTGCGCGACCTGATCGAGGAGGGGCTGATCACTAAGCCGCTGATCCAGCTGTGCATGGGTATCCGCTATGGCGCGCCAGCCGATCCAGCCACGCTGATGGCGATGGTGAACCAGATCCCGCCGGGTGCCGTCTACTCGGCCTTTTCGATAGGGCGGATGCAGCTTCCGTATGTCGCTATGGCGGCACTAGCCGGCGCAAACGTGCGAGTAGGATTGGAGGACAACCTATACCTGTCGCGCGGAAGGCTTGCGACCAACGCCGAACTCGTCGAGCGGTCGGTACAAATCCTCGAAAGTATCGGAGTGCGGGTGATGCGGCCGGACGAAGTGCGCGAGAAACTCGCGCTCAAAGCTTATGTCTGAGGACATATCTCACAATTGCGGCTCTGGACCGCTGCGGATGCAGCCGTTAGAGATGCGGCATGACTGGCTTGACTACAACGGCCACGTCACTGAGTGCCGATATCTTCAGCTATGCGGCATGGCAACGGACAACGTCCTGAGTTACATCGGCATCGACAGCGGGTACCGGTCCAAATTCGGCAGTTACTACACGCTCGAGACGCACCTTTCCCATCTCCGGGAACTGCATGCTGGAGATCGCGTCGAGGTGCTCACGCAGGTCCTTGGCGCAGACGACAAGCGCCTTCACCTGTTTCATGTCATCACGCGGGAGGGTGAAGAGCCGGCGGCGACGGGCGAGCAGATGCTGATTCACGTCGATGCGAGCAGCGGACGCAGCGGACCGGCACAAGGAAGCGTGCGCGAGCGTCTCCTGGAGCTTACGCGCTTACACGCGCAGCTGCCCCGTCCGCGCGGCGTCGGCGCAAGTATCCGGCTGCGGTGAGCGCGACTTCACCAGTGCGCCTAGTGTTGCACTGGCACAACTCGAACTTGGACGACCACGAGACACGTCTTCTCCTAGGTGTTAGCCGCCGGGTCGCTGTTCTGGACGTCGCAGAATTGTGATCTGCGCTTGGACTAGAACAAAGTGAGGAGAAATTGCCAGAAGGACCGTTACACGCACTATGGCCGGACCATGGGTGTCTCCTGCCTGCCGCGCTTTGGTCTTGCATGACAGCGATAGGAGAGCCGACAGCAATTCACTAGACGCGCTCGTGCGCGGTCAAGTAGGACAAGCTATCCATGACATCTTCCACGTGTCTGACGCAACGATGCGTTCCCGCCTGGTCGGGGATCCAGACGTCGCCAACTATGGATCCGTGATCTTTCGCTTTCCTCGATCTGCGCGTCTCGAACGCTACCGAAGCGCAATCGCCAGAACATCGAAAACGGCAGACGAGCTCCTTCGCAATAAACGGCGCGGTGGACTGGCCAGCGTACGGCGACCAGACAGCCAATTCGCGAGTACCGCTGCTTCACCCGAATAAGGACGCCAAGGCCGGCGTTGTGCCTTCGGCGGATGATCAAGAACCGCAGGTCGATATGGCCGAAGCGGCCGAGCGCGCACTTTTCCCACCAGCAGCAACACCATATACCGCCGACCGAGCTGGCCGCCAGCGTACAACCCCGGTTTCAGGGATATTTGGCATCTTAGCGGCGATACGATATAGCCCTTCCCCTTCGGGGCCTGAATGCCTGTCACGGTCGGAAGGCTTCTTGCGAAGGTCTGGCCGACAATCAGCGGGGGCGCCCACTTTGTCTTCGCCGCGAGGCGTCAGTGCATCGCCCGCCCCATGACCCTTCTCGCAGTGCAGATTCCGTCAGGATAGGGGAGGAGCGCCAAGTATGTCGGCGGTGTCTATTACACGCGCCACCGCCCTTCACACGCAATCGTTCCCGACTGCCGCGTAAACGTCTCCGCAATCGGTCACCGGCCACAATGAAAGGCGCTGTCGCCTGAATAGCTGGTGCCTCGATCTGACATATAGATCGGAGCTCAGCTATGCACTTGAAAACAACGGCGCGTCCCGTGTTCTCTCTTTCGATGGTAGCTAAGTTCACGAGGTGCGTCTCATCGGCGAAATCTATCTGCGATCAGCACCGCATGCCGATCGCAGATAGTCAGTGACCGTTAGCGAGCACTCGCACCGAGGTCGACCGGTATGCAAGCGCCGTTGACTGCGGAAGCAGAGGGGCTCACAAGAAAGCCAACGGTCGCCGCGACCTCACGAACATCGATAAGACGATTGCCTGGTTGTTCCGCACGGAAGAGCGCGATAACTTCGTCGGTGCCTATGCCTCGCTTTGCTGCCTGATCCTGCAGTTGCCCCTGCATTATGGCGGTATCCATCCAGCCGGGCGCGACAGCATTTACCGTAAGGCCGTACTTGGCCCCTTCCAACGCCGCAACGCGGAGGAGGCCGAGAACTCCGTGCTTTGCGGCAGTGTAGGCAGCTTTGTCGGATGCACCCCCGTGGCTCAAGGGCGATGCCGTGACCACAACGCGACCACCAGGGGATTTCGTCAGAGCCGGCCATGCCGCCTTCAATGCGAAGAATGGTCCGTCGAGCATTACAGCTCGAAGGCGATTCCATTCTGCGTCGGGAAATTGATCGAGCGGTGCCGTGAACTGACATCCAGCATTGAGCACAAGGATGTCGAGACGTCCCGCTATCGCAAGAACATGGGAAACCATGTCCCGATTTCCCTCCGCAGTGGAGAGATCCGCATGAAATGTATCCTCGCCGATGACATCCGCGCCATGTACCTCCGCCCCGCGTTCGCGCAGTTCGGCCACGATGGCCTTGCCGAGCCCTCCTATAGCTCCGGTTACCAGCGCGACTCGACCCTCAAGCGACCACCGACGCGCGTAGACCTGATCGTCGTGTTGTTTGTAACTATCTTTGGACATTCGCTTCTCTCCTATCTAATTGCATTTCCTAATGCACGCCATCATCATTCAAGCGAGCCCCGTCCTACTGGATTGTCAAGGCGTTGCACCCGTACTCCGCGTGGCCGCACCCAACGTGATGGAACGCAGAGGGACAATGTTCAACTTCGCCGCGCCATGGACTCTCAGCAACAGCGTCACGAGGCGTCGACCCGACATGACATTGGCTGCGCGGTCACTGCGATGCGTCAACCAACGGCGCGGCAACTGTCGCTTATTGCGACAAGGCTCTGCAATTGCAGAGCGGCTGTGATGCAGTCCATCTCGCCGAGCACGAAGATATCTTGCTCGAGCCCCTCTGGTAGTCTCTGAGATGGCGGGCAAATCTAAACTAGTCGAAGTCATCTAAACCGGCAGCCCCAACGAGCGCTGCCCCTTGGCAGTCGGCGTTCTAGCTCGAAAGGGCTCAAGATCGGCCATTTCACAAACGAATATATGCCTTACCCTGTGTCGAATCCTCCAAAGAATGCGCATCTACGGCAGAAATCGTGCGCGAAATGACCTCAATACCGAGCTTCTCTGCGATTGCGCTATGGACGATACCACTTGCATGCCTTGCAGTGTTTCTGTTGGTCGCACGGGTAGGGCACGACGGGGTTTTGTACGACTATGCCGCAAGATGTTATCGGGAGCTGCGGGGTCTGCTTCCTGATGTGACGTTCGTGCGGAGCTATTGGCTGACTTCAAACGCGGACACCCACGATACGCGTGGGTTCAGGAAATTCATCGCTTTATAGCAGTATCAGTGAAAGCAGCAGCTCGAATCTAACTTCGGATCGGATTGACAGAGCTGCGCTTGAGCGTCGGCAATGGCCCTCAATATTTGCAGGACCAGCGTACCAGATAGGTCGGCCACAATGCTCGGGATGTGGCAAATTGCGCAAACGTGGCTGCCAACATCAAGAAAACAGCTTATTGCCGCTGGTTAACCATGATCGGCTATGGCACCCAACCCCAAACGTGGCTGAGACCCGTCACGAGTTCTTGCGTCGATCAGCGGTGCGCGGCACGTGGTCGAGCGCATGAGAGAGTTCCAAGGAATCCAGCCACCCGTAACTTCAAATATGATGCCATGCTGCAGGGGAATGCGAAAGTCCGACCTAGGACGCAAACGCCGCGCGCCGCAAGGTCAATCATCCGGTCGAGCGCGTTGCCGGCCGCGATAGCTTCGGCGAGGTCATTCGCGATCGCTTTACGCATCCCAAACAACGCGAGCCCGGCATCCTGATCGCTGGCCAGATGGGCACCGCGCACTCGGTCGGCACCATCGAGAAGCTGGCATAACGCCGCGAGCCGCGAGAGCAAGAAGTGCTACGGTCCCGACATCTTCGACATGAAAAGGCGGCAACTATCTGTCGCTCGAGGCGATCTGGCAGCTGGCCCATGCCTCCTTCGTCACGCCACTGCCGGTCACGGTGCTGTTCATGCCCGACGAGCAAGTCGGCACGCCTTCGACCCGCGACATCGTCGAGGCGGAAGCGAGACGCAACAAATGCGTGCTGGCGTCGCTCACAACGGCGTCAGCATCGGGCGCTATGCGTTCGCCCGTTTCAATCTCGTAGCCTCAGGGCGGCCAAGCCAGGCTGGCGCGACGCTCTCCTCTGGGGGCGGTCCGCGATACGGGAGATGGCGGGGCAGATTTCTCGCGATCGACGCGATGACGACCCAAGATTGCACCTTGTCGGTCGGCATCGTGCATGGTGGCCTGGGTCAATTGCGTCGCGACGACCCGCACTGGCAAAGCGCTTTCCATGGCCAAGCGTCAGGCCGATCTCGATCGTGGCGTCGAGAGGGGGCTGGCCCTATAGGGCACGACCAACGATGTCATCTTCGAAGTGATGCGCGGCGTCACGCGGCCGGTATGGGAGCCCAACGCCGGCACGATGGCGCTCTGCAGAAGGCGCTCGCGATCGCGCAGGCCCTTGGCGCTGAATTCCGCATGCCAGTGGCAATTTCACTGGCGCGCTTGGAGCCCCAACGCTTGACGGCCTGGGAATCCGTGGCGCCAATGCGCACACGCTAGACGAGCATATCAATGTTGACTATCGAGCGCGGCAAGTTGATGGCAGGACTACTCGCGACCCTGGAGTGACCAAGTGCAGGAACAGGCGTAATCGGACGTTGCATGAATTCTAGCGCGGCTCACCAACATCTTTGTAAAGATATGCGCCGTTTGTTGATCGAAGCGCTGGCGGGACGCAATCGTCAGCGCGTCTCACTTCAAGCAATCTGCTGAAGAACCGGGAGGCCTTGATGCTTGCAGTTCACGGATCATGGCCGTCTGTTTCGTGCATCGCACCGGATAAGCGCGTGCCAGTGAGCCAGCGATGCGGAAGGTAACGGAACTTGTCTAGGTGTTTGGCTGATTTGGGCCGTCGCCTCGGGACGCTCCTATGCCAGCGAGGCGCCCTTCACTTTCTCCGCAGCAATGTTGAGCGCCTCGCTGGAGGTGTTTCACGAGATCCCTTGGAACACCAGTTGATGGAGCAACTGAAGGCGATGATGCGGAGAAGGTGCTCACGAACGGAGACCGCCATTGCGCTGACGAAATCATCACTGGCTCTCGGCTGACGCCCGGTCGATGTGCGAACCGCTTCTTTGTTAAATCTCTAGAGATCGCATTCGCGCCCGTGACACAACGTTCGCGAGATCGATCGTTAACTCTTATTTTGAGGCACGATCGCAGAAAAAATGCTCCGTAACTCGTTCTCCGGAGAAATTCGGCTCTCAAAGGAGGTATGTTAACGCCCCTTCTCAATCTGATATCGACGCGGGGTATCCATGGCAAATGTAAACCAACGTCCATCCGTAGCATCCGTGAACCGTGATCACCTGCAGTTCGTCCAGGGGCAAATACGCTTTGCCCGACGTTCGATAGAAGAGGAAGTACCAATAGGGCCAGACAGCGCTAACTTCTTCAGCTGCGACGTCAGGATTCGCAACGCGCGGCCATTCGTGAACGAACTGTCCTTAGACCGTGAAGGATTCACGCTGGTTCAGCACACAACCTCCTGTGCGGACGAACGTGATCCGGAGATCTTACGAAACAGCTATCTCGATGAAATGGTGCCGTTCATTAAGGACTACTTCAACGCGTCCTGGGTCGTACCAAAAGGAGATGCCATCTTTGTTCGTCGCGCGGGACTGCCGGTAATCCCTGGAACCGATGTGACTGCGGTCCCCGGAGTAAGGGCAGCAACCGTTGGAGGCGCTCATATTGATTATACAGCGATCGCAGGTCCCATGCTTGCGGCGCGGGAGAACCAATTGCGAGGCATTCCGATCCGCTCGTATTCCCGCTTGATGATAATTAATACGTGGCGAGTTGTGTCGCAACCTCCGCAGGATAACTCCTTGGCGCTCTGTGACAGCTCCAGCGTGCTTGATACTGATATTCTTGTGGACGACTATACCGACAAGGAGAGCGGCTTTACGTGGAAAGCTGGCCTTCCTCGCTACAACGCGCTTCATCGTTGGTACTATTTCGCGGATATGACACCGGACGAGCTTATCATGTTTAAGGGCTACGACACGGCGCAAAACTACAATGTGGTGCATGCCGGCTTTGACAATCGTCGAGCGTACCCCAATGCAAGCATTCGCGAGAGTATCGAAGCGCGCTTCTACGTCTACTACGATTGAGTACGCATCCTCTCCGCAGTTCCTGCAATCGCAGAGCTTGGCCGCGGTGGGGCTCGAGACATTTTATTGTGGGGAAGCGCGGAAAGACTCTTCGTTCTCGAACGCTTGGACGAGCAGCACTCGACCAATCAGGTTGAACGCGCCAACTCGAGATCAAGTGCAGAACTGCCCTAGTCTACGTTATTCCCAGTGAGGACGCCATCACCAGTTTCACCTGGCGCCATCCTGCTCGACCAGAAAATGATGAGTTGGTCGATCAGGGCGGCCGTCACTGGAGATTGGAAGCGATCGGTACGTTGGGCGATGATCCTGCCGTCGGTGTCCAGCAATCGCTAGCCGGAGCAATCCGGCGGCCGGCGAATGGTGCCCTCCAGGCACCTGCCCCTGCCTAGGGGAACAATCACGCGAAAGGTCGCCCGCTTCATTAGACATCGGTCGATTATCGCTCTAGGCAGGCGTAATCATTCCCGCATTCGGGCGCGCCCTAATAGTCATCATCTTAGCTCCTGCGTCCGGATCACGATTAAAGCTGCTTTACTGCGCGTGTCGCAGGCAGCCACAGCTCATCGGCAACATGTTTAAGCGCTTTTGACACACCGGCGCTTAGTTGACGGGACAACCAGACTGCCTGCATGCGATAGCATTGTTGTAAAGATACGGTATGAATCAGATCTCGAACAGCTCGCGCGGCAACTTCGTGAATGGTTCGCCGCCAGCGTCAGTGACGCGAAACGTTTCGCTGATTACGTAACCGACATCTTCATCGATCCAGTTTCCGAGCATGAGATGAAACGTCATGTTTGGCTGGAGGACCGTCATATCACCTTCCTTCAGGCTTGCCGTCGGCTCCGTCCAGTCGATGCCGACGGCGTAGCCACACCGCGATTCCTTCTCAAAACCATGCTTCTTCAGCGTGGCATTGAAGGCCACTGCGATGTCGCTGCACGTGCCACCCGTCTTGGCGGCAGCAAGAGCCGCCTCCAAACCTACCACCTCTGCGTCATGCAGTCGCCGTAGATGGTCCGCTGGCCTGCCGATGGACATGGTGCGCATTAACGGAGACGTATAGCCGTGGCGTACGCCGCTGAATTCGAGGTTGATCTGCGATCCCTGTCGGAAGATGTCCTCGGTCCAGCGAATGTGGCATGTAGACGTACGTGGCGTCGAGCACATAAAAAAGCTCGCGATATCCGTTCCTGGCTTTCCATTGGCGCCACGCACTAACGTTGCAATAATCTCTGCGGCTGCGTCGGCTTCACGCAGTCCGGGTCGAATGACTTCTTTCGCTTTAAGCATCCCAGCGTCACTAATGGCGGCGGCTTCACGCATCATTGCGATTTCGAGATCCGACTTCAGACCCCGAATCCAGGTAACCGCGTTCGTGCAATCGACAATTCTCGATTTGGCCGCTCGGTGCCTGAACTTCTCAATAGTCAAGGAGGGCAAGAATTTCGCTTCGAGCCCGATCCCTCTACTGCCCAAACCCTTGTCCAAAAGGAAGTCGATGATTGCATCGTATCCATCCCGATCGGGGTTGGCGATGAGCGCTTCCGAGTAGCCGATCACTCGGCTACGATCGATGAACATCTGATGAATTGCCGCTGGTCCGTCCATGCGACGTGTAATGAAGGTCGGCTCTTCATCTTCTAAAAACACGAGTAGGCCTTGAGGCACATACCCCGACTTTGATGTGTAACCCGAAAGATAGGTAATGTTGGCAGGTGTCGTAACCACCAGCGCGTCGATCTCTCGCCGCTTCATTTCCAATTTCACTTCAGTTAATCTTCCCAGATATTCGGATCGGGGAAACGCCTGCGAGCTCTTGGGCATTGCCATAAGTTCAACTCCTTCCGTGAGGGCTTGGTCGTGCTAGCTTCGTTGTGACCGGCCAATAAGGTTAGTGCAGCAGATCGGGAACGCTCGGCGGAATTCTTATTCGCGGCGGGCGTGTTGAGCAGAGCGCCATACCATTCGGAGCGGTTTGCTTGTGGTGGAAATGAACACCCGATGCCATCACGAATTCAGCATTGCCAAGCAGTAGCGGATCGTTAGTTCCGTAGTTGGAACGAGCAGGTTATCCGACGCCCCGAAAGTCGGCGTGTGCACGCCAGACTCATTGCCGCGTTCCTCGCTGCCAAACCAGAAATAAATCGAAGGCACGCAGGCGGAATAGAAACCGAAGTCATCGCTGCCGCCGCCGGCGGTCGGAGACTTCTTGTCAGAAAACTTATCTTCGCCCACCGTTTCCACGACGAGCCGCCGAAACCGTTCGACCATTTCAGCATCATTGATGACAGGCGGCTCCCCAAGCTTGCAGGAAAATTCCGCTTTGCCTCGATGCATGGCCGCCACGCCTTCGGCAATCTCTCGAACGCGCTGAACCAAAAGCGTTCTACGCTCTGCACCGCTTGTTCTGATTGTCCCGGTCATGCAGACGGAAGGGCAAATGATGTTTGTCGCCTCCCCTCCTGCGATCGTACCAATCGTGATGATCGCTCCATCGTCGAAGGGCATCTCCCGCGATACGATCTTTTGCACTTCGTTGATAAATGCCCCTGCCATCGCAATTGCGTCCACGCCGGCGTGCGGCTTAGCCCCATGAGCCATGGTCCCGATCAATTTGAGCTCAAATTGGTCGGCCGACTTGGTCACTGCGCCAGTGCGTGCGCCATACATTCCCGCGGGCAAATCAGTTTTCACGTGAAAGCCGACGGCAGCGTCAAAGTCTCGGAGTAACCCTTCCTCAGCAACTGAACGGCCACCGAGCGGCTCTGCCTCCTCAGCAGGCTGAAAAAACACGCGAAGCTTGCCAGAAAAACTCGCGCGAATCCTATGGAATGCGAGGGCGGTGCCCAATGCGATTGACGCGTGCATATCGTGTCCACAGGCATGCATAACGCCCGGAACTTGCGAACGATATGGCAAATCATCTCGAGCTTCCTGGATTGGCAATGCATCGATGTCGCCGCGAATAGCGATGGAACGCTGCGGCCCAGGGGCCAATCCCTGAATGTCAACGTAAAGACCGGTCTTGTGAAATGTCTTGGGGCGGTTCAGTCCGAATCTTTGCAGGGTGTCACGGATCCGTTGCTGTGTCTTCCATTCATCGTTTGAAAGCTCGGGCTCGCAATGCATGGCATGACGCGTCTCGATTATGGCGTCCTGTTCAGTGGCGGAAAGCAAGCTGTTCGCGATTGTTTCCATGGTGATCTGCCGCTGTATCGAGCTGAAGGCCACGTTTCAATAGCAGACCGAGATCGAGAGATCGCATCGACGGGCAGGCGGATGGCGCAGAAAAGCTGCAATATTACCCGTGAACACGCGCTTTAGCGGAGACATTCGGGGCGTTGCGCCAGCCAACAGATCAGTGCGTCGGAAGAACCTTATCCCTCGCCCCAGTAACTGAAGTGCGGATCGAACACGACGGAGTGCCGATGTTGCCGCGGAGGCGATGCCACCCCGCAAGCTCAGGGTTCCTGACTTCTCAGGTCTTGGTAATGCCAGGTCTTTGGTCATTCTCTCTCCCATCGCCGGTCCTTGCTCGATAAAGGCCTTCCCGGTCGATTGGCCTATCGGAGCGCCCCTCTCCTGTGTCCGGTCGATCATTCTGGTTCGACAGCCGTGCTCCCGGAAACGACGCGTTTGTGCATATGCAGACACGCGGAGCCTATGACGATACTGTCCTTCCCATGACCGAGCTCACCGTCAGATACACATCGCGATTTACCGAATTCCAAATAAGAGCTGGGGAGGCGGTACCAAACAATGATGCAGATCGCTTTCGCTCAGATGCAATGCGCGTAGCCGATGCCGAACCCATTCCAATGATGATCTCGGCGCAGCGGTGCTGGTTGGTGCGTCGCCAGCTAACCAGCACCGACATTTGGCGGACTTGATGCCAGAGGCGCCTAAAACGGTCAGATCCGCGCCACGACCTCGCATGATGTGCAACTGGCCGCGTCGGGCTTCAAAACGTACAAACACCTCGCCGAAACTTTCTCCGACGTGGCGGGCTCGCGAGTGCCGATCGCCCCGGAGAACCGAGAGGACCAACGATTGGCCACGAATTTCATTCGAGCCCAATTACAGGCTGAGGGCACCGCTAGCCAACTGGCGCCTTGGGTGTAATTTATGCCGAAATCCGGCTTGTCTTCGGGAGTAGGCGCAGCAATTCTGCGTCAAATAAGATAATTTTACAGGTTTCCATCGCTCCTTCGGGCTACCTTGATCGGACACGGAGATCGGGCTG
Organism: Bradyrhizobium sp. NDS-1; assembly: GCF_032918005.1. NCBI lineage: Bacteria > Pseudomonadati > Pseudomonadota > Alphaproteobacteria > Hyphomicrobiales > Nitrobacteraceae > Bradyrhizobium > Bradyrhizobium sp. NDS-1. The sequence continues at coordinate 2,427,962 of NZ_CP136628.1, forward strand.
ACTCTATTCCAAAGAAGCGCGTTAGAGTTTCCTGCTGAGTTTCCGTCCGGCGGATGACGGATCGAGTTTGGGTCAGCAACCTCTTCGGTGAAAGCGATGAGCCCGTCTACAACTGAATCGGAAACTGAGAAAAAAACCTGGTTGCTATTCTTGGCGCCGGCATTGCTCACCCTGATCGTTTTTCTGCTCATTCCGGCTGGCATCGTCCTGCGGATAAGCTTCTTTCCCGGCAGCACAACAATAGGCGCGCAAGGCTACTCGCTCGCTCAGTACGAGAAATTCTTCGGAAACTCGCTCTACCTTTCAGTGCTTGGGGAAACAGTGAGCTACGCAGTCATTGTTTGTCTTGGATGCTTAGTCCTTGGTTTTCCTGTCGGTTATTCTCTCGCGCGCCACCCTCCATATCAGCGTCGCTTGCGAATGCTAATGGTGATCGTACCCCTCACCTTGAGTCTGGTGATTGTTGTGTTTGGCTGGTTGGTGCTCCTGGGTCGACAAGGGTTGGTGAACAATATCCTCATGTGGTTGGGAATTATCTCCAGTCCGCAGCAGCTATTGTTCAATCGCACAGCTGTCGTAGTCGTTCTAATTCAGCAATTCCTCCCATTCATGATCCTTTCGGTGATGAATGTTGTTATGCAAATAGATCCCGTTCTCGAGCAGGCGTCGACGAGTCTGCGTGCAAGTCGCGCGCGTACGTTCATAAAGGTGATTATCCCTCTCTCAACCCCAGGAATAATGGCAGGATTGTCTCTGATCTTCGTCATGGCCGTTTCTGCTTTTGTCACTCCCCGGCTAGTTGGTGGACCTCGTGCGCAAATGATTGGCGGCTTTGTTTATGATCAAATCCTCAGCACATCGAACTGGCCATTTGGCGCAGCCATGGCTTTCATTTTGTTCGCCGTAGGGTTCGGACTCATGGCCGCCCTAAACGTCACCATCATCCGCCCTCTCACGAGAGGCCTCCATGTTCGATGACCTGATAGATAAACTTCTAGCGGCGGCAGGCAGGCTTCTTCGCGTCTTTGTATACCTCACGCTGATACTTCCTGCCGTCATTGTCGTCGCGACTTCATTTACATCGGGCGACGCGATGCGGTTTCCTCCGACGGGCTTCTCTTTCCGTTGGTATTACGCGTTCTGGGAGAGTTCACTTTTCATCGACTCGCTGACTCTAAGTCTGAAAGTGGCCGCGCTCGCGACATTGCTATCCCTTCTGTTTGGTTTCGCGGCGGCATTCGGGATCGAGCGACACAACTTTCGGGGGCGAGGGCTCATACGAGGTTTCATGCTTTCTCCGCTGCTGATCCCAGCCGTGGTCCTCGGCTTGGGATTGATGCAAATGCAAGTCTGGATTGGCATAAGTCAAACGTTCCTTGGCTTGCTCGTCGGACACGTGGTCGTGACGCTGCCCTACGTAGTCCGCACGCTGTCTGCGAGTATGGTTTTGTTCGATAGAAATCTGGAGCAGGCCGCAATGAGTCTGCGTGCAACACCCGTGACCGTTCTAAGGACAGTGACGATCCCGCTTCTTGTGCCTGGCATCATTTCCGCCGGTGTGTTCGCGTTTGTTACTTCCTTCGGAAATGTGAACCTCTCAGTTTTCTTAGGCGCCGGAGGTAATGTCACGCTTCCCGTACAGGTACTGGCTTATGTCGAGCAAACAGTGGACCCGCTCGTTGCCGCCGTATCCTCGGTCGTGATCGTCTTCACATTGCTGGCCATCTTGATCGCCGATCGTATCTCGGGCCCAAGGTCTGTCGTCTAGGAAGTAACATGCAAATACTTGCTCAAGATGCACTTGCGCCCGAGCTGCAATGCGAACCCGTTGTTTCCTTTCGAAATATCAGGAAGGATTACGGCGCAATCACGATTGTACCCGACTTTTCGCTTGAAATCCGCCGTGGCGAGTTGGTCTGTCTTCTCGGCCCGTCCGGGTGCGGCAAGACGACGAGCCTACGGATGCTGGCTGGGTTTGTCTCGCCAACGAGCGGAGATATCCTGATCGACGGCCGAAGTGTGACGCACGTTCCGGCGTATAGGCGCGACGTTGGCATTGTCTTCCAAAACTATGCACTTTTTCCACATATGACTGTGGCCAAAAACGTGGAGTATGGGCTGGTGAATATCGGCATGAAGAAGCAGGAACGGCTGAGCCGCGTTCAGGACATGCTCCGCCGGGTGGAGCTGCAGCATCTCGCCGGCCGCTACCCGCGTGAGCTTTCCGGAGGTCAGCAGCAACGCGTCGCGCTTGCCCGGGCACTCGCCCTTCAGCCGAAGGTTCTCCTGCTAGACGAACCCTTCTCCAATCTAGATGCGCAGCTTCGCGTTCGTCTTCGCGAGGATCTCCACAACCTCATCCGTAGCCTTGAAACGACTACTCTTTTTGTAACCCACGATCAGGACGAGGCGCTCACACTAGCCGACCGTATCGTCGTCATGAACAAGGGCGCAGTGGAGCAGATCGGTAGCCCAGAGGAGATTTACGATGCTCCAGCCACGCGATTCGTGGCTGAGTTCATCGGACAATGCTCTCTGTTGGATGGACAGATCCTCGAAGGAGGCGAATTCAAAGCCGATGATGGATTGTGTTTGCTGACCTCGGGCCACGCCGGAAAGGCCACCGCCGTCATTCGGCCCGAGAATGTCAAGAAGGCGCATGAGTTGCCTCGGCAAACGGCTCATCGCGCGACGATCGAGGCGAGTGACTATCATGGCTCCCTTACCCGGCTCCAGCTTCGCCTGGACGGATGCAAACTGATCATGGATACCCAATTTCCCGTCGGTCAAAAGCCAAAGCCCGGCGAGCAGATCGACGTATCCATTGATCCAGCAGGCGTCCGATTTGTGCCCCGAGTCCAATGATCCAGAGCGCCAACTTGCGAAGTGCAGCCAAGTTTTGAAGAACCGTTTAGGAGGGGATTATGAAAAGACGCGACTTTCTTGTACTCGGTGCTGCCTCTGCTTTGGCGACCGTTGCATCGCCAGCCGTCTACGCTCAGCAAAAGAAATTTGCCGGTGTTACGCTTCGAATCAATGGCTACGGAGGAACGTACGACAAAGCCCTGATCGAGGGCGTTGCGAAACCTCTCGAAGACAGCACCGGGCTCAAGATCGAATATATCCCCTCGAGCCCTAGCGTTGACTTAGCCAAGCTTATTTCCAACAAAGCCAACCCCCACATTGATCTCTTTATGGCGGATAGCCCGCTCATGCCTCAAGCAATTGCGGGAGATGTTTTGGAGAGCTTTGGCCCGCCCGATGCCCCCAATCTTTCGCGTGTCCTACCCGGTTTTCGTGAGTTCGGCGACTATGGCGCGCCATTTAGCGTTGCTTCGATCGTGCCCGTTTACAACGCTAATACCGTTAAGCCTCCGCTCACGGGTTTCTCCGATATCGCTCGGCCCGACTTGAAGGGGAAGGTTTCAACGATGCCGGCCAACGGCTATACCGGCTGGATGGTCTTGCTTGCTCTGGCCGAAGGCAATGGCGGATCATTGGCAAACATGGATCCAGCCTTCAAAATCATCGCCGCAGCAAAGGATAACATCATCGCGACACCACCTAGCTCCGTCACGCAACTGCAGGCCTTTACACAGGGGGAGGCGCAGGCCGGTACATTGTGGGATGGTCGGGCGTACGAGGCGCGGAAATCGGGAACGCCGTTGGAAACGGTTGTCGCGCGAGAGGGCATCTACGCCGTCACCTCGTATACGAACATCGTGCGGGGTGGGCGCAATAAAGAGGCTGCCTTGGCCTACATCAATCAGCTCCTTTCCGATCAAGGCATGCTGTCCGTGCCGAAAGCGCTCCGCTACGGACCAACCACTGATGTGGCTCTAGGCGATCTCGCAGCTGACATCCTTATTAATTCTGCCGAACGGGCGGCATTGAAGCGGCCGATTGATTGGAAAGCTTTGATGCAGCAGGGCACGGCTCTCGGCGAGAGGATGACGAAGGAGCTACGAGGATAGTACTTGCGAAACATTGCCATCGCTCCCGCATCTGCGCATGCCTTCAACAGGTTGCCGTTGTAGCGAGCGGAACGAAGAGCGATATTGTTATCGGCGCATCCACAAGGGTTGCGGAGGACGCTGCTAGCCGAACGCCATCGCAGAATGACGCTGCTTTCTTGCCGGGAAGGGTTGTGCCAACAGGCACAAGTCAGCAGCGGGCGCTTTGGCTTGTTTCTGCACGGAGTCCTTCTCGACGAAACTGTGGTCTCGCGGCGACTGCGCTCGATCGTACAGCACGGCTGCGCGGATTTATGAATGGGCACACACAGAATTGCTTTAAGCTCAGAAGTCGCACTGAACGCAAAGGTGTTCTTGCGCCTTCGGAGGATGGTCTGCCCACCACCGGTCTGGATTTCGGTTTCCTAGTCGCCGCGCCGACCGCAGCCGCACAGTGTTGGTCTTCATTGGAGTGCCATCGGGCGTAAGCAGGCGAATAGAGAGCACAGGGGTTCTGAAGTGGAGCAGATAATCCGGGATACGGCCTGCGGCGACGTTCACAAATTGACGAGCGGTGACGTATCGCCGCTCGAGCTCTTGGGCGTGCTAGAAGAACGGATTGCGGTTGTTGACGGTAAGCTAAACGCACTCCCAATCTTGTGTTTTGATCGCGGCGCGCAAGTCACGCCGTGTGAAACTGAGTAGAAGAAGCCGTTGACCTCGAGGTGATAATCGAGCGAGACACGGGCCAGGAGCCATTCCGCGAACTGATAGTCGGCGTTTAGCAATGGCCCCAGGACCGGCCTCTCGACAGTCGAACTATTGTCAGCGGCTGACGCCGATCCGGCGCATGAGGGGGCGTTTGATGTGCTCCACCACGGCTGTGATTGCCGCGTTCGCCCTCGGCCAGAGAGAAGAAGGTCTGCCGGCGAAGCCTCCCGAAGATTTAGGCCTGAGCAAACGCACTCCGGCTTCCACTTTTGCCTCATCCGGGGCTTTCTTGGCCAAACCGGAAGAATGCCAACGCCGCAATGGGACGCCATCATCCCGTAGCTGCGATTGATTCAGCGTCATGGAACGAAGCCGGGTGCATGCCGGACTTCAGATTGTCAGGGACGACGAGGCGGGGCACCCCGCCAAAGAACCGAACCATCCGGACATGGGCCTCGATCCAGTCCGGAAGTGTCTGCGTCCAGCGTAAGCGTGGTGCTGAGGCCCTTCAGATTGTTTGTGCGCAGTCTTGTGAGCGCCGCTAGAAGAGTCATCTTCTGCAAGGGTGCTCACAATGGACGTAAGCGCTTAGCCGGAACCCTTGCTTCGGGATCTGGATAGCTGTGCGAAGAAGCCTCCGGCTTTGGACGGAGGTTTTGGATGGGATTGGACAGCAAAAAGGACGTCCATTTGGACGGCCCATCGGCTGGGTCGGTTAGCCGGCTGGAAGTTCTTGAAGGACCGTCGGGGCGCCGCGTGCGTTCGGAAGCTGAGAGAGCTCGGATTGTCGCCGAGAGTCTGTTGCCCGGTGCCCAGGTGTCCGAGGTCGCGCGCAAGCATGGAGCGACGCGCTGGCAGATCTACGATTGGCGACGGCGGTTTCGCCAGCGAGGCATGTTGCCGCCGTGCGAGGCATCCCCGCCGACATTTGCGCCGCTGGTCGTGGAACGTGCTTTGGAAGAGCTTCCTGCTCCGGCGCTCAAGCTTGAGATCGCGATCGGTGACGTCGTGCTGCGGACAGATACAGGCATTGATGGTGAGCAGCTGTCCCGGGTGATCCGTGCGGTGCGAGCGTCACGATGATCGCAGCCGGTGCTGATCTGAAGATTTACATCGCGACGCGGCCGATCGACTTCCGCTGTGGCCATGATGGGCTTGCGGCGAAGGTGCAGGAGATGCTTCGTCTCGACCCGTTCAGCGGCGCAGCCTTCGTGTTCCGATCGAAACGAGCGGACCGGATCAAGATTTTGGTCTGGGATCGAACGGGCCTGGTGTTGGTGCACAAGCGTCTCGAAGGTTGCAAGTTCGTTTGGCCAACGATCGCAGACGGCGTGATGCGGATATCGCCGGCGATGTTCGCGGCCCTGTTCGAGGGGCTGGATTGGAGGTTGGTCCGCCCGGAAGAAGCGCGGCGTCCTCAGGCGGCTGGATAACTGCGGCAGAATGACTCGGAAGCAATTTTGAACGTGGCGCGCGCTGCGGCGATGTGCTCGAAATAGTGCATGAGCATCGCGGCGCTGCGCGACGAAAATGAACAACTGAAAGCGCTTTTGGCGCAAACGCAGGCGGCCTTGAGCGAGCATCAGGGGGCGCTGGCGGCGTCGGAGGAAGCGCGGCGTCGGCTGGAGGTCATCCTTGGCGAATTGCGGCGCGACAGGTTCGGCGCGAAATCCGAGAAGCTGCGGCCAGATCAGTATCACTTGCCGTTGGAAGACGTGGAGATCGCGCAAGGCATCCTGGACGCGGCGCAGGAGAGAGCCGAGGCTGTGATCAAGGGCCGATCGCGGCGCGTGCCGGATCAAGGTTCTCATCGCAATCGCGGCTGCTTGCCTGCCCATTTGCCGCGCGTGGAACGGATCATCGAGCCTGCAAGCACGCTCTGCCCGTGCGGTTGCGGCGCCATGACGAAGATCGGCGAGGACGTCAGCAAGCGCCTCGACGTGATCCCGGCGCAATGGCGCGTGCTGGTCACGCGCCGGCCGAAATACATCTGTCGTCGCTGCTCGGGCCCCGTCGTGCAGGCGCACGCACCAGAGCACGTCGTGCCCGGCGGACTGCCGACCGAAGCGGCCATCGCGCACGTGATCGTCTCCAAGTTCGGCGACCACACGCCGTTTTATCGTCAGGCCGAGATCTATGCGCGCCAGGGCATCCGGCTTGATCGGGCGACGCTGGGCAACTGGTCTGGCCGCGCCTGCTTCCACCTTCAGCCTATCGCGGACCACATGCGCCACCACCTAGCCATGGCGGATCGGTTGTTCATGGATGAGACCAGGGCGCCGGTACTCGATCCGGGGCGCGGCCAAACGAAAAAGGGCTACTTCTGGGCGATCGCCTCAGACGACCGTGGCCACAGCGGTCCAAGTCCACCGATCGTGTTGTTCAGATATGCCCCCGGTCGCAGCGGTGCCTTCGCGCAGCAGTTCCTGGACGGCTTCGGCGGGATCTTCCTGCAATGCGACGCCTATGACGGTTATGACCGGCTGACCGAAGTTGCTCGACCGCAAGGGCCATGGACACTCGTGCATTGCTGGAGCCATTTGCGCCGGCGCTTCGTCAAATTGGTGCGCAACAGCAAGTCACCGATCGCCGAGGCTGCCGTTCGGCACATCGCGCAGCTTTACGCCATCGAAGCCATGGTGCGCGGCTCATCGCCGGACATCCGGCTGGCCGCGCGCAAGGAGCACTCGCTGCCCATGGTAGCCGCGCTGAAGTCGTGGTTCGAGAAACAGTTGTCGATGATCTCCAGCGGATCGACGCTCGCCGAGGATATCCGCTATGCGCTCAATCATTGGGAGGGGCTGACGCGCTTCCTCGAAGACGGACGTCTCGAGCTCGACACCAACCCGGTCGAGAACGCCATCCGGCCAGTCTGCTTGACCAGGAAAAACGCTCTCTTCGCCGGACATGAAATCGGGGCCGAAAACTGGGCCTTGCTGGCATCGATCGTCGCCACCTGCAAACTCAACGACGTCAATCCGGCCAGCTACATCGCCGAAACACTCGAAGCGATCATCGATGGCCATCCTCTTAGCAGGATCGAAGATCTCATGCCCTGGCGATTCCGCAAAACGTCAAGCCAGCATCAATAGGGTGACGGCTGAGCGCTTACCAATGGACGACCATTCGGACGACATAAGACGACCGCTGTCTCCGCGTATCGAAGTGTATGCTGGAGTAGGCCGAAAGCAGTGGCCGGATGATTTGAAGGCCCAGATAGTCGCGGAAAGCCTCGAGCCAGGCGCGATTGTAACAGATATCGCGCGTCGCCATGGCTGCCGGCCCCAGCAGGTGCATGACTGGCGGCGCCGGGCGCGTTCAGGTCAACTGGTGCTGCCGGCTTCGGCGGATACAGTAACATTCGTGCCTTTGGTGTCGGAAACGTCGCCATCGGCGGCTGCCGCGCCGTCCGGATCGTCGGAAGCTGCCGCCGTTACGGTTGAGTTCCTGGGGGCCCGGGCGGAGGTGCGGGGAACGCCTGGGCTTGCCGTGCTGAGTGATGTGTTTGTGGCGTTGCGCCGGACACGTTCATGCTGACGGCTCCCGCTGGCCCCATGATTTACGTTGCAACCCGACCTGTAGACTTTAGGAATTATGTGGAGCCCACGATTATGCTGAGTGCGCGGCCGTTCGATCCGAGACCCGCTTCGTTATCAACAGTTTAGTTCCTGGTGCCCTCTTCCTCACTCCGCATAATCTGAGGCCTCCCTTCCTGCCTTGATGGCAACGAAAGGGAGACAACGAATGGCCGAGTCGAGTGAGAGTCACCGCCACGGGCAGCGCTGCATGGACGCGGGCGATCTCGCCCCGCTGGTGACGGAGTTCGCACGACACCTGACGGGGTTGGGGCATGCGAGCTTGACGGTGAGCGGCTATGACGCCGCAGCCCGTCACCTCGCGCAATGGCTGACGCTGGCCAAGATCGCAGTCGCCGACATCGATGATGGTGTCACCGATCGGTTCGCTCGGCATCGCTGTCGATGCCCCGGCATCCGTCGCGAGAAGGGCGTGTCCGAGAAGTACGTGAGGCGGGTGCGCCGGTTCGTCGAGTTTCTCGGCGAGCGCGGGATCGTCCAGCGCAAGCCGAAGCTCGCATCACCGACGCTCGACCGGCGGGTGGTCGAGTTCCAGGACTGGCTGCGACAGCATCGCGGCGTCACAGAGCTGACAATAGATCGACACGGTCGCATGGTCATGCGGCTGCTCCCGGCGCTTGGCATCAGGCCGCGAAATTGGAATGCCCAGCTCATTCGCAACGTGATCATTGCAGAGACGAAACGGGTCTCGCTCGCCTATGTGAAGACGATGACAATGGCGCTTAGAGGATTTTTGCGGTTCCTCAGCGCGCGGGGGTTGTGCCGAGCGGGACTCGATCAGGCCGTGCCAATCATTCCGCAGTGGCGCCTGTCGTCGCTGCCGCGATACATCGGCTCGTCAGATGTCGAGGTGTTGATTGCAACGTGCGATCAGACCACGGCGACTGGCGTGCGTGATCGGGCGATCCTGCTGCTGTCGGCGCGACTGGGTTTGCGGGCCGGCGACATTCTTTCTCTTCGTCTCACCGATATTGATTGGCAACAAGCGACGCTGTCGGTTCGCGGCAAGGGGCGCCGGGAAACAAGATTACCATTGCCGCAAGACGCCGGTGATGCCGTGCTTGCTTATCTGGATCAAGCCCGGCCGCACGTCGTCGATGGTCGAATCTTCTTCATGTCGAATGCACCAATCCGGCCACTGACAAGGTCGAGTGCAGTCTCTGACGTTGTGCGTTGTGCAATACGAAAGGCCGGCATCACCACTCCGTCGAATGGGGCCAACCTGCTTCGACACTCGGCCGCGACGGCCATGCTGCGAGGCGGCGCGACGCTCGACACGGTTGGTGCCGTGCTGCGCCACCGTTCGCCGGACATGACCGCGCACTATGCCAAAGTCGACGTGACGATGCTGCTGCAGATCGCGCGGCCCTGGCCGGGAGATGCGTGATGCTGAGTCACCATCTTGCCAAATATGTGGACCAGCAGCAGTCGCTGGGGTTCAAGTTCCGCGTCCAGCAAATCCTGCTGAGGGGCTACGTCGGCTTCGTCGAAGAGCACGGCGACCGGCACATCAGAAGTGCCCGGGTCCTGGCATGGGCCGCACGTGCGCCGTCACCGGAGCAGCGCCGCAACAGGTTGCTTACCGTGCGGCGGTTCGCGCTGGCGATGCACGCCGAGAATCCGCGCCATCAGGTTCCGGCGGCGGATGCACTCGGCCACGCCGTCGTCAAGCGGCGATCGCCGTATATCTATAGTGCGGACGAGATCGCACGATTGCTTCGCGCTGCGGCGGCACTCCGGCCGGCGGGCTCGATCAGACCGATCATGTACACAACGCTCTTCGGCCTGCTCACCGCTACCGGCATGCGGATCGCAGAAGCATTGGCGCTGCAGATCGACGATGTGACTGCCGATGGGCTCGTCGTCCGGCAGACCAAGTTCCAGAAGAGCCGGCTGTTGCCGCTTCACGCAACAGCTCGGCTGGCGCTCGACAGATATCTGGTCGCCCGGCGGTCGCTGACCACCACAGATCGCGCTCTCTTCGTATCGGTTGCTGGGCAGTCGCTGCCCTACAACACCGTGCGACGCATCTTCCTGCAGCTCCTCGATAGAACCAATCTCAGGGGCGCGTACTCGGGGCGAGATCCGCGCATCCACGATCTGCGCCACACCTTCGCGGTCCGCTCGCTGGAGCAGTGCCGCCACGATCGTGCTGCGGTCGCCTGCCATATCGTGGCGCTCAGCACCTACCTCGGCCACGCCCACGTGACCGACACCTATTGGTACTTGCAGGCGACACCGGTCCTGATGGGCCAGATCGCCGAGGCCGGCGAGGCATTGCTGATTGGAGGCGCCGCATGACCGCGCTCGCCCCCTATCTGAGCAGCTTCCTGCGCGAGCACCTGCCCAAAGAACGCCGGGCGAGCCAACATACCTGCGAGGCTTACGCGCAGAGCTTCCAGCTGTTGCTCCAATTTGCTGCCGGCCGGCTCAAGCTCAAGCCATCGAAGATCGAGATCGAACGGCTCGACGCGCCGCTGATCTTGGCATTCCTGGAGCATCTAGAGAAGCAGCGCGGCAACTCGGCGCGAACCCGCAATGCTCGGCTCGCTGCGATAAACTCGTTCTTCCGTTATCTGGAATACAGGGTGCCATCCAGCCTCGACCAATCACGTCGGATCCATGCGATCCCGATGAAGAAGACCGATCAGGCGCTCGTCGGCTATCTCACCCGTGACGAGCTGCAGGCTCTGTTAGACGCGCCAGACGCGAGCACCCCGTCCGGCATCCGTGATCGAGCCATGCTGCATCTGGCCTTCCGCAGGCATGCGCGTGTCGGAGCTGGTCGGTCTCCGGCTCGATCAGATCGACCGCCAGACCATGTCCAGCGTGCACATCATGGGCAAGGGCCGACGTGAACGTGTCTTGCCGCTCTGGAAGGAGACGGCCGCAGCTGTGAAGGCTTGGCTTAAAGCGCGCCCAGTCAGCGGCGCTCCTGAGTTGTTCTGCAACGCCCGTGCACAGGCGATGACCCGCTCAGGCTTTGAATACATCCTGAGCAAGCATGTCGCCACCGCCGCTCGCAGAGCACCGTCGATCGCCGGCAAAAGCGTCAGTCCGCACGTGCTGCGCCATACCTGCGCCATGCATACGCTTCAGGCGACCCGGGACGTCCGGAAAGTCTCGCTATGGCTCGGACACGCCAGCCTGCAAAGCACTGAGGTCTACCTTCGCGCCGATCCGACGGAGAAGCTCGAAGCGCTCGCCGCCATGACGCCGCCGATGCTGTCGCCCGGCCGCTTCCGGGCGCCCGACAAGCTCCTGGCCATGCTGAGCGCGGCCGGACGCAAGCGGAATTATGCGGAGTGAGACATACGAGAAAACCGCGGCGGGCAGCAACTTCCCGCCGCGCACTCAGCATAATCGTGGGCTCCACATAATTGCGGAAGTCGACCGGCTTGGTTGCCACCATCACCCGGACATTGCCGGACGGGCCGATCATCGGCTTGCCTTCAGCGCATGGACGATGGCCGCAATCAGCGCCACGTCCGCGCCTCGGCCGACCCGGATAGTGACGCCTTTGGCTTCGATCTCGATGCCCCCGACACCCGGCTTGGCCTTACGTCGCGCTGTCTTGCGCTCACGGCCAACAGCCGCGGCCGGTACCATGGCCTCTACCACCGCCGGTACAAACGGCGGATCGTCAGCCATCGACGTCGGCAACCGGCGTGCTTGCCGGCGCCAGGTGAACACTTGTTGTGGGGCAAGCCCGTGTTGCCGGGCAACATCGGAAACGACGGCGCCTGGCACCAGCGTCTCCCCGACGATCCGCGCCTTGTCGTCCTTGGATAACCAACGACGGCGTCCCGTCTCCGTGATCACTTCCAGCCGGCGCGCCGTCGCGTCCGACTTAAGCGTATGGTCAAGCATAGACACAAGCCGATCCCTTCAAAGAGATCGTGAAACTCGCCTATCCAATGTGCGCCGCGAGAAGGTGGGAGCAGAACGACGCTTACCCTGAAAGACTAACCCAAACGAAAACGCCGACTCCAGGCTCCGGCCGGCTTCAAATCGGAATCATCGCTTTCCAGGCGGACAAGAGCAGGGGGCTCGATCCTGATCATCCACTTCGACAATCGGCAGGTCGACATGCCGGTTGATCGCATCCCGGAAGCCCCCGCCTGACTATGTTAACTTCGCGCGGAGCAACCAGCTCCTTGATGCGGGCAACATGGCCGACGCGCTCGGCTCGCCGGCTTCAAGTCGGAATACCGCGCCGGGAACAAATCGGAATCCGCAGCTCCGATGAAGGCGGCCGCCGTGCGGCGGCGATCTACACCCTCATCGGCACAGCGAAACTCGACGATATCGATCCACAGCCTTGGCTCGCCGACGTGGCCCCCTCCCGGATCATCCGCAAGGCGCGTCGGCAAACTCCTGCCTTGGAACTGGTGGCCTCAATTGTCGCTCACGCGGGTGAGCGTAGTTAGCTATTGTCCAAAGGGACGGACAAAGGGCCCTCGCCGGGTGAGTACCGTACGACGGCATCAATCCAGCTAACACCGCATCATACCATCAACGGTGAACACGGCGATGTTCCAGACCGGCACCTTTGCCAACCTGGGATTACGACTTTCGAAGCCATGCATTTGGAGCACAAGTAAGATTGCTCCCAAACGCATCGGTATAGTAAGTATCGATCAAAAATCCTGATTGCTCCACCAATTGTAAGCCGTCAATGATCTCTTTATCCGCATTCAGAGGATTGTCTTCAATTACATAGTAATCGCCTGAAATCAGGAAGCGGTCTAGGTGAGAAAATATCGAAAATATTTGCACGTGCGCGTCGTCGATCACAAGCCATGGATGAGGTAGCCTCATCAGCAGCTTTTCATCGAAATTCGCGACGTCGGCAAGGTCAACCTGATGAAAGGTAAGAAGCGGATGTTTTGCATTTTCATGGATACATTTGTTGTTCAAATCAAACGAATGAACTTCACCTGAATCTTCGCAGAGCACCGACATATGATCAGCGAACCACAATCCACTGCCGCCTTGAAGTGAACCGAGCTCTAAAATTGTCCTCGGCTGAAGCTCCCAGATAAGCCTCGTATACAGAGCCAGATCAAAAGGGGTCTTGACATTCATTAGCCCTTTATACGTCAGCGCCAAGGCCCCGAGCTTTGTGGAGCGGTTGGGAAACAGTTTTGGATGAAGAGACGATTTCCATCCTCTTGCCGATGGTTTTACGAAGCGGTCCGAAGAGGTAGTATCGACAACGCTACATAGTTCCATTGCCCAACCAAGGTTTCCCTCTGACCCTAGTTGGTCGGGGTAGTTCTCGTGGACGGTCTTCGAAAAAGTTTCGTATCCGGAAGCGAGTTTCATAGGTCCATCTCCATACTGTTTGTCGCTCAGGCGCTGCTCGATGTGCATAGACCCCGTTGACTTGCTTGAGCAGCTACCAAATCAAGTAGAGCAAGTCGAATGAACCCAACTTGCTCCGAACATGATTCACGCGGTGCGTGGGAAATGACTTCATTGTACTTTATCGCGAGGCTCCCAGGCAGATTGGAACACGCTGTCGATCGACCGATGAAGGCGCTGGTCCATCGATGAGAAGAGCCAAATCCAGGCACTCGACCGCGCGCAACCGGGTTTGCCCCTAAAAAGGGCGGCACCGGCAGATAACCTGTAATTAGAAGCGCAACGGCGTCACAACACTCTGCGCCGCGCTCGATGTGGCGGACGCTATCTTCATCTGCGAATGGCTGGCGCGCCATCGGCCTGAGCGAGTTCCTGCCCTTTCTGAAAACCATTGACCGCGAGATGCCTGAGAAAGAGTGAAGGCGTCCCGTTGGCTGAAAATCTCGAACAGTCAATCCGGGCGTGGATTGCCCAAGACGAGGCATCTATATCGAATTGCAAGAGCGACAGCTATGAGCCTTCAGCTCAACACAACAGATCAGAACTGTTTCATGATTAGGCCCGGACTGATCAATTGTGGGGAGCTATCTGGCTCTTCCCTGACGGTAATTTATTGAAGGCCAGCTCCTCGGACCGGACCGGTGCGATGTTATCTCCCGCAAGCGGCGGCAAGCGGGTCTGCCACTGTTGAGTAACGTCCTGCGGCCCTTGAACGTTGCTTGATTCCAATACCCGTTTCCTCATACATCCAGTCTTATATTCCTCACCAGAGTAGGTAGGTTTCGATACATGATTGATCCCGTATCGTCACTGAGCAGCTCGCCGCACACTAGGAGGCAGCTCACCACTACAGGAAATGAGGCGCGCCAATGACAGACGCAGTTGATCCGCGGCATTGTAGAGGGCGAGTCATGAAGTTCATCGAAGGGACGCGCGTCGTCACCGAGGATGAACTGCAAGCCCACAACATCACGCGATATCACGTCACAAAAGTCTACCGTGAACAGATTACTAACAGCGGCTTTTACGACCAGCTTAAACGCATTGTTGAACCCTCAGTCGAGGAGTTTGAGAGTCCCGGTAGTCTGGATACAAGCGGCGAGCACGACAACACGGTCGTGACCGGACTCCAGCATAAGTACGCCCAGACCGGGTTGTTGCTGGTAACGGACCGTTGCGCTTCATATTGCCGCTATTGCTTTCGCAAACGCATTGTCGGTAAGAATTCCCATGAAATCGCGCCTGATTTGGCTCAGGTTGCGCAGTACATTGAAAGCCATCCTGAGATGACGAACGTGTTGCTCTCGGGAGGTGATCCGTTCGTACTCAGCACCGCGAAGCTCAATAAGATTCTTGATCATCTGCTGCCGATCGCACACTTAGATTCAATTCGATTCGGCACAAAAATGATCGTCTATGAACCCAAGCGGTTTGAGGATTCGGCTCTGGGCGCTTTGATCGAACGAATCCATCGAGCAGGCAAGTCAGCAACAATTGTCACACATTTCGATCACATCGGTGAGATTTCGGCCGATGTGGAGCGTATAATTCGTTCTTTGCGCGCACAGGGCGTGCAATTCCTGAACCAGTCCGTGCTGCTCGCGAAAGTCAATGATGATTCCGAGATCTTGGCGGCGACCTTCTCCAAGTGTCACCAAATCGGAGTGCGCCCTTACTATCTTTTTCAGGGCAGGCCAGTAAAGGGTGCATCCCATTTTCAGGTTCCACTGCGTCGCGGGCTAGAGATTACGCGCGGTATCAACCAACGTCTCAGCGGCATGCACAAGACATTCAAATACATTATGTCCCACCACACAGGAAAAATCGAGATCCTCGACCTGACGGACGATGATCGCGTGTATATGCGTTATCACCAAAGCAAAGCCATAGATAAGATCGGAAAGATCTTTTCCCGACGCTACGTCGAGGCAGCCTGCTGGTTGGACGATTTGGCTGAAGGATGAGTTCGGGAAGCACTCGCCGCTGATTAGCGACTCTGAGCGCGGTGACGGCTAGCATCGGTGCACGGAGAAGTTGACCGGTTGAATGGCCAAAGGGGCATACCGGGATCAGAATGCGAGATCGCGTTTGGCGAACAGTACGCATCCGGCGACGGCCCCTGGGCAGGTCGCTTTGGGCGGATAGCCGATTGCGCTCAGGCGGCGTGAGCGACGCTCTGAGGGCGCCAATTCCAAGGCAGGAGTTCGTGAATGCGCTTGGCGGGATGATCCGGCAAGCGGCCGAGTACATCGGCGAGCCAAGCCTGCGGATCGATGTCGTTGAGCTTGGCGCTGGCGATGAGGGTGTAGATGGCCGCGGCGCGTCGGCCGCCCTCATCGGAGCCTGCGAAGGTCCAATTTCTTCTTCCCACGGCGACAGCTCGTAGCTCGCGCTCGGCGGCATTGTTCGACATGCAGAGCCGCCCGTCATCAAGGAAGCGGGTGAATGCATCCCAGCGATTGAGGCAGTAATTGATCGCCTTAGTCGTGTCGTTGTTCCTGGAGAGCTTGGCGCGCTGCTCGCGCAACCACGCCTCCAGCTCAACGATCAGGGCGCGGCTACGCTCCTGGCGCACGCGCGGGCGCCCCTGCGGCGGAAGACCGTTGATCTCACGTTCGATGGCAAACAGGACATCGATGCGCTTGACCGCCTCGGCCGCGATCGGCGCCTTGCTGAGCCGTGCCAGATCAAAGAACTTGCGCCTGCCGTGCGCCCAGCACGCGGCCTCGACGATTGGGCCTCCTTTGCGATTGGCCTCGTAGAGCCTGTTGAACCCGGCATAGGCGTCGGCCTGCATCAGTCCGGCATAGCCCGCCAAATGCTGCTCCGGATGCTCACCGCCACGGTCAGGCGAGTAGAAGAACACCGCCGCCGGCGGATCCGGTCCGGCAAACGGGCGGTCGTCGCGCACATAATGAGATGGACGGTCCCCGCCCTGATAAGCTGCGAAAGGGCACCCCAAGAAGGAGGACAAGCTATGGTGACAATCGGGCTTGATATCTCGAAGAGCTGGTTTCAAATCCACTGGATTACGGCGGATGGAGAAATTATCCGCAAGAAGCTCGCCCGCGGGAAGGTTCTCGATTTCTTTTCACGGCTTCCAAGTTGTCTCGTTGGTCTTGAGGCTTGCGGCAGCGCTCATCATTGGGCTCGTGAACTAATAAAGCTCGGTCACAAAGCACGTCTTATGCCGGCCCGCTACGTCCGAGCCTACGTGAAGACAAACAAGCATGATGCTGCTGATGCGGAGGCGTGCTGGGAAGCCGTCCAACGGCCTGGCATGCGCTTTGTCCCTGTAAAAACCGTCGAACAGCAGGGAATTTTAATGCTACATCGCACGCGAGATTTGCTTATTCGACAGCGCACAGGCGCGATAAATGCTCTGCGTGGTCATTTGGGCGAGTTGGGAATCGTGACCGGGAAGGGAAAAGCAAACGCGAGAGAGCTCATGGCACTCGTGGACGTTGACGAGCGCATCCCACAGAGCGCGCGTAGCGCTCTTTCAATCCTTGTCGATCAGATCGAAGACCTTGAGCTACACATTGAAAGCCACGAGAAAATGATCCTTGCAACTGCCAAAGACAATGAAGTCTGTCGGCGTCTCATGAAGGTGGCGGGCATCGGCCCATTTGCCGCCACCGCCCTGGCGGCGTCTGTCGATCATCCACAACAGTTCGCTTCGGCAAGGCATTTCGCCGCCTGGCTTGGATTAGTACCGAAGCAGCATTCGACCGGGGGAAGGGAGCGTTTGGGCGGTATCAGCAAGCGCGGCGACGGCTACATTCGTAAGTTGCTAATACATGGCGCCCGAGCGGCCGTTCATCGCGTCCGTATCCATCAGGTCACCAATACCTGGATAACAGAGCTGCTCGGCAGGCGTCCCTTCAATGTCGTGACGGTGGCGCTCGCTCACAAAACTGCACGGATCGCTTGGGCGATCATGGCCAATGGTGAAGAATACCGCGCGCAAGTATAAATCGCGCGTGGTTCCGTTTGCGAGGGCAAAGCAGAGTGATGGCAACCGGTCGGACCGGGGTCGGCTAAGCCCGTTGGACCTATCGAGCTTCAGAGCTCGCCAACGTAATTGGGCGCCGATCCGCGGATCTCATCAAGGCTCGTGGCATGCCATAAAGCCGGATAGATAGCGGCAAACGATCGTTAGCCAAAACAAAGCAAATGGCCTTGCAAAGCGGGGACCGTCCATAGATAGGTCCAGAGCCGACCGGTTCGGGTCTTGCCCTTGGCCAGGACCGGCACCGTGGTGTCATCGGCGTGGATGCGTTCGGCCGCAAAGACATGGCTCCGGATCGCGTCCACAAGCGGCATCAGGGTTGCCGCGGAGGCACCCACCCAGTCCGCCAGCGTCGATACGTCGAGGTCGATGCCTTCACGCTGATAGACGTCGCTCTGACGATTGAGCGGCAGGTGCAGTCCGTACTTGGCGAACAGGACCTGGGCGAGCAGCTTCGGCCCTGCACGCCCGCGCGCAATCGGGTGCGAGGGGGCCGGCGGTTGGGTGATCGTTTCGCAGGCCCGGCAGACCAGCTTCTCGCGCACGTGCTGGATCACCTTCCACTGGCGCGGAACGAGTTCCAGCGTCTCGGTCACATCCTCGCCGATCTTGCGCAATCGGTTGTCGCCGCAGCATGGGCAGGTCGCAGACACGGGATAGACAATGCGCTCGCGGGGCAATGCTCCGGCAGCGGCCGGCGCGCCGGCTTGCGGCGCTCAAAGGGTGCCACCGTAATCTTGTCGGCGGCCGCCATCTGCGCCGCAGTCTCGGCTTGCGCCACATTCTCCTCCAGGTCGGCGAGTTGCAGCTCGAGTTGATCCAGCAATGCGCCGCGCTCTGAGGACTGTCCGAACTGCTCGTGCCGCAGCTTCTTGATCGTGAGCTTGAGCTTCTCGATCAGCAATGTCCGCGCCTTCGCCTCCGCTTCCGCGGCCAGCCGGGCTGCTCGCTCGGCATGCAGCATCGCCTTCAGCGTGGTCACATCGTCGGGGAGAGAATCATCGGCGCCCATCGCCGACCAGAGAATCACAAGACGCCGGCTCTGTCCGAGCCGCCGATCGTGTTATCGATTCAAATCCCGGCGATCAGCCAACCGCCTGCGGTCGCCACGTATGTTGCGGCATCCGCCAGTCAATGCCCTCGAGCGAGGGGATTGAGGAATGTCCCCAATAGTGAGTCTGACGAATCATTTCCGGAGGTGGTCCAAGTTCGAGACCCCCACCATCCTTTGTACGGCCGCTCATATCGAGTGATCAGGAAGATCGGCCAGCGAGGCCGAAGCATTCCCGCTTCGTATGAAGTTGAGTTTCGCACGGGAAGCAGTCTCCTGATTCAGGCAACCGCAATCGAATATTATGGACAAGAAGCAAATCAGATTAAGCTGAGTATGGAGGCTCTACTCGAGCTTTTATCGACAGCGGATTGTCCCGACGCACATGAGCATGGATCCAGCCGATCTTTGGTCGACGCTGACGCCCGCGCTCCGACGCCAGATCGTCGAAGACGTCGCCGCGATTTTGGCGGAGATCCCTCATGAAGTCCGAGCTGGTCACACCAAGCCACTTGGCGCGCAAAGCCGTAGTCTACATCCGGCAGTCGACGCCCCACCAGGTCGTAAGCAATCAGGAGAGCCTGCGCCTTCAATACGCGCTTCGCAAGCGCGCCCGCGAACTCGGATGGCGTGAGGCGGCCATCGATGTGATTGACACCGATCTCGGGTTGAGCGGCGCGTCTACAGCGCATCGTAACGGCTTCAAAGAACTCGTTGGCCGTGTTGGCCTGAGTGAAGTGGGGCTCATCCTGTCGATCGACGTGACCCGCTTGGCGCGTAATTGTACCGACTGGTATCCGCTCCTGGATATCTGTGGTCTGCGTGGCTGTCTGATCGCCGACCGCGATGGTGTCTATGATCCGGGCACTCCTAACGGACGGTTGCTTCTCGGGCTGAAAGGTTCGATCTCCGAGCTTGAGCTACATACGATCCGCAGTCGGCTGACCGCCGGCCTGCTGGCTAAAGCCGAACGCGGCGAACTTGCGGTTATGCTGCCAATCGGACTGATGCGGGACCCGAGCGGCGTGGTCGTTAAGGATCCCGACATGGCCGTGCAAGGGCGGCTCGGTCTCGTCTTCCAGTTGTTCCTGCAGCTGCGCAGCGTTGCCAAGGTCATGCGAGCGTTGAACGAGCGTGACCTGGAACTGCCGCGTCGTGATCGGTATGGTGATTTGTGCTGGACGCGCGCGACGCTGGCTGCCGTAGCGGCCATCTTGAAGAACCCCGCCTATGCGGGCGCCTTCGTCTATGGACGAACCCGCTTCCAGCCGCCGAAGCGGGAGGGCGCCCTGCCACAAAAGGCTCCGCGGCCGATGGAGGAGTGGCGGATCGTCGTCAAAGATCGATATCCAGCCTATATCGACTGGCCAATTTATGAAAAAATCCGGGCCGTCATCAGAGATAATCGAGCCGAATACATGCGCATCAAAACCCGAGGCGCGCCTCGCAATGGCGAGCTTCTGCTCCACGGCATCGCCTGGTGCGCACGATGTGGCCATAAGATGTACGTCCGCTACAAGGGCGGTGGCGAGTATGTATGCAACCACCTGCGTACCCAGGGAGGTCATCCAACCTGCCAACACATTCGCGCCGCTCATATCGATGCGGCCGTTGGCGATGCATTCCTGACCGCACTAGCGCCGGCTGAACTCGATGCCTTGTCGCGTTCCCGCCGGGTCCAGCAGCAGATGAGCAATGCGTTACGCTCCAGCGCAGAACGAGAGCTCGAGCGCAAGCGGTACACGGCGGCGCTCGCCGAACGGCAGTTCAACCGAGCTGATCCAGATAATCGGCTGGTCGCCTCGGAACTCGAGCGCCGATGGGAAGCGGCGCTAAACGACGTGCGCGCCGCCGAAGAAGCGCTTGCCCGACAGATGCCGTCCAAAGCCATCACGCAAGTAGCCATAAGCAAGGAGCTCAACGACAAGGTCATCAGCCTCACCGGCCGCCTCCCGCAGATATGGGGTGACGAGGCTATCTCGGACGCGCATCGCAAGGCTTTGCTGCGATGCCTCATCGAAAAGGTCGTGCTCGATCGTGGTGAGAACGACTTGGCCCTGGCCAGGATCGTCTGGCGCGGAGGCGCCGTGACGGAGCTCGAGGTGAAGATGAGCGTCAACTCCGTCACCAAATTGACACGAGGCACAGAGATGCGGGAGCGCTCGCTGGCGCTCGCCCGCGACGGCGTCCCAGACGACGAGATCGCCGCAATCCTTACCCAAGAAGGCCACCGCTCTCCGCGTTGCGCCGATAAGGTGCTGCCCATCACCGTTGGGCGGCTCCGTCGTGCTGCTGCCATCAAGGTAGCTACCCAGCGCAGCCGATGGGAGCATGACGACTCACTCCTCAGCCCGCCCGAACTGGCACGAAGGCTCGAGATTCCGGTGAACTGGCTCTATGTCCAGATCCGAAGTAAGCGTTTGCTGATTGATCGCCAGCCAAGCGGCGCCTATCTCTTCCCGAATACACCATCCGTTCTTGACGCTGTCCGAAACCTTCGAAACCACGTCCTTGCGCAACTTGATCTAAGAATCTGTCAGCCTAACAAGGAGGGGCATCAACATGGGTGATCGAGCAAATAGCCAAGCTGGGCTGGGGTGATGCTCACCACGCCGTCAGCCGGCGACGGCCACAGGAAACGGCCGCGCTCCAGCCGCTTGGCGTAGAGCGACATGCCCAGCCCATCATGCCAAAGAATCTTGATCAGTTTGCCGCTCTTGCCACGGAACACGTAGAGGTCTCCGCCGTGCGGATCGCGCCTGAAGGCTTCCTGCACCAGCACGGCCAGCGAGTTCATGCCGCGGCGCATGTCGGTGTGGCCGGTCGCAATCCACACCCGCACGCCCGACGGGATGGGGATCATCGCGACCGTCCATCAGCCAGCGCCGCGACCACCGCCTTCAGCGTCGCCGCGTCGACCGCGCCAGTAATCCGCATCCGAGCTCCGGCCGCAAACTCGATCTCGATCGCCCCGCCGGCCGGCTCGACTGGACCAGGCGTCGCCCCCGATTCCGGTACCAGCATCGCCGGTATGAAGCTCGTGTGCTGATCGGCGGCATCCGCCGGCTCGGGACGAAACGCTCGCCGCCATCGCAGCAGCAACGAGCGCGAAACGCCATATCGCCGCGCCGTCGCCGCGACCTGGCGCGGCGCCTGTAAGCTCTCCAGGACGATCTTGAGCTTCTCATCCTCGGACCAGCGCCGCCGCCGGCCTGTATCCACTACTTCGAGTCGTTCGACTTGGGCACTGCGCCTATCACTGTCCATAAGGACAGTTTCTCAACAACACGCCTCACTCGGCAAGGCGGCCTTCACCAGACGGATACGGCGAACACGGGAGCGCGCATTCACTTCAATACACTCCATCGCAATTGTTGAATGGTTAAGAGGTTGCAAATGACAGCAGCTTGATTCCTGTCAAGCCAGTTTGTGAATTCGCCAGCGGAACTGTCCGGTCACCTCAGAGGGTACGGCTTCCCGGTTGTGTCGGCTATTTTTTCCAAAATGCCGTCGCACAGCCGCTCTATGTCACGCACCGCGTGCTCCGCTGTAATGCACACCCGAATCCCCACCTTGCCTACCCCGTCCGCAGAAAGCGGGGTCACTGAAGTATAGAAGCCCATATCGAACAAGCCTCTTGCGGTTTCGATTGCACTGGCCTCAGATCCAATCGCAATCATTCTGATGGGAAGTGAATTGCCTTGCTGGGCGGTTGCGAGACGACGGTCAAAGAGGTCAATTCGCTGCGACAGAGTTGCAAGCCGCTGTTTGAGCTCCGCCGATCGATGAATTTTGCACGACGCGAGTGCCGCGCCAATCGCTGCCGGATTGGGCGCACCCGAAAACGCATAAGGAATGGAGCATCGAAATGTTGCCTCGTGCTCAGCCGTCCCAAGCATCAACATTCCTCCAGCTGCGCCAAATCCCTTGGCCAGCGAGGCTGCTATGATGGTTCGCTCACCAAGCCATTGCGGATAGTTGGATCGAGCAAATCCTTCGCCGTGGGGTCCGAAGATTGATAGTCCGAGAGCGTCGTCCATATAAAGAAAAAGCCCGTAACGCTCCTGAAGCTGATGCAGTTCCTTGGTGGGCGCGTCCCCCCCGATGGGATAAACACCATTACAAACATACGCGACAAGCGAATTCTCGCGGCACAAGCGCTCGAGATCGTCGATATCGTTGTGCGCAATCGTTTCCACTCGGGTCTCTTCAGCTATCAGGGGCCTTTGATGGAGAAGCGAGTTGTGCGCGAAGCGGTCGAACACGACTACTGGCTTACTTCCTCCCGTCAAGCGGCCTGACGCAAGGATAGGTATCGATCCGACATTCGCTAGCATACCACTCGAAAAAGCGAGCACGCGCGCGCAGAACATCTCGGACAAGGCGTATTCGAGCTCACCTAACAGATCGAAGCTGACTCGCGTCCGGCTACGAGACCAAGGCCATGAGCGGTGCCCCTCAGCGGCCTCGATCGCTGCAGCGACTATTAGCGGATGATTGTCGAGGCCGAGGTAGGAGCAACTAACGAAATCAATTAAGTGCGGGCGGCTGTCAGGCGGACCATTGCCACCCGAACGAATGGCGTGCGAGATGGTCGACCCAGCATGGGTGCCCGCAAAAGTATCCCTGCCTTGTACATCGAAATGCGGCAAGCGCCTGCTGAATCCCCAAGCAGTTTTCCAGAACTGTCTATCCGGGTAGCGTTCTTCAGTCGTGATGCACCGTTCCATTTCCTGCTCCATGCCCTTACAGTAAAAACGCGCAGATCCTCTCCCCAACACGCCGGATGAACCCGAGGGTTGGCTGCGGACGATACAATCTACTCTAGCCTTCGAAACAGCCGTGGAGAGCTTCTATTCGTGCGACGGATCAAATACATCTCTCGGCCTGTGGACCTTGTCGCCTCGTGATTAGCTTGCCAAGGCAAGTGTCGAACTGAGGATACCTCCTTAACGACCGGATGGGGCACTACCGACTCTGGTGAGAGGTAGTGCATTCGCTATTCGGGAGCCGGCGTCGGGCCATATCATTGAGCTTCGTATCATAGAGCCTCGTAGATCGCTGTTGAGGCCGAGGTGAAATTGCAGCTTGCGATGAACGATGTCATGGCCAACGCCCAAGTTCATGCGGCGAAAGTTCTGAGTTCCGTCGAAGTTGGTGGAGCGCCGGGACGGAATTGGCGATAGTCACCTACGCGCCGGTAAATCGGTCCCCAGCGTAGCCCAATGGTCCGCCCGTCAGACGGAGCAGCACGTGGACCGCGCCGACTCCGGTAAGCGGTCGCGCGCGTACTACCCTGCACCCATCGCCATCGGCTTATTACGTTAAGCAGCATTCCTCGGTGACGTACCTATCTACCCATCACAAGATAGTCGTAAGCATCGCACCTGCGTAAGTGATCGGGCAGGGTCAAAGCGCGTTCTCATAAACGACACTCGAGCGGTACTCGCGCTTGGTGGCGATGCAAATCGCCAGGGTCTCATTCCTACCCCACAGCTGGAGGTAACAACCCCGTGTAGTCGAGCCAGAGACAGCATCTTCAGCGCCGATGTCCGCAGCGGTCGGAGGAGCCATTGTCAGACATGAGCCCTGAGCGCGAGTTTCTCGCGCACTTCGTCCGGCCGCATCACCCGCACTCCGATACTTTCGAGGATTTGTACCGACCGCTCGACGAGTTCGGCGTTGGTCGCAAGCCTTCCGCGCGAGAGGTATAGGTTGTCCTCCAATCCTACTCGCACGTTTGCGCCGGCTAGTGCCGCCATAGCGACATACGGAAGCTGCATCCGCCCGATCGAAAAGGCCGAGTAGACGGCACCCGGCGGGATCTGGTTCACCATCGCCATCAGCGTGGCTGGATCGGCTGGCGCGCCATAGCGGATACCCATGCACAGCTGGATCAGCGGCTTAGTGATCAGCCCCTCCTCGATCAGGTCGCGCACCAACCACAGATGACCGGTATCGAACACCTCGAGCTCAGGACGCACGTCGAGCTCCTGCAATCGCGCCGCCATCTTGCGCAGCGTCGGGTAAGTATTGATCATGACGTACTCTTTGGCGCCGAAGTTCATCGACCCACAATCGATCGTGCAGATTTCAGGGCGCAGCTCTTCCACGTGCACGAGCCGTTCAAGCGCGGGCGCCATATCGGTCCCAGATGGATCCGGCGGAAGGGGAGCGTCGGGCCCACCCAGCACAAGATCACCGCCCAATCCAGTCGTTAGGTTAATTACCGGGTTCACATCCGACTTCCGAATTCGCTGCACCACTTCCCGATAGAGAGCGGGATCTCGCGAGGCCCGCCGGGTTTTCGGATCACGCACGTGGATGTGCACCACCGCCGCGCCCGACCTCGCGGCTTCGATCGCTGAGTCCGCGATCTGCTCGGGAGTCACGGGCACATGGTGACTACGCTCCACATTCGAACCACTGCCCGTGACCGCGCAGGTAATGAACACCTCGGACATCATTTGACCGCTCCTTTAAGCTTCATCTATTCCAAGCTATGCCAAACTCAAATTCAGCAAGCAGCACGGGTGCATGGGGCGCGTCCACCATGTCTTTTGCAGCCTAGCCACCGCAGTCGTGATCTAGCAAACGGCGTGCCGCTCGCGAAGCACCATGCGGGGCTTACGTTACGAGCCAAACCACGTCGCGGCTACCAGCCGGCTCTTGGACTGACTGTAGGAGTTCCGACATAGTGTATCCAAGAGGACAAATGGGTGGTGAAAAACACGGTTTTGCTTGATGATTCGTTCTTGTACCCCCACACCGTTGACCTTGACATGCATTTGGTACTTCACCGCCGCGATCTTCGGCAGGCTGCAGCATTGTGATTGTGACGCATTTTAACAGGAAGTTTGTCTTCGCATTTTGTAGCTCATTGGGTGGTGGGCGAGGTCCTTGAGAGCGGCGACAAGCAAGAGACGGAGGGGCGGGCATTAGCCCCACTCCTTCGACATGTTCCTGCACTTCATGCTCGATCTCTGGATCCATCGACGACGCCGTCGCCGCGCGTGCGGTCGCATCGTGCTTGTGCGCTATGCGGATGACTTTCTCGCGAGCTTCGCGAGCGAGGCCGATGCGCAGGAAATGCTCTTGGCTCTCAGGGCGCGGCTGGCAGCTTCGGCGTAATGCTCCAGGAGAACCCGACGCGTCTGATAGAGTTTGGCCGGTTGGCGCCCGTCTCGGGTCAGCGGCGCGGCGAGCGCCGGCCAGTGACCTTCGCCTTTCTCGGCTGCACCCATTACTGCAGCGTACCCGGGACGGCAGGTTCTCATGAAACACACGACGAAAGCGAAACGCCTGACGCCGCTGTGTTGGCATATCTGTTAAATCAGCTTCGGGTTCTTGTTATGCAGGCTCCACGAAAGCTGGACTGTCAGCCAGCCGCCTGATTGTTGGGAACACCCGTTGAATGTGCGTTCAACTCAGCCAACCAGCGTTCCAGCTCCTGATACTCGCTCGACGATATGCATGAGCCGCTGATCGATGTCATGTGTTGGCTTCAGCCGGGCCTGAGCGGTTTCTCCTGCCCTCCCGGCGGCGCTATGTGCCCGCGGCCCGAGTTAGTCATAGAATAGATCGAGGCACCCGCGCCGCGAACGCCCTTCACGTTTCGTTTGAGTGACCGCCTGACCAGCGGCTTGGAGGCGCAGAAGATCGATCGCTTTGCAGGAATCGATGGCCTAGAAAGTTCGGTCGGGTCAACTACCAACTTCGGTATTTGAGCCGGTGGCCGGAAGGTGGCACTTTGTCCAGCGAACGTCGAATTGGAAAGGCTTCTGGCTCTAGGTATCGGCATGCAAAATCGACCTGACGCAGGTTGAATAAATCGCGCAGATTGATGAGTTCGTTGATCGCTCTTCTCCCGACAGCGAAACTCGTTAGATCGACCCGCTTGGCCCTTTTCAGAGGCGAGAACATTCTTCGTATATCCAGAGCTGCGGAACGACATCGCGGGTTGTGTGAGTTATCCCTGAGAATGGTTGGGCGAGCGCATAGAAACATAGTGGACGAGCCTTCCAGGCCCAAATTGCACCCATAATAGCTCGCCGATGTGCGTCGGCATCTCGAAGAATGGAGACTCCATGGGAGTTCTATCTCACTTGCGTATCGTGGAGGTCGGTAGCTCGGCGGCAACAAGTTACTGCGCGCGCCTGTTCGCAGATTTCGGAGCCGATGTTCAGAAGGTCGAGCCGCCATCTGGCGATCCACTTCGCCTGAGTGCGCCGCTGACGCCGCGCGCGCAGAGTGCGTGGTTCGCGTTCTTGAGCATCAACAAGTCAAGCATCATGATAGATCCCACTGAATCGGATGCGAGCAAGAGGTTATCGGCTCTGATCGAGGGGGGCGACATCCTGCTCGATGGTCGAGAGATCGACTCCGCAGAGTGCCCGCCCATTGATATCGTCGCCATCTGCAAGCGCTGTCCCAATTTGATCTACCTCGAAGCGAGCTGGTTTGGGCGTGTCGGCCCGTATGCGCGATACGCCGCGACGGATTCGACCATCCGCGCGCTCGCGGGTCTAATCAAGCTCGTTGGACCCTCCGAGGGGCCGCCATTGCACGCTCCGGATTTCCAAACGGGAATCCTTGCCGGACTGTGGGGCTTCATTGCTACGGCTTCATCGATTATTGGACGAACGCACTCTGGTGCGGGCCGATCGTTATCGCTCAGTGTTCTCGAGTCGACCGTGACCCTAAGCGAGTTTTTGATGTGCGAAGCGTTTGAGCACGGCGATGTCATGCGCCGGACTGGCACTAACCGCTTTTGGCGGGCATTCCCGTGGGGCATATACGAAACGACGAAGGGCTGGCTCGGCGTTTCGGTCGAGACGCCCGCACAATGGCGAGCATTCTGCGACATGCTCGGCCTGTCCGATTTGCGCGATGATTCGACTTTGATCGTCGTTGACGCTCGTTTGAAGAATATGGAAGCGATTGAGCGGAAGATCATTTCGAGGTTGAAGGGTCGCCCAGCAGTGGAGTGGTTTGCAGAGGGAGTGAAACGTAGAATCCCACTCGTATCAGTGCCCGAAATATCCAGTCTGATTCGGGATGAGGAGAAGCGGCTGCGCGGCGCGATAGTGCCTGTTAGTTTTGGTGAAGAGGAGGGCGTCACGGTCGGAGCCGCCCAGCGGCTGGCAGTGACACCGCCCCTCCTCGGAGGCAGAGTTCCGGCACTTGGCGAGCAGCAGGTCTTCACAAACCGCCCAACTCGCCCGGCTAGCACTGAGTTGCGAGCACCAGCTCCCAGCGCTGCTGAACGGTTGCCCTTACACGGGCTGCGCATCATTGACTTCACGATGGGCTGGGCGGGCCCTTTGTGTACACGTACACTCGCTGACCTCGGTGCGGACGTCATAAAAATCGAGGCCATTCAATATCCGGATTGGTGGCGCGGCGCCGATAGGCGATCTGCATACGTCGACGAGCAGATGTACGAAAAGAAGACGCGGTTCTGCATCATGAATCGTAACAAGCGCGGTATCACCCTTGATCTGTCACGACCGCAAGGCGTCGCACTTGCAAAACGCCTTCTGACGATAGCCGACGCTGCCATCGACAACTATTCGGTCAATGTGCTGCCGAAGCTCGGGCTCAGTTATGACGCTCTTCGAGAGCTCAACCCACAGTTGGTCATGATGTCAATGTCGGCATTCGGGGTGAGCAGCGTTCATCGCGAATGCCGCGCCTACGGATCTACTCTCGAACAGGGATCGGGGTTACCAGCGGTGATTGGCAATGCCGGTGGGCCTCCTGTGATGGGTCATGTCGCGTTTGGGGATGCCGTAGGCGGTTTGAACGGATGCGCTGCAGTTCTGGTTGCGTTGATCCACGCTCAAACTACCGGGAAGGGACAGTACATTGACCTTGCGCAGATCGAATGCATGATGCCGTTCGCAGCGCCATGGATTACGCTTCACTCGATCGACGGTCTGCCGCCGAAAAGGTATGGCAATAGACATCCGCAGTTCGTTCCGCACGGCTGCTTCCGATGCGCAGGTGAGGATAACTGGATCGTGGTAGCGGCTACCGATCAGGGCATGTGGCATCGACTCGCGTGGCTTATTGGTCGGCCCGACTGGGCCGAGGACGCATCGCTGAAATATCCAGAATCCCGCCGGCTTATTGAGGATGCCATCGAACGAGAAATTGCGGCCTGGACGCGTACTCGCGATGCGGATGAGGCCATGTCCGAGTTGCAGGCGGTAAAAGTTGCCGCCGGTGTGGCTCGGCTGCCAATTGACCTGCTCGATGACCGGCATCTCAGGTCGCGCGCATTTCTGCAGGAAGTCGAACGTGACTTCGTAGGCCGGCATCCGCAGCCTTCGATGCCGATCCGCGAAAGTAAAGGTCCCTACGTGGTCTGCGCACCAGCTCCGACGCTGGGGCAACATAACGAAGAGATCTTCTCCGAGCTCCTCGGGCTCTCCAATGCAGAGATCGAAGAGTTGATGAGGCAGGGTATCATCGGCACATCAATGCTCTCCGAAGCAGAGCTAGCAAGAGCAAAAGAGGCATAGTTTGCGGCGACGATGGTGTCGCTTTCAGTTGATCCGCGCCACGTAGTGCTCTGCAAGTCGCACTTGCAGGCGCGCCGTACAGGTCGTGATTACGCGTGACTCTTGAGGTCCTGCCAGCCTGGAGCCGGGATTCCAGCCATAGCAGGTTGATATACAACTTGTTCGCAAATGGGCATTTGTGTCTTGCCGACTCGGAATGCTTGTTAGAGTAGAAGAGGAAAACAATGTCAAAAGACAGTTTCTGCGCGATCGTGACGGGCTCGTCATCGGGGGTTGGAGCGGCAACTGCGTGTCTCCTCGCAAGGGATGGAGCTCGCCTTGTCATAAATTACGTCCATAATCGCGGGGGGGCCGAACATACCGCTGAAGCGTGTAAGAAGTTGGGCGCGGCCGCGGTCGTAGTGGTGCAAGGCGACGTCTCGCGTGATGAAGATTGCAGAAAGATCGTCCGTGGCGCAGCGGTTTGGGGAAAACTGGACGCGCTCGTGAATAATGCTGGCAGCACTAAACACGTTCAGCACGGCAATCTCAGCGGATTATCCGCTGAGGACTTTCAGCGCATATACGCGGTCAACACGATAGGCCCATATCAGATGATCCGCGCCGCGAGATCCTTGTTGGAAGCGAGCGCTAAGAAATCGGGAAGGGCTGCCGCGGTGGTTAACGTATCTTCTGTCGCGGGTATCAACGGGGATGGTTCCTCACTGGCTTATGTCGGGAGCAAGGGCGCGCTCAACATCATGTCGCTGTCGCTCGCAAAAGCGCTCGCGCCATGGATTCGCGTCAACACGGTTTGCCCGGGCTATATTGACACGCCCTGGTACGCCAAGGGCTGCGGTGAGCTCCGGGCCAAACAGATACGCGATTCTGTCCTCGAGAAGGTGCCGCTGAAGACCGTCTCGACCGCCGAGGATGTCGCGCAGCTTGTGTATTTCCTTGCGAATTCTGGGTCGAGCAACATAACCGGCGAGTACCTGCGGATAGATGGCGGTATGCACCTCGTTTCATGAGGAGTTATGCCGTCGGAAGTCGGCCGCGGCACTTAACTGTCGCGGGCAAAGCAGGTAAGCCGAAGGCACGACGTCGCAGTGAGCAAGCCAGCCTCGAATAGAGTACTTTCCCATGACCTTGCCGAACAAGATGGCGCAAAGTCAGCCGCCCCATCGCTCACCACACGACAATCTCCCGAAGTAGTGCTAGACAGAAGCGGATTGCAGGCGGCCGGTGTAAAAGATCCGCCGCGTGACGGCGGAGCTCCAAGGCGAGTTGCGGGGGGTGACGAGAGCCAACGTGCGGCTTGCACTGACCAATACTGTCGAGCAACAGAGCTGTCTGATGCTTCAACGAGCGCGCCACCGCTTCATCCGACGGCAGGTTGCGGTCATCAATTGGATCCGCCGTTGGATCGCTGGCGACAGATTGCGGACGGTCATGTCCTCGATCATGCGGCGGCGAAGAGGGCTGATCTCAGCCATCGGAAAACTCCTGTCTGAAGGGTCGGGCTTCGAAAACCCGCGATCAGACAGGAGGCTGCTCTTGCGAGCCGTCCTCAATTGCCGCGGGAGCGGCTTCGTTCAATCCCGCTCCAAGGCCTGCTTTCCGGCAAACACGTCTAGGGCAAAATACCTTTTGGGAGTCCCAATCAACGGCTTGGGCATTCTTCACGGGAGATTAGGCAGAGATCGCGCAACGGTGCGCTGCCAGCTCATTGGCACTTCACCAAAGTAGGTAGTAGCTCAGATCTCTGATCTGACCGTATTGTACGATGGCAGTCGCCGCATTGACTATCGGTGTAAGTCATCACGAAGGCCGGGTAGAGCAAATGGTAGACGTAGCTAGTTCGACGCAGGTCAGCGCCATTCAAATGCGCGACGAATGTTCTTATCCCCACAAAAAGCGCTAGTGGAGTGGAATGTCTCGATCACCGGAGTCTGAGTGATATACGTGCACCGCAGTTTCATTGGTCTGCTCACGTTACCGGTGACAATCTGCGCCTTGAAAGTACGTCTTCTGTACCGGCGCGTCGTCCGGTTAGCGGCTGTCTACGTCATGCGCATGTCTGGACACCGGCGACCCTGGAGTACCCATTTCATGGTCGGATAAATCGGCGAGTTTCGACGGAAGTGTTGCCGCCCCGTCGTAGACGTTCGTCTGTTCTCCTGAACAAGGTAGCTATCAATGACCACTGCAAGAGAGACAAGACAGCTGCAAGACCGCGTCGCTAGCATGTTACGCAAGGTCGAGGAGCTAGAATCCGCGTACGAGACGATCACGGTCGGAGAGCTAGTCTCGAGACGCGCGACAACGCACGGTTCAACGGTGGCGATCAACGTTTTCGACCGTCATGAGTTTGTCACCTACTCTGAGATGGACCGGCTATCAAACCAATACGCACACGCGCTGCGCGCGTTCGGCGTACGTAAGGGCGATCGTATTGGCGTGATGCTGTCCAATCGCATCGAATTCCCGATCCTTTGGTTCGCGATTGCGAAGCTCGGGGCGGTGATCGTCCCGATCAACATGCGTTATACTTCGAGGGAGATCGAATACGTTATTAGCGAAACACAGGCGAGGTATGCCGTTGTCGACGAGTCCGCATGGTCAGTGTTCTCGGCCATGGAGCCTTGGCCGCCATGTCTTGCTAGGGAACGGGTGATCCCCGTTGAGTCGCATTCCGGTGGAGCGGCGCCCGCTCTCGATCAATTGCTCAAGGGCTTCGACCATTCTCCCGTGAAAGAGGATATCCACCCCGACGACTTGTTAAACATTCAATATACCTCGGGCACAACGGGCTTTCCGAAGGGGTGCATGTTGACGCATGATTACTGGGGCGTGAGCTCTTATCAGTGGGCGTGTTGGGACGGACAGTCGTACAACACATATTTGTCTGCGCAGCCCTTCTTCTATATTGATCCCCAATGGCATCTCCTGAACTCGTATCGCCACGGAGGCACGTTCTACTTAGCACCGCAAGTGAGCTCGAGCCGGTTTATCGGTTGGGTGAAGCAGCACCGCATCGAGTGGTGTCAGTTCTCCGAGCTGGTGGCGCGCCAAGCTGAGGCAGCCGATGAAGACGGAACGACATGTCTCAAGCAGACTATCAATTGGGGATGGAGTCCAAATACAGTACGCCAGTTTCGGAAACGCTTCCGGGTGCCTACCCAGGACGCTTACGGGATGACGGAAATTGGCTTCGGCACGCGCATGACGAGCGAACTCGACGACATGGCCGAGACGGGTTCAGTGGGAATTCCTGTGCCATTTCGCGCGCTACGATTGATGAACGAAGATGGTAGCCTCACGCCCATCGGCAGTGTCGGTGAGTTGTGGGTGAGCGGCCGCGGGATGTTCAGCGGTTATTGGAATAAGCCGGAGGCAAATGCCGCCTTGTTTGAAGGCAAGTGGTTCAAGACCGGCGATCTGATGCGTCGTGATCAACTTGGCTTCTACTGGTTGGTGGGACGCACGAAGGACATGATCCGACGCTCCGGCGAGAATATCGCTGCGCGCGAGGTGGAAGCCGTTATCCGCGAAATTCCCGAGATTGCCGATGTCGCGGCCGTGCCCGTTTGCGATTCAAAGCGCGGGGAGGAAGTCAAGATCTACGTGGAGCTGAAAGAAGGTGTCAAATGTTGCGACCTCCTTGTGGAACGCATTCTCGACCATGCTCGTGCCGGTCTTGCCGTATTCAAACTGCCGCGGTATATCGCCTTTATTCCGAAACTTCCTAGAACGACTTCCAGCAATAAAGTCCTCAAACGTGAGCTGATAGCCGTGAGCGACCAGATTTCTGGTTCTTACGACGTTGAACGGAAGCGATGGTGCTGAGGCTTACAACTGTAGCCAATGATAGCGCCATCAGGGACACGACGTCGCTCTCCAAACGCCAGCGCGCTTGCAATTGTTTGGCGAAGAAAGTGTGCTCGTGAACATCGTGTCCACTTACAACGAACGCGGCTTCGCACACTGAGTTCCGAAGCTGCGGCCGAGCGCTAAGGGCCCTTGAACGCCAGGACACCAGGCCCAAGGAGCGTCTGCGCAACCACCACCGCAACGCCGTCGTCATCGGCCGGAAGCTCTGCGGGCTTGAGCTGACGGTGCAACGTTACTGCCAGGGGCTTGCAGCGGAAGCGCCGATGGTGCGGTTCAAGACGTACTAGGCGCACAGCTCCAAGTCGCCTTTAGCAAGCGACTTGTCGAAATCGGCGGCAGCAAGGTTCCTTGCGAATGTTGGTTGCCACCCTGGGGTGCTCCAGCCAGTATCAGGTTCGCGCCAGAACCGCGCCCACTGGAATGCTCTCGACAGAGCTAGAGCGGATTCTGATCAGACACGATCGTAACCGGCTGCGTCGAAGAAGTTCAGGCACTTTTGGGCGGGTGAAGGCGGCCAAGGCGAGGGCAATAGCGTTGTCCAAAGCCTCGATTGATCTAGCGGCGGCCCTTCGAAGGGCGGCTTTGAGCCTTGCGAAGGCCATTTCGATCGGATTGAGGTCGGGCGAATAAGAGGAGCTAGGGCCCGCGGCGTCGATTGCGATGCCGACCTCGGCCCGCTTGTGTGCTGCGAGATTGTCCATCATCACGATGTCGCCGGGCCTGAGGGTCGGCACGAGGACTTGCGTCACGTAAGCCTCGAACGCCGGGCCATCCATGGGGCCATCGAGGACCATCGGCGCAGTCATGCCGGTCCCTCTCAGCGCGCGGACGAAGGTCGTCGTCTTCCAATGACAATGTGGGAGCCCTGCGACACAGCGCTGGCCGTAAACGAGCGGCCATAGCGCCGGGCCATCTTGGTCGAGGCTCCCGTCTAGTCGATGTACACCAACCAATGGATGCCGATCTCAGCTGAGCTTCTTTCCACGCCACGCGTTCAGCGACCACGTCCGGCCGGCCCTGCTCGCTGGCGCGCGACGGTTTTTTTCGTGATGTTGCGGCGATCGAAGAAACGCCAGACTACGCTCGGCACGAAACGCTCGCCGTGGAGTTGAGGAGATGGTCAGCGATCTCGGCCAGCGTCATGTCAGGCGTAGCCTTGACCAGGGAGAGGATCTCCGCAGCATGACCCTCGATCCGAGCTGAACGTCGGTCTCCGCCCTGCGCTCCCGGCTCACAGGCGCCGGTGCTTCGCCACTCGCTAACCAGTTCGATCGCTGTCGATGGCGCTACGCCGAACCGGCCGGCGGCGCCCCGACAGCTCATGTCTTGATCTTCCACAGCCCGAATAACGCGAAGGCGAAGGTCCACCAGCCCTCACGGTGAATTACGATTTGCCTCGCAAGGAAATCCTTCCGATTCCGCCAGCTCGAAAATTGCTCTAGCGATTGTTTTCTCCTACCGAGGACCGAGCTCCAGACCCTGACGTCTTCGCCCAGCCTCGACAGCTTCTTTGAGCCACGGGAGGGACAGATTCCCCTGCCGCGACCACGATTAGCTCACTCTGCAGATGACGAGAACCGGTTTACGCGATCATTGAATCCGCCTGAACGGTAATCAGGGTGGTGGATGAGACCAGAGCACGGCGCCCCGCGAAAATGGCCACCCGAAGGCCGAGAGCGGTAGCTCGGCGGCAAATGCTACGCGGTCCCTCGGCTGATGAGCCTGCGGCCGTACAAAAGCAGGAACGTGTATTGCATGCGCGACGGCGACTTAGCTGTATTCAGACAAGCCCTGCTCGAGACGATCGCCGAGACGATCCGCTTCATCCGCGCCGACGGAAGCATCTCAGTACCCGGACCGGGATAATCGCCGCTCTTCATAGCTGGGCCCAGACGCGAGGGCGAGACGGCGGTCGGGGACGCTTCGGGGCTCTGGGCGACATCATGCTGACATTCGTTTTGGCGAAGTCTCAGCTTCGTGGCGAACGGCTTCCGGAACGACATTACTCCACTTTCTGCAGGCCGCATCTCGCGCCCCAGGCGGTGCGCCCGGCCCAAATTGTCGCAAACTCGATAGAGGCATTGCTCAAGTTAACCGCCGGGCATCACTCAGCGTCCCATGGGAGCTGGCCGTCCTTTCTGGCCCGCTGCCAAAGGGCGTATTCACCACTTGGGATTCCCGGCGCCGATACTAGGGCAGCTCCAGCATGTAGGATTCCTATCGCCGTGAATACAACTGTTCCTGGTAGGTTCGCTGCTGATCGAATTCAGTTATCCAGTGACGCCAATCTCGGCAGCGCATCGCAATTTGCGATTCGAACTCGTTCTTGTGTCCTTGGGATAACGATTGCCGCGGGAGCAGATGTTTCCGTGGCTTGAAAGCAGGAAGATCTATCATGAAAGACCCAATCAGTCCGTTAAAGGTGTCACGCTTCCTTCAGCGACATGACGAAGCTGCAATTGGGAAAGGCATCACGCTTTCCATTGGATTCGACTTCCATGAATATGTCGCGATTACTGAGGCAACTCCAACAAAAGGAAAGACCTCTCCGGTTTTTCGGCCTGATCGCTCACCGATTATGTTGGGCGAAGGATATTGGGTCATCGGCTTCGACAAGAACAACGAAGTGGCCCTTGTGGCGGCTGCGCGACTATATAACCTCTGCCAGGGCAACCTTGCAGAACACCTTCAATCCCTGAGGTTCTTCTACGCAGATCCGACCAAGCATGCACATCCACAGGACTCTTGTATTTGCAAGGCGCCAAGCGCCGGAACGATCACGGGGAAAGTCGCGTACCACGGTGACTTTTGGGTGCGCAGAGACTTCAGGGGACAAGGTATGGCAGCCATCACGACAGGGATACTACTCGGTGCGTCGCTCGCCATGTGGGCTCCTGATTTTACGTGTGCACTTGCAGGGCGGTGGACAATCGACAAGCGGGTGTATGATTGTCCACACTGCGAACCAGGTGGATCGATATTGCGGCTGGTAGCGGAGGGTATTCAAGACGACGATTGGCTTATTTGGAGGACCGGCGAGGAGATGGTGCGCCAAATCGATCGTCACAACTGAAGCTCGTTAGCCATGCCTTCGTCATATGCAATGCCGGTCAGCCAGAGTCCGTTTTCGGATACTCACATGGTAGCCGCCGCTCCGGGCGATGATGAAATCGAGCTCACGCACCAACGAGGCGGCGTGGTATTGGCGATCAGCTCCGGCATTGGCGGGTGAAGTCGCCGGGGAACCGCCGGCGGAGTTGCGTCTTCCCAAGCAATCGAGCACATCCAATGCTTCCCGGACAAGGCGCTCCGCGCAATGCTAAACCACTCCTCCGCCCCGCGGCACGGCATTCCGCCCTCAACCGCGAACTACAATGTCGAACAGAGCCGCTGCGCATGCGTTTGTGACCGGTTGTTTGCCGTCCGAGCGGATCCATTTCTGCAATGCAGCTCGCGAGAACGGCTTTGCACGCACACAGAGCCACTGGAGGCCGGCTCCGTCTAGTAACCCCTCTCAACCGCGGAGTAGCGATCGCCGATGTCTTGCCCGGGCGGCCCTGACTGCAATGCGCGTGAGCTGCTGTGGAGCAAGTTTTGTTGCCTGAGTAAGGACCAAAGAGCTGATTGAATATGTACGCCTGATCACCGAAGTGGGAGAGCCGCGCACGGATTTTTCTAAGCTCAATATGGCGCCTGACCTAATTGTTGATTTGTGGACATGACCTTTGTCTTTCGAACAAAAGCGGGGGGCAGCAGCCAAATGAATCTCGTGAATTCCCGCCAAACGGCCGGCTCTCGACCTCGGCACATTAGGCCCGACTCTTGCTTAAGGCATCCACAGTCACCTAGAGAACCTGATGAAGTTGTTCGATCCGTTTAAGACTCTCCGTCGTTACCGGGTAATCCCGAGCAGGCGACACGATAGGCGCACTGGTCAGCTAAGTCGATCCTCGCTGGAAGGTGCGCGCACAAGCCGCTCAGCGCGGAGAAATAGCAGCGGCTAGCCTGACATCCGCCGATCTTAGGAGTCGAATGATGAGTTTGAAGTTCATTAGCTTCGCTGGAGGGTCTCGCGAGCGCGGAAGGCAACACGGAGAGATAATGCGATCGGAAATCTCGAGGAATGCGGAATTCTATCTGAAGCGTTTCTGTGCATACGGCACCGATCAGAAAGCCGTCCAATCCGAAGCCGAGTGTTGGCTTTCCTTTGTAGAGAAGCTATCACCGGAGTACGTCGACGAACTGCGAGGCGTCGCCGAAGCGGCCAATCGGTCTGTGGAAACAGTCACGATGCTCAATATCCGGCATGAAATTTGGCT
Organism: Bradyrhizobium sp. NDS-1; assembly: GCF_032918005.1. NCBI lineage: Bacteria > Pseudomonadati > Pseudomonadota > Alphaproteobacteria > Hyphomicrobiales > Nitrobacteraceae > Bradyrhizobium > Bradyrhizobium sp. NDS-1. Next base: position 2,465,370 of record NZ_CP136628.1, read on the forward strand.
TCGTCTGATGGCTCGACGAGCTGCTAGTCTGTCAAACCTAGTTCTCGATGGCTGCACCTCTACTGGATTGATGCCCGAAGCGACGTCGCACGGCGCGGCAATGCTGGCGCAAACAATCGATGGGCAGGCGGCTGTTTGTGGCACTTTGTTTGTCGGAAAGATGCCGAGAGGCAAGACGGTATCTTGGCTCGGAATTTTCGAAGCTGGCTGCGTGGGTCCTACCGCCGGTCTAAATGAAGTAGGTATTGGTTTGGTCTGCAATAGCATGCTCACGGCCATTGATGGCAGGGGCCGGATGACCGCACCGTTTAAGCTGAGATCCCGTTCCATTCTCGAAGCACGAACATTCGATCGTGCCATAAGCGTCATTATCAACACGGACCGTAGCATCTCTATGAATTATCTGATCGGTCACGCCGAGGGTGAAGTGATGAGCATTGAAACCTCTCCTAACGCCAAACGGTATCTTTATCCCAAGCGTGGAATAATCACTCACGCAAATCACTTCGAGCCTGGAGGAGTTATCGCTTCAGAATGGGAGCGCTTTGTACCCGATAGCCCATTTCGATCCCGCAGGTTCGCCCGCCACCTCCGCTCAAAGCTCGGGGCCATCGATGTAGATCACATTTTGGCAGGTCTAAAAGACCACTTTTCCTATCCGGCATCGATTTGCTGTCATCCTGCTGAGGGTTCTTGGCCAAATAGTACTCTAGCGGCAGTCATTTTGGATCTGCAGCGGCTTACGTTATTTGCCACCGACGGGCCGCCGTGCGGCGCGCCGCTACAGCGGTTTGGGCTCACGACCTAAAAAGGAGGCTTTTCATAGAGCGGAGCGATGGTGGGGACTCCCCGCATTCTGAGCCTGACAAGCGAAAAAATTCGAAGTCATGATCGGTCAGTTGGTCAGCGTTTGGCGTAGCCCGGCCGGCTAGCGGCCGATATTGGATGAGTACGCAAGCAAATCCGAGCAGACGACAATCCCTTCTAAACTCGCGATCCGGCGTGTACTTCCCAGTGATCGCCAACGTGAAAATCCCAAGTAAGCGAAATTGTGCCGGCGTTGGAGTCGAGATGATGTTCTGCGCCGAATCCCAGAAATTGGCCGAATGTATGCGCGCTCGGACCGGTACTTCGCGAATGTGGTTCTTCATGAGACGCTAATCTCCCGGCTGGCGGCCCAATTGAGCGCCTTTTGCAAAGGATTAATCGATCCGGTGGCCCTAAACAAATGGTCCTTTCGCGCAAATAGTTCGAAGGCGAATGTACTCGCTTTGCGGGAAGACACTCATTCAGGACGGGACGCGTTCGGCCGGAGGGCGCGAGCGAGGTCCCGTTTAGGTGCCCAGCCGGGGTGCGCCGTTAGCCGTGCCGCTCGCCAGTATTCTGCGACTATCGTCGCTCTCGCAACTCGGTCCTTCATCAGTCGATGGACGGCGGAATAAACTGGAGTTTTGATGTGCAGGAGCTGATCCGAGATACTGCTTGCGCCGTTGTCGAGAAGCTGAGGAACGGTGAGGTCACGCCACTAGATCTCTTGGATGTGCTGGAAGCACGGATTGCAGAGGTCGACGACAAGCTCAACGCGCTGCCAATCTTGTGTTTCGATCGCGCGCGCAAGAACGCTCAGGCGCTGATGAGGCGGCCTGCCAGCGAGCGCGGTCTCCTGGCCGGTATGCCGGTGCCCATCAAAGATCTGACGGATGTGGTCGGTGTGCGCAACACCTACGGCTCGCGAATTTTCGCAAATAACGTCCCCGCTCGGTCGGATATCCTCGTTGAGCGCCTCGAAGAGAATGGCGCAGTCATCTATGCTAGGTCGAATACGCCAGAGTTCGGGGCCGGCGCCAACACCGTCAACGAGATATTCGGGCCAACGCTCAACCCCTGGAACCCGTTGCGCTCTGCCGCCGGATCGTCCGGTGGAGCTGCGGTCGCCCTTGCCACAGGCATGGCCTGGCTTGCGCATGGCTCGGATATGGGGGGCTCGTTACGAAATCCGGCAAGCTTCTGCAGCGTGGTAGGCCTGCGGCCCAGCATTGGGCGGGTGGCACATACACCGAAATTCAAGATCGACCGCAATCTCGGTATGCCGGGACCGATGGCACGCAACGTCGAAGATGTTGCCCTGATGTTGGATGCAATGAGCGGCGAGCATCCAGGCGACCCGTTATCGCTCCCTAAGCTGACTAAGTCCTTCCTTTCGGCCGCGCGCTCTGGCATAAATCCAAAGCGAGTTGCTTATTCCCCCGATTTCGGCATCACGCCCGTGGACCCGCAAGTTGCGGCGATCACGCGCATTGCGGCCGCCCGGTTTGCAGAAGTGGGCGCAATCGTCGAAGAGGCTCATCCCGATTTTCGCGAAACTCATGAGTGCTTCCACGTGCTCCGCGCATTCGATTTCGCGGTCAGTAAAGCGGCTCTGTTGCGCAGCAATCGCGATCTCCTGAAAGCCGACGTTATTTGGAACATCGAGGAAGGGCTGAAACTTACGGTCGAGCAGATCGAGCGCGCCGAGGCGCAGCGCGTAGCGATGGCTGCGCGTGCTGTGGACTTTTTTAAGAAATACGACCTGCTCTTGTCACCCGCAACCATCGTCGAGCCGTTCGCGGTGCAAGACCGTTTTGTCACAGAATGCGACGGCAAGAGGTTCAAGCACTATGTGGATTGGGTCGCGATCGCCTCTGCAATCACACTGGCGTGTTGTCCAGCACTATCTCTGCCCTGCGGCTTCACTAGCTCTGGCCTGCCGGTCGGATTGCAGATGGTCGCCGCGCCTCGCGCTGAGGGCCAGCTCCTGGCTGGCGCCAAAATGCTGGAGGATATTTTGGGCGTGCGGGAAAATACACCCATCGACCCAAGGGCACCAACGTGAGGGCTGTCACAGCGATCGTGGCCTTCTCGGTCTCTGCCTCGGTGCGCCTTCCGATTGTCAACCGGCTGATCGAAATCCAGTATCAGGCGTGACGGTTTCGATACGCAAATCGAAATGACATTCACCGGATAGGTACCGACAGCGGTACGGCCGAAAGCAAGACGCACAACCCGCCTGGGCAAGAGCCAACTGGCGATCGGCTTTGCGGTCCCCGGTGAGCCTCGCTGGCGACGTAGGCGATCTCGCTACACAGAGAGCGCACTCATCCCAAGTACTACCATTCCTCGACCGAGCGCTGCCACAGCGAAGCGAGCCATCGCGAATCTCATATTGTGAGGTCGGATTCAAGATCCTCGAGTCCCAGGGCCACCCAACGGGGCTGCGGGTCAAGCGCCCGCCGCCTTGAGGATATCCTTGAAATTTCGTAGGCCGGTCCGCGGCGCGTTGATCAAGACGGCCATATTTCCTGGCTTGTGCTGGTTCTTCCACATCCTTGTGTGGGCTCGGGCGATCTCCTCCCACGGGAAGACCTCGCTCATGCAGGGGTCGATGCGACGATCGATTACAAGGCGGTTCGCCGCACTGGCCTGTTTGAGATTGGCAAAATGCGAACCTTGGATTCGTTTCTGGCGCATCCAGACGTAGCGCGCGTCGAATGTAATATTGAGCCCTGTGGTGCCGCCGCAGAACACAACCATGCCACCGCGCTTAACGATAATGGTTGAGACTGGGAATGTCTGCTCACCTGGATGCTCGAACACGATGTCGACGTCGCGCTTTCCCGTGATATCCCAGATTGCTCTACCAAACCGCCGAACCTCTTGGATCCAGGTTTTATATTGGGGCGAATCTATCGTGGGCATTGTACCCCAGCAGTTGAATTCTTTGCGGTTAATGACACCCTTGGCGCCGAGTGCCAGAACGTATTCGGCTTTACTGGCTTCGGAAATTATGCCAATCGCGTTAGCACCGGATGCGACGGCGAGTTGGACCCCGAACACTCCGAGTCCGCCCGACGCGCCCCACACCAGCACGTCGTCGCCTGCCTTGAGAACGTGGGGCACGTGCCCGAACAGCATCCGGTAGGCAGTTGCGAGGGTTAGTGTGTAACAGGCCGCCTCCTCCCAGGTCAGGTGCTCTGGTTTTGGCATCAACTGTCGTGATTGCACACGGCAGAACTGTGCGAACGAGCCGTCCGGGGTCTCATATCCCCAGATCCGCTGGGACGGCGAGAGGAGCGGTTCGCCCCCGTTGCAATCCTCGTCATCGCCGTCGTCCTGGTTGCAGTGAACGATGATCTCGTCACCGACCTTCCAGCGTCGCACTTTTGCTCCTACCGCCCACACAACCCCGGCCGCGTCCGACCCGGCAATATGATAATGGAATTTGTGCATGTCGAAGGGTGAGATTGGCGTGCCTAACCCGGCCCAGATTCCGTTATAGTTGACGCCGGCGGCCGCCACAAAAACGAGTACCTCGTCGTCGGCAATCGGCCAGGTAGGCACGACCTCAACGAGAATTGAAGCCTCCGGCGGCCCGTGGCGCTCGCGACGTATCGCCCACGCGTACATGCGGTCGGGGACGTGCCCCAGCGGCGGAATCTCACCGACTTCGTAGAGTTGCTTCCGACAGGAAGCTGGTGGTGACAGTTCGTGAGCAATGGTTGACACGGTGACGCTCCTTCGCAATTGTTAGTCATTCTTCCTGCACAACACTGACCGGTCTGCCCCACACCATCGGCCTGACACCGTACCGGCAAAAACGCACCTGCACGGAATTCACAGTCGCAACACGGGACCGCGCCCTCTACCCTAAGATCGTCCAAACGATCAGCACCTCGGGGCAAGGTCAACAGCACAAAATCGTTGGCACGACTCACAAAGAGAATGACGCGCACTATCGCGAATACTAAGCCATCGGGAAGTAACCACACGGGCAACTACATACGCTACTCCAGTGATGTCGTCGTCCGCTTGGCCTTGTCGCCTCTATCAACACCAGGCTCATCGAAGCGCCCGCACCCGTCACAGCTCTCTTCGCCACACCTTGAGCAAAGAGTGTGCCAGCTCGGGCCTGGGAAAAGTAAGCACGTTCAAAAATGCGATAATCTGCTCGCCTTCCAAATACGAAATACGGCGCGCGGGACCTTTGAGCCGACAAAGCATGGAGGCTGCTCACAACCGAAGAGATGCTGAATACGCGTCCGTCCGGGTGACCGCAGTTCCTCTTCTCAACGCCCAACGCTCTCTGCCAAGATGACCTCCAAGCCAGTTATGATAGGCTTTCAAGCTCCGACCTTGGCGTTGATCGCTGCGATTACCGACGCGCTTTGCGGGGGTGCAGGACTCTCGGGCGGCAATCAGTGAAGTCCTTGATGGCAGATCTAAAACCCGTCCATGCTGAGCTCCCACCCTGTTCTATCCAAGGTAGATACTCAAACTCCGAAAGGAGATGCATCCGTCATCATCTTACTTCATCTTGTCCCGCCATGTCTCGTCGCAGTGGCGAATGTTCGAAAGCCAACAAACCGTAGCTCGTGCCCGTCGCGGATGATGCCTTCTGGAGGAAAGCTGAGAAACTAACGGCGGGCCTTCGAGCCGCGGTCAGATGCAGACCCCGGCTGCAACTGAGGATGAATGGCTCTCGAGGCCGTTGCGTTATGGGCCGGAGCTTGATCGCGGAGCACAGAAGGAAGGCCCGTGGCGCAATCTGTGCGCCAGGACTCCGGCGGGATGCGCTTGGGCAACAAGGATTCGTACCGTTCTCCGTCGCCATTAAAGCGACTCTCTCTGGTCAGACATTTGTTCCGCGGCGAATGCCGTCTACAGCGAAGCGCGTCCGACCTGGCTGCCTTGTCGGAAACCCTGTGCCCGTCAAATGCCAGCGCCCAGAGCCGGTCGGAAATTCGGCGCTCTGACTGACGCGGCTGCCTGCCGAGGGCACATTATTCCGAGCGCACGCAGGCGCGGATACAGTTCGTCTTGGCAAAGGACGGGTTTGGCATCGCCTCCCCAATCTGCGAGGAATAAAGCGGAATGGCCGATCTCAACAACTCGTCAAATTCTCAACACAATGAACTCTTCAGACGAGCGTGCGGTCCAGATGCTTTTGCGCTGGTTGCGTAAGCACTCTCCATGCTGTGTCATTCTTCATGCCTTTGAGGGCCAACTGCTACTTGGTTCGGCTCAGAAACGCTATCCTACAACGATGAAGGAATACATACACTTGAGAGACGCTATGGACGCAGACGCAGAAGTCGTGCCCAAGCTTGACCGCAGTAGGGAAATTGCAAGCTGGATCACAACCGGAATTGATTCCGGTGCGTCTACGATTGTACGCGGTGACGGCGATGTTGCTGATCGAGCAATGCACGATCATATCCGCACAAGCGGCCGTGTGTTTTTCGGATCTCATCAGGCCACTGCTCATTTGCGCGAATAGACACGATTTGTGCGTCAGCACCACGGTTGTTACGCGATGCTTCGCAAATGGTGCAGCGAAGCCGCTCGCAATACTCACGTCGAAATCATTTCTCGCACCTCAACCGGACCTTGGTCCTCCGATCACGGCGCTCGGGACCTTCTGGAAGGAATAAAAACAGAGGCTGCGAAGATTGGAGCCCGTCTGTCCATGCACAATCAGGACAAGCGCGCGCTATACCTCCCGATTCCGTTCACCGCCCGTCCGTTACTTCACTGCAGCAAAACGTCTGCTCGACCGCTGTAGCGCGTTGAGCGCACGGAGAGACGAGACACGAGTGCCTGTTTGGGCGCCCCTTTATCGCAAGTGCAGCCGCCAACGATGTCAACGCCGGTCGCGCATGCGTGAAATTGTGGGAGCTCGCTCCCAGACCGTCTTTATGTCCAACAGCCGGCCGTCAACACCTCCTACGCAACGTTCGGTCGCGTGCCTCTTGTGGAAATCAGCAAAAGCGCCGACTCGATCGAGGGGATACGAGAGTTGACGATATGCGACGCTTGTAGTCGGGATCACAAAGGAGGCCCGCTCGCAGTGAGGGGTCGAACAGCATGCGTGTTGCGGTCGATGTCCACACGTTGTCCCCAGATGTTCGCTGGGGGTTGACCAGCCCACAGCGTAAATGAGTGGGACCTTCCAAAAAGTCGAGCTGCGATCCCTGGCCATCGAGTTTCCAGTAGGTCTGGTACGCACCTAGCCGCTAGGCCCACTCGATCGCGTCCCGCCAGTCGACGCACGTGCGAGTATTCGACCAGCTCACCGTGTTCATTGAATCTTCCGCTGTGGCCATGCTGAGTCCTTGCAGCGCCCAGGGCCAACAAAACATCATACGCTGGCTCTCACTGAGCGGTAGGCCGCGCCGGCCTGTCAGAACCTCTTACGCTTCATAGCCGATTTGAAGTCCGCATAACTGGCTGGATCCGTCTGGAACAGCCGCATATTCCTGTTAGTGCTACGCGAATGGCTTGTTACGAAGGTACAAAGAGTTTTGCCTCGCTTTCGATCCTCGTCAAATTTTTCGTCCAGCTTTTTCCCAAAAAGGATCACGCAGCCGCCGCTTGAAGATCTTGCCGGAGTCTTCGCGCGGCAGACAGGTGTGGATCTCGATACGGCTGGGGACCTTGTAGTCAGCCAATGATCTCTTCAGAGTCGAGCGTATATCCATGACGTCGAGCTTTGCCCCAGGCTGCGGCTCGACCAACGCCATCACCGCCTCGCCAAATTCCGCGTCGGGAATGCCGAACACAGCGCAGTCGTGGACACCGGGTACCTGGTACAGTGTCGCCTCGATCTCGGCAGGATATATGTTGACCCCACCGGAAATCACGACATCTTGCTTGCGGTCACACAGAAAGACATACCCGCTGGCGTCAATGTACCCGATATCACCGGAGGTGATGAAGCCGTCGTGCTCGATCTCGCGGCGCTTCTCCACCTTGTTGTGGTATGTAAATTCAGGATATGACGTGGCGCGGGAATAGATCTCCCCGATTTGTCCGGTCGGCAACACGCGTCCATCCACGCCTACGACACGCAGCTCGACGTCGGGCAAGACTTTGCCGACTGTTCCCGGCTTGTTTAGAGCGTCCTGCGAGGTTGCAAAGGTGACCGCGCCAGACTCGGTAGAGCCGTAAAACTCATAGATGACTGGCCCCCACCATTCGATCATCGCGCGCTTCACGTCAGTTGGACAAGGCGCGGCCGCACTGATCACGTGACGCAGCGAGGACAAGTCATATCTGTTGCGTACAGTGTCGGGCAGCTTCAAGAGGCGTACGAACATCGTCGGCACCATCAAGATCGTATCGATCTTCTCTGACTGAATGAGGCGCAAACACTCCTCAGACTCAAAGCGTGGCATTAGCACCAGAACGCCACCGATGCGGCTCGAGCGAATCCCGAAGAAGTTGGGCGCCGAGTGATAGAGTGGCCCTGGCAGGAGTGACCGCGTGCCATGCCCATAGATCATCGCGCGACGACGCTCCAAGGCCGCATTCTGCTCGAGGTTTGGTGCGGCACGACGTACCCCTTTGGGATGGCCTGTTGTGCCGGACGTGTAGATCATGCTCATCGGCTCCAGTACGGCGGCTCCCGAATAGTGCGGTTGCTCTGCAAGCCACTTTTCGAAATCTGTTGCGAAATCGGGTTTTCCCTGATGCTCAGGATTTACCTGGTAGGCGACGATAACTTCTGGAGGAGGCGATACGCTCAAGACCTTGACGCTGTTCGGGACGGCACCATCCAATCGATGTAAAAGGTCAGCATGGCCGATCAAGACCGATGCGGCGGAGTCCCTCAGAATATATTCGATCTCCCCCGGTTTGAAATGCCAGTTTACAGGTACGGCATAGGCGCCGAGCTGGATAGCGGCATGTGCCACCTCGATGAACGCAATGTCATTCCGCATCAACATGCAGACGCGGCCGCCCTGGCGCACGCCGAGCCGATGGAGACCGCCGGCAATGCGCCTGGCGCGATCAGCGACATCGGGATGGCTGCGCCGTCGTTCGCCAGAAATGACGCCTAGAAAAGCTTGGGATGCTGCGTCCATCGTTTCGTCCTTTCTATGAACTGGAAGCCGGGGAGATCATAGTGAACTCATTCGCACCATGGCTAAGGAGATCTCAAAGTCCCACGATGTGTCACCCAGACAAACTACCAACCTTGGCGCTTGACGCGTCGCGGAATGGCTTGCAGCTTGCTGCAGCTCAGCCGGCTTGGTAGTTGAAGGCGTTGCATGCTCGCTGTAACAGTCTCGCCGTGCTCATGCATCTTGCGCAGATAGGGCTGCACGGTCGGTGCAATATGCAGCGCCATCATCAACAGCCAGTCGAGCTTCCTGACCCCCGAACGTATTTCGGAACCATTGGAGATCTGTGAGCGGTCTTCCGTTCAACTCGAGGCGCTGGAGCGGCGCATTACGCGATGGAAGGCCGGTCACGAAATAAAAGGGGCCTATCGGGCGACTCCGATGCAACGACGTTGTCGCGATTTGCAACCTAACGCTCAACAAAACCGCAACCGTCGGATCGCCGCGCTTTGTTTAGGAAGCAGGGACACCGAGTAGGAGGCGCATTCAGACGGCGGAACGAGCGAGGCTCATACCAATTGCTATTAGCCGGTTCCGCACGCCGGCGGTTGCGGTAGCGACCATCGTCATGATGGGCGGGGCACAACGCCCGCGGCCCGAAGCGCACGACCCGCGTCCGATGTCTGACATCGAACGAGACGGTTAGCTCCAAAGAGCCCGCCATGTTGAACCGACGAGGCTATCTTAGGTCGAATCGGGTGTGAATGTGCGTTGGTACTGCTGGCACGGTCGTTGCTAGTCACACAGCAACGCAGTCTCAGGCGGAGTGCATGCAGACACGCTCTCTCGTTCATTGAACTCGTGCCGCGTTTCTTAGGGACACTCGCGCTTGCGCAAACAATCGCGCGAAGGTGTGGGAATAGCTTTGGAGAACAACATGATTGTTCGTATGGATTCGCCAGCTCCCCCGATCAGGGTGGAAAGCTGGGTGCGTGGCGAGCCCCACACCAACTCTAAGCTGGGTACGCTGTATATCGTCGCGTTTTGGCCGACTTGGTGCGGCGGATGTGGGGGCGGAGATTTCCCATCTCGCGCAGCTGCAAGAGAAATACGACGATAACGCAGTTGAGGTCATTGTAGTTGCAGCTTCCGAGCGAGGCTAACGGCCGAGGAGGCGCGAACAAAATTGGACGCGTGGTTGACCAAGAAAGGCTCCAAGCTGAACTTTTGGATCGCGTTCGATTTCGCGGGAACAATGAAGACGTGTTGGATGGCGCCCAGTTTTTCTAGCACTATCACCACCTCATTCGTCATCGACCGTGACGGTCACGTCACCTTTCGCACGATGCAACTGAATGACGTGTTTCCACAACTCGTAAATGGCACCTGGCGCACGAGCGATGAAGCCAAAGCAGCGGATGCTGAGCGAATCGCTGAAGCAGACTCTGAACTCCGCGAGAAAGCCCCGATGCAAGCATTCTGGGGCACACTTGGACCGGCGCTGAAGGCGCAGGATTCGTCGACGGCGTTTTCGGCCGCTAAAGAGGGCGTCGCAGTGATGCCGGACGATATCAACGTTCACCGAGATCATGAGGATCCGGCCCTGCACACAATCTATGACATGCAGACGGAGTTACGCGTTATGCGTCGATTCGTTCGCGACGCGATCGAAAACGAATCCGAGTTGTGCGACACTTCGATCCATGAATGACACGGATAAGGAATTCGTTGTCGAGAGCGATTGCAATATGATGCCCAAGAAGAAACAGAAGATCGATTTATCGGACCCCAATCTCTCGAGCCTTATCCTCCGGCTCGCCATTCCGGCTGTTGTTGGCCTGTCGATCGTCGCGTTACATCAGGCCGTTAACGCGATCTTTGTTGGCGCGCTTGGCGTGCAGGCGATCGCAGCTGTCAGTATGACCTTGCCGATCGTGCTCCTGCTAGCGGCGGTCGGAGAGGGGATCGGCGTTGGGACGGCGTCGTTCATATCTCGTCATCTGGGCGCTAATGAGTACCTGGAGGCGAGTCGAGGCGCAAGTACTGCACTCGCGCTCGCCGCTCCGATCGGTCTTGTCGTTACGGCCGCTCTGCTTCCAAGCCTACGAGTGATCTTCGCAACGCTCGGGGCAACTCCAACCATCATGCCCGTGGCGCTCGACTACGCGGTGATACTTTTGTTCGGGTACACTGTGATGCTTCTGAACATCGTCAGCGGCTTCATCGTCAGAGCTGAAGGCAACACTCGATTCAGCATGTGGACGATGATTGCCGCATTCGTCCTAAATGCCGTCCTCGATCCGATCTTCATATTTTCGATGGACTTCGGTGTGCGAGGCGCAGCCCTGGCGACACTGGTATCTCAGATCGCTGCTATTTGCCTCTATATCGCTTATTTTACGAAGCCTGGCGGGATAGTCCTCGTCAGGATATCTCACATCTCGTTGGGAGCAGGTCGCATCAGACAGCTCGCGTTGGTAGGGGCACCGGCGACCATGACCAGTGTTTTATCTGCGATTGCCGTTATGCTCTTGTACGGAGCTGCCGCGCCGTTCGGAGACGAGTCCATCGCGGCCGTGGGAATAGCTGCGCGCATCTTGACGATCGGCGCACTGCCTATCACCGGCTTCTGTATAGGCGCTCAAGCTGTCCTGGGTTTCGGTTGGGGCGCACGTGACTTTGCTCGTATATTGAAGACCGCGAAGTTCATGCTCTTGATGACTGTCGCTCTTTCCGTTACGTATTCTGCAGCCGTTGTGGTTTTTGTCCGGCCTTTGGTCAGGCTGTTCAGCGATAGCGATAAGGTCACAGAACTCGCCGTATCGACCTGCATCGTCTTTCATCTGTTTTTTGGACTTTTTGGTGTTCAGAGTTTCGTGACGACGATGCTTCAGTCGTTCGGGAGAGCACGCCTCAGTGCGGTTGTCTCCTTGGCGAGGCAAGGCTATCTCTTCATACCTGCCGTACTGCTATTTCCCGTCGTATCGGGTTTCAACGGACTGCTGGCCAGTCAGGCAATCGCTGAGTTGGGCGCCGGAATGATTGCACTGTTTGTCTTGGTCCACCAGTTCGCTGAGCTCAGACGAGCGCTCCGGCACCTTCCGTCAAGAACGATCGAGGTCGCGGGTTGACCTGACTAGTGATATCATCGGAGCCGAGGCCATTAGGCCTACAAGAAGATGGATCATTCTGGGTGCACTGGGCGCAGTGACGGCAACCGCACCAGCCGAGGCATTGCTTAACTGGATAGGCTGGCGCGGTCCAATCGAGTTGCTTGCCGCATCCAGCGCCACCGCGGCCGCTGTAATCTATTTTTTGGTTCTAACAGTTTGCTGAAAAACCCAAGGATTTGAGTTTTCTTGGTCTCGGTGAACGCCGTCGATCAATTTTCAGGTGATGTGTTCGTCAGCTTGAGGCATTTTCTTGCGTGAGGGCGGTGTTGCCGGCCCGGTACTGCTACGCTGCAAGCAGTTTGGGAATGCGGATCAGGTTATAGGCGATCAGATTGAGCAGGAAGTCGGCAGCAACGCGAGCGATGCCACGATGTTTGGTCTTGCGCATGGTGCCGTGCTGCTTGCCCCATCCGAAGATGCACTCGACCATCGCCCGGCGTGATTGCGACATGCCATATCCCGGATGCCGCGTGGTTCGTTCGTCGATGGCGCTGTTGCGGGTCTTGCCGGTTTTGGTGACGGCCTGGTTCTGTGTCACATGCGGCGTCACGCCGATGGCGCGAAGATTGGCGACATGATCGGCGGTATCGTACGCCTTGTCCTCACCGGCCGTGATGCGGCGGGCTGCGGCTTTGCGTCTTGCCTTCAGCATGGTCTCCGAAGCCCGGCGTTCGGCGGTACCATTGGCATGCGTGACCCTGCCGGCCACCGCCAGCCCATGCCGGTTCTCCATGGTGGCGTGGCCCATATAGCATAGCTTGGCCTCCCGCCCGGCCGCCTTGCGATAAAGCCTGCTGTCAGGATCGCTGGTGCTCGCATGGGTATCGTTCTTGCGCTTCTGGCCGTGGAAGTTGGCGCCATCGTCATCGTCGCCGCTGCCGTCCTTGGGGCGAAAACTCTTCTGCGAAGCCCAGGCCTCGATCAGCGTTCCATCCACCGAAAAATGCTCGTCCGACAATAGGGGTTTGACCTGCGGATGGTTCAGAAGCCTGGTCATGAACTTCGTGAACACCTCACCGCTCTGTAGCCGCTCCCGGTTCTTGGTGAAGGTGGTCGGGTCCCAGACCGGGTCGTCCGGCGACAGTCCGACGAACCAGCGATACAAAAGATTGTAGTCCAGCTGCTCCATCAACTGACGTTCCGAGCGTATGCCGTAGAATACCTGCAGCAACAAAGCGCTCAGCAATTGTTCCGGGGGGATCGAAGGACGTCCCTCGCTGGCGTAGAGCTTCCCAAGGCTGCGGTTCAAATCACTCAAAACATCACGGACGAGATCCCGGACCTTCCGCAGCGGATGGTTCGCTGGCACACGCTTATCCGGCGCGATGTACGAAAACAGGCCGCCCTGATCCGTAAACCTCCCGCGCATGATCGTCTCCCCCGATTCGAGATGATAAAGTGAATCATCAAGCCTCCTCCGTGACGAGGGGGTTTTTCAGCAAACTGCTAAAGCAGAAGGTAAGCACAAAGATCCGCTCTACGGACAGTCGGTCAGAAGACCGTCGATACGGATGGGCGGCTCTGGAGAATTGCGCCGAATTCTTCAAGGTGTCGGATCCGCAAGGGTCCTGCAGTCCTTGTCGGTAGCGTCTTGTCTCAGCGATGTGGAAGGGTTGGATCGAACAAGCCTTACCACACAATTGCTCATCATGGCGACTGCCCTAAGCATTGGCGCATTGCTGCTCGGTGCGGTCGCCGATTCGTTGCGCCCGCCTGGCAAGAACATTGAAAACGTTGCGCGCGATCATAGCTGCTGTGTTCATTGCAGCCGAACTCGCGCTGATCTTGCATTCACCTTTCGTGTCGCTACCTCATGGATCATTGTGGTGGCGGTGGGATCAGAAATCCCCCTCAGCTACGCGATCATCGGAGATTACTTTCCGGCCGAATTGACGCCCGCGCAAACGCCGTGCTCAACGTTCTGCATTTCGGGTGGGCTTTCCTGGTCCAGTACGTGACGGGGTTAATTCTCGAGCGATGGCCGGCAAAGGACGGACACTGCCCCTCAATCGCGTATCAGACGGCGTTCAATATCAATGTGCTGCTGCAGCTGGCCGCCCTGGTCTGGTTCATCGCCCCTCGGATCAAAGAGTTGAACTGGAAATCTCAGATCGCCCTCAAGCGCAAGTCGACGGACCAAAGCAGGTCAGTTCACGTCGTGATCCCGAGCGCCGGATTGGTCATCCTGGAAACCGATCGGGATGTGGAGTGGTGAACTCGGCCTTGCGCTGCCTGGCTTTCGGCCTCGTCGGTCTACAGGTGCGTCAAGAACGTCCGGCCGGCTGATCGCCTGAGAAGCTCCAAATAACTGGTCGGATATGCGACATGCGTCGCGAGGTCGACAGGAATAACACGAAAAATGCGCAATATCAGTGAGCGCGGGCTGGCATGCGACTTGCTATCTTTCTCGGAACAGCCAGGTGAAATGAGTTTGAGCAATGACCAGTCTGACTGAGAGCGCAAGTCAAGTCGGTGCGGCAGATGTGCTGAGCGTCGGTTCGCGGGCCCCCTTGATCAAAGTTGAGGACTGGCTACGTGGCCAGCCGGTTATAAAGTTCGAGCCTGGGAAAGTATACATCGTCGACTTTTGGGCGACGTGGTCCGGACCATGTATCGCCTCGAGGGCGCATTTTGTGATCCTGCAAGACAAATACAGGAACAATGGAGTTGAGGTGGTGGGCATCGTGTCGCGCTCCGGCGCGATAGCTGCGAGAGTGCCTGCCGAAGTGAAGAATGGTCGCCGGCTGCTAAGGTTGGCGTCATAGAAGCTGCCGGATGGCATCTTCGAACAACCAAAAAAGATAGAAATGGGTGGTGACGCTGATGCTCTCCAGCTCTCAAGGATGCTTTCTCAAAATTCTATCGCTGCTCTCAGAAGCCATTCAGAACCTCGTTTCGCTTAGACGGCAAGCCGATTCGGGAATCCGCGGCAATGGACGGGGCCATCTGGAGCGGTCAGAGTCCCCTGCGCCCCGCACCGAAGGAACACTGAGCGAGGCGGTACCTTCATTGTCACCCCTCTTTGGTACCACGGCGCCGGGTCGAGCATGATGTACACTCACCGCCAGCGCCGCTCTGTCAAAGCCGCCGCCCTGTTCCGGCCATCTGGCCCGTGGTACAAAGTTCTTTACATCCAGGTACTCATCGCGATCCTGATTGGGATTCTCGTTGGCTGGTTGTGGCCTGCTGTGGGGACGAGCAGCTGGGTCAAAGCGCTTGGCGACGGTTTCATCAAGCTGATCAAGATGGTGATCGCACCGATCATCTTCTGCACTGTTGTGTCTGGAATTGCGCATGTTCAGGATGCACGAAAGGTCGGCCGAGTCGGCGTCAAGGCACTGCTTTACTTCGAGATCGTATCAACCTTCGCGCTCGTCCTGGGTCTCGTGATGGGCAATCTCGTTCAGGCCGGTCATGGGCTCGCTCCCAGGGCTGATGCCGCGGCGGTAGCTAACTATGTCAAGACGGCGGAAGGGCAGAAGGCGGTCGATTTTCTCCTCAACATCATTCCTGATAGCGTGGTTGGCGCCCTGGCGCGAGGCGACGTGCTACAGGTGCTGCTGTTTGCCATCCTATTCGGGTTCTCGCTGATGGCGCTTGGCGAGCGTGGTGAGCGGATGCGCGGTCTGGTTGACGATGCTGCGCACGCGGTGTTTGGTGTCATTAGAATCGTGATGAAGGCCGCGCCGATCGGAGCGTTCGGCGCCATGGCCTACACCATCGGTGAATTCGGACCCTCCGCGCTCGGTAAACTCATCGGATTAGTTGCGCTGTTCTATGTGACAGCCGGGCTCTTCGTGATCATTGTGCTTGGCCTGATCGCGCGCTTGGTCGGCTTTTCCATCCTAAAGTTCATCGTCTACATCAAGGATGAGCTGCTGATCGTGCTCGGAACGTCGTCGTCCGAAAGCGCGCTGCCGCAGTTGATGGAAAAACTCGAACGGCTGGGCTGTTCCAAGCCGGTCGTGGGCCTAGTGGTGCCGACGGGATACTCTTTCAATTTGGATGGGACTAACATTTACATGACGTTGGCGACGTTGTTCATCGCGCAGGCGCTCGGGGTCGATCTCAGCTTTGGCCAGCAGCTCACGATACTCGTTGTGGCAATGCTCACCTCGAAGGGCGCAAGCGGTGTTACCGGTGCTGGCTTCGTTACCCTGGCCGCAACGTTGACGGTGGTCAGTCCTGAGCTTGTGCCGGGCATTGCGATCGTATTCTCGATTGACAAGTTCATGAGCGAAGTGCGCGCGCTTACGAACATTATCGGGAACGGTATTGCCGCGGTGTTTGTATCCTGGTGGGAAGGCGAACTCGACCATGACTCACTACACGCGCAGCTCAAGTGATGTGCGAGCTCAGCTCGGCCCCTCCGGTAGCCAACACCGTCGCTCACGAATGCCCCCCACCAAAGTCGTACAGTTCAATCCTGTCTGGCAGCACCACCGCTTCCTTAAAAATTCAACACCGTGCTGATGCGGTTATGGTTTTCGAGCCGCTCCTGTTACACAGATGGTTCTGAGAATGGCGCGGCTCGTCAAGAGGAACCGTTCGGGGAACTGGTACTTCCGCAAGAGAATACCTGCTGACGTTCAACCCATTCTGGCGAAGCTGCCCAAGGAACGTTGGCCATGCTGCTGGTATAAGACCGGCATCATCCTGATCTCGACGGGCACCGCTGATAAGAATCTTGCGAGGACGAGCCAGCTGGACATTGCCTCTGACGTTGAGCGCCAATTCAAGGCGCTACGTGAAGGTCCCAAGCCGCTCACGCCTTAGCAGGTTGCGGCGCTGGTCCGGTATTGTCTACCGGGCATTTGCGGAAGGGCTGGAGGACAATCCCGGCCCGACATCGCAACAGTGGTTGAGTGTCGCTGAGGCGAACAAGGCCGCTCAGCGCGGCGAGTACAGCCTTGGCGCTCGCCTTGGCATCTTCAAGGATGAGGATGAACGCCGTCACGCGGACGTGGAGAACAGGTTTGGCGCGATCGTTGATGCTACGCTGACACGCCAGTCCGTGTTCACCACTGACGACAGCCGGTGGCAGATCACAGAGGCGGTCACCCGCGACCTGACCGAAGGCGTAAAGAAGCTCGCGAGGAACGCGGACGGCGATTTCACGCCTGACACCTACGTCAAACGCCTTCCGCTGCCGACTGCTCTGCACCTCAGCGTCTTAACCGGCGAATCGTTAGCCGCACTTGCCGACGCTTGGCACACCGCCTCATTGGCCCGCGGAACGCGAAAGCGTACCGCCAAGCGGTGGAAGCCAATCGTACTGCGGTTCAAGGATTGGCTCGGCCATGATAACCTTGGCCGCATCGCACCGGCAGACGTGCAGCGGTGCGGTGATGAGCGGAGCGCTGGCGGTAGTGCGCCTAAGACCATCAACGACACCAACTTCGCGGCACTGCGAGCCGTGTTCGGATGGGGCATGAAAAGCGGCTGGCTGCCGATCAATCCAGCGGAGAACGCGAGGGTCGAGGGGCGCGGAAAGAAGCGCACACGGGAGCCGTGGTTCTTGGAAAGCGAGAGCGCCGCTATGCCGCTATCCTTAACACCGCACTCGGAGTTCAAGGCACCAAGCGAGAGAACCCCAAAACCACCGCCGCCAAGCGAGGTGCCGTGGCTCTGCGCCTACTCAGCGGCGCGGGTCGTTGAAATGATCTAGTTGCGCAAGGCGGGACGTGGGGCGCGAAGATGGTGGATGGGTCATTCGCATTGCTCATGGAATGCGTTCCAACCTCTCGGTCAGCGCAGAGGCGCTCACGCCGTCAGCGCGACTGCAAGGTGACGATCGAGCGGGTGTTGTGGCGCGATCACGCGCTATATCTCGCTAATACTGTGAGAACGACTCCGTCGGATGCTGTCTCTCAATCCATGCGGCGGCCATTTCGGGATCGCTTTGCTGTGGTGAGGAGTCGAGGATGTTATTTTGCCCGCGAGGTATGCTAGGTACGACGACAGCGCACCTAGTATCTCACAGCGTCGCGGCCAATCCCGGCTCTTCAGGGTGAAGAGCGGCGTGGACTCTTCTAGCGTAAGAAACCGCAGCATCCAGATCCTGGAATTCGCGTGCTTTTTGCTTACCCGTATTGATCTCAGTAACTAGGATTCTTGTCGATATATCGAGCGGCTTTATCCCTCGTTGCGCAAACTTGGTGACGGCAAACTCTACATCATGACTTAGATAGATCGAATGTCCTACATCTCCATCGACAGTGATCCACGTGATGTTCAGTGCGCTCAGGAGAGCTAACGCTACCTGCTGCTCGCAGGAGCTGCCGAACGTTACTCGTTTTGCTGAGCGATTAATTACAACGGTCGCAACCTCGCCCACGCTGCCGACCTGCGTTCCGACGATCTCCGGCACCAACGATTTACAAGAAATTACGATTCCACGAGTAGAAGCGTACTCGACGGCTCCGTGGTGAAGAACTTTGGCGCCGCAGCGCCCCATGCGACTAACAGTGGCATAAGAGATGTCTTGCACCAACTTCGCCTCGTTCACTAAATGCGGATCGGACGTGTAAATACCGCATACGTCCGAATAAATTTCACACGAACTGCTTCCCACAATGTCAGCCGCCAGCACAGCGGTTAAATCAGAACTATTACGTCCAAGCATTGAGATGCGCCCGCTCTTATCTAAGCCCTGGGCGCCGGCAACTATGACCACTTTGCTTACCTGCAGGGCGCTAAGAAGCGGCGCCTTGTCTATATCTTCGATGTATGCGCGATTGAAGTCAGACGACGTTTGGATCCCCGACGAATAACCGAACAGAGATGATGCCGGAATCGAATGCCTCTCCAACGCTGCCTCGAGTAAGCCGACGGACGCAATCTCACCCGTCGTTAAAACGGTGTCCAATGCGCGACTGTTGCATAGATCGTTTACTGAGAACGCCAGTGCCTTCAGGGACTCAGTTACCCCATACATTGCACTAACAACGACAACGACTCTATCTGCATCAGTAGCGAGTCTGTTCGCTATGTGGGTAGAAACAGACCGGTAGCAATCCGCCCGCCGGAATGAAGAGCCACCGAACTTCACTACTTTGACTGTCATAATGAAATGACCCCCGGTCACGTTTTTAGGAGACGCGGCGTTTCACGCGGCGTGTTTGCGATTGATGTGCCTGCTCGGCTAGTGGCACATTACCGAGGAGCAAAGGTACATGCACCTACCAGGGCCGGGAGTATTATTCGTCCCTCGTCGGTTGAGAGGTAAGCATCCGGTGAGGCTTTCAATTTCCCACATCTCGTACTTAGGATTTGCATCTGTTGAATCGTCTGTGATTCTGTCTGTGACGCCGATTCGCGGAGGCGTCACAGATGAGCGGAGACACGGGAGCCGGCGCTGCAGTCTTCACGAGCTGATCGCGTAGGCATGGATCGCCAACGCCATGCGGCTTCGGCTGCGTTAGATGGACACTCAGACAATGCGCAGCACACTCACATGGGCTGACAGCATCAGGCCCCTAGTGGCCATCAGAATCGGTCACCGTTGCTATCTCAATATGGACAAATCCGTTGTTTGGCTCGAGTCAACGTAACGAGTCTGCATTATTGATGCCGTTCGTGTCGGTCGACGAATCGTCCTGCAGGTCAGTAAAAGACCCGCGGCGTGTCCTTCCAAGCGCAGCAGTGTCGGCGCAATCATCACGATGGATCTGGCGGGCGTCATCGGCCCCTTCTTGAATTTCTTGGAGAGGGACAACACGAATGCTGCAATGCTTGCCCTCGTCGAGGAGGCGTGTATTGCTTGAGAAGTACGCATACCGGGCCGCTCTTGTTGAACTTCCGACATTGCGGGCCTCAATTAGACATAGATGTGCGAAAACATACCAAAAACGTGATCCGGGTTATCTCTTTGCGTGTCGCTTGAACCATCTGCCCCTACGATAGGCGTGGTGTGATATAAAAGCTATCGGCGCATCTCCGCATCCATGCAATGTGTCGCTTACGACCCGCTGTGCGGCCGAAACGAAGGACCTTAGACCCCAGCATTGAAATCGCTATCTGGTTTTGACGCAAATCGGGCGGACAGTAACCAGATTAGATATCGGAGCGGAGGCTGCGCGCATGAGGTGCGCATAGTGGGCGCCGTGCGCCGAGCGCAGCCATCCAGTTACGAACGCGCATGTTTTTCCACTCCACTCCATTCCACTCCACGCTGGCACGGTCCTTGCCAATTCGTGTCCGCTGTCAGCAGCGGTGTGCGCATCGACGCGCAGCGGCATATAGCAACCGACATACTGTGTCGTCGGCGATCGTTGTAGAACTAGTGTTTGGGCTTGACGCATAGGGCAGTAGCGGCACATCAAGTTGCCGTCGGAAGGGGCGGCAGCCACATTCATCTCCTCTCGGTCGGATCATCATTTGCCTTCCGAGACCGCGGCTACAGCGCCTTCTGTGCTGCAAAGGGTGGATTGGCTGCTCTTTTGAAACAGCATGCGACCGAATTGGCGCCGCACCGCATCACCGTCATTGGCGTCGCTCCGGGGAGGTCCGCTCTCACAAGAACGAGAAGGCTCTCGACGATCCAGCCTCATTTCAAAGAGCTACTGCTGACATTCCGCTTGGGCGATTAGCTACACCCGAGGATGTAGCGGGGGCCGTGCACTTCTTTGCGTCATCCCTCTCTAGGTTCGTAACCGGTCAAATCCTCTAGATCGATGGCGGCCTCACCGCCAGCACATAAGCGGACGATTTCCAGGAAGGAGACGATCATAAAATCAGCTCTGCTTGATTATGGCTGCGCATCATTCTCACCCCGATTGTTTACCACGTCGCGAGTCAACGTGGTTGCGATGTCGGTGATCCGTGCAACGGTATCTGCGTGGCGCCTACAGCCGAGCTTCAGAACGTGTCTGGGCTATTCTCGCCGGAAGCGGCGTGACGGCGGCGATCGCGCAGGTCGCCGATGCAGTGCGAATGGTTTCTCGCGCGACTGGAGAAGATCGATGAGCGTTGGCGGCCCTGATGTTTTATTTGATGTCAATCATCCTCGGCCCAGCAACTACTGCGCGTATCGGCAGTCGGTTCAGACACGCCTACTCCACATCCTTCGAGAGAATCCGGGCTGCCGATTTCTTGAGATTGGCGTAGGACCGATCCTGAGGCAGGAGCAGTTCAAGACCATCGATGAGCTTCGCATTGAATATGTGGGCTTGGACTTCAAACATATTTGCGCCAAACATCGGATCGACTTAGCTGCCGCTAGCATCGCTAACCGAAACATCCGGTTTCTGGGAAACGTTGTAGGCACATACCTGTTCAACCTGATCAGGTTGATGAGGCATGGGGAGGCGTTTGACATCATCTATCTCGATGGCAACCATTCTATCTATGTCGATCTAGCGGCTGCCATCGCAGCAGTACGGCTCTTGAAGCCCCGAGGCCTTCTCCTGTTCAATGACGTGAGGTTCGTGTTCGGACAGACAGAATTGAACCAGAAGACTGCTCTTGCGGACATCGCGAAGACCAAGGAGCTAACCGAAGATGAGGCCAACGAGCCTCACGTCACGATCATCATCCGCGAGTATCTGATTCCAATGTTTAGTTTTGAGGTGGTGCGGTCGTGGTCAGATCCTGATTGGATCGTGCTCAGAGCCCCAAGTTCCACTGCGTGGCTACGGATATGATGAGTCTCACGGGCCGGCAGGCCGATGATGTCTACGTCTGATCGTGGACTATCTTGGTGGGCCCATGCAGGTATGTGCGAAGTTGCCTTGTCAGCGTGGTTGCGCTGTGGTTTGGCCCGTCACACACGCGACAAAGGAGATTCCATACCTTTCGCGGAGAAGATTGCTAAGGATGCGGCAGAGCGTAAGATCGTCGTTGGGAGAGAAGAACGTCGCGGTACCTTCATTCTTCCACGTCAGTGCTCCGTCCACTGGCTGCCGTGGCTAGTTTTCCTAGAAAAACTCCGTTTCAGGCTCGAACCGACTGAACGTCGACGATAAGCCCGAATCGGCTTGCTGCATTTGACAAGGGGCGCACTGCCTCATCCAGAATGTTACTGGACAACTTCTCGCCGATGATTGGGTCGGTGCCATCGAATTGGTTCGGGGGCGTCTATGGCGGGAAAGGTCAGCATGGGCGCGCGGCGGGAGGTGGTGTCGGCCTAACGGAGCGTTACAGGTCGGCCAAACGAGCGGAGAAGGGGCGCATCCTCGATGCGCTATGCGCGACGGTGGGCTGGCATCGCAAAGATGCGGCGGGCGCACTTGGGCGGCGCGCAAAGGTTAAACCGGGGAAGGTCGAAGCCCCCGGAGAGCGCAAGCGTAGACATGGCGCTACGATAAAGGACCCGAAAACGGCGTTATGGGAGGCGTCGGATCGGGTCTGCGGCAAGCGGCTCAAGTTGATGATCCCGACCTTGCTGACGGCCCTCGAGCCACATGGCCGACTGCAGCTTGGGCAGGTGGACCGCGACTTTGCTCTGGCGATCAGTGCTGCTAGCAGTGACCGCCTGCTCGTCGACGTGAAGCTCGCGGCGAGCGGCGGCAGGCGGGCTCCGCGCCGGAGTCATTTCGGCAATCCGGCGCGAAGTCGCGTCCGCACGTTCATGATTGGAAGAGCCCGCCGCCCGCCCTCTGTGAGGTCGACATGGTCGCCCATGGCGGCACGTCGGTGGCTGGCTCGCTCATCCAGACCCTGACGATGGTCGATGTCGCCACGGGCTGGGCGGAGTACCTGTCATTGGTGACGCGGGAAGGTTAGCTGGTCGTCGAGGCGATCAACCGCGCACAGAGCCTGTTCCCTTGGCTTTTGCGCGGCGTAGACTTCGACAATCATAGCGCCTTCATGAACTATGTCGTGTCGTTTTCGCTCGCCCCACACTTCACCGCCGCGGGGCCTGCACGCATGCCGCCATCGACATAGGAAGCCGCGTGTTCCGGAAATATTTCGGTGTGGTGCCGTCTTCGATCCACAAGGGGCAGCAGGGCGCTGTTGCCGTGGACGAGAACTAGGCGCGCCTCACGCTGCGGCTCGTCCCGGCTTGCCGGACGGTCGAAGCTGCAATCGACGAACTGGCGAAGCGGCTCAGCCTCCTCCTCGTCCAGCGTCGCCTGAAGCAGCCTCGCCGCGTCCGCCATTCCGAGCTGTTCGGCCCAGGTGCGCAGCGTTCCGTAGCGCGAGATCCTCGCTAACCCACCTTACGCTTTCCCCGGTTACGCCATCGAGCGGCTGGTCGAACGGCTGGTAATTGTCCTTGGTGATGACCGTCAGCTTCAGCACGATTCGCGCGTCGCCGGCTATTTTGCAGGCTCCGACCTGTGGGCCTATGCCCGGCCCGCGGATGCGCGCGAGCGCGAGTTCCTCAAACCATTTGCCGCACAGATCCCGCCGGACATCATGGATGGCAGCTACCGGCTTCCCGTCAGTGCCATGGTGTCGCGAACAAAAGCTCGAAGTCACGCGCTCGCGCGCGTACAAGAAGAACGATCAAGCATTCGTCGAGCAGAAGAATGCTGCTCTTGTGCGTCGCCTGATGGAGTATCCCCGCTTCGATGGCGTCGAGACGGCGCACGTGATGGGCCGCCTGTATGCGGCGGCAGGGCCGTACGTCAACGTCTTTCAGCCGTCGTTCAAGCTGAAGGAGAATCGCCGCGAAGGGCTAAAGTAATCAAGCGCTATCCCCCCATCGACGCCTATGAGCGTCCGTGGTCGCATCCCAAGGTGACTGTAGCCGTCGGAAACGGCTGCGCGATCAGTATCGTTCGCTCGATCCGGTAGCGTTGTTGGCCGAGATTCGCGCACCCCAGGACGATTCGGCAATCGCGCCGATCGTCGTGCCGGCAGACGCGCGGCCTGCAATGCGCCAGCACGAGCTCCGCGCCGAAGGACCGCAGGCACTTTCGCGAGGATGCTCGGCAAGACGGTGACTTCCTGCGCGCCGCGTGCCACGCAAAGGCGGGCTCGTCGGCCCAATAGAGCCAGGGTTTGCATGCCGTCCAAGCTAGACGCGCACATTGCCATCGCCGGACGCAACCTGTCACAATCACTGTGCAGCGCGCTAGCCCAGGAGAAGGGTTTTGCTTGATGCAGCAAGCGCGCCCTCCCGAGAAAGCATTAGGTCGTGTATGGCTTCTGTAAAGCAGACCAACAGGTCCAAAAAACCCCGGCCTACGGCCGGGGCTTTCGATCCGCCGTTTGAACGACAGATTAATATTTGAGAAGAATCGGACCGCCGAACTTATAGTTGAGCCGTGCAGTCAGAAGATTGAAATCCTGGCGGATGCGATCGGTCCCACCAGCGGGCGCGGCGAAAGTCACCGTGGCGGGCTGCATGAATAGGTGATCGTACTCGAAGCCAACCGACCAGTTCGGTGCGAACCCGTACTCGATGCCGGCTCCCAAAGCGCCGCCCCAAAGAACGTGCTCGCTGTTCCCAAGCTGCGCGCCCGTGAGGATCGAGCTGATCTGATAGGTGTTGCTCGTGACTGCGGCGCCGCCTTTGGCGTAAAGCAGTACGTTGTCGAAGGCGTAGCCGATCTGCCCTGTCACCAGGCCAAACGCATCAATCTTGGTCTGGTTGACATCCGAAAACGCGACGCTGACATTCGAGCCGGTCAAATCAGCCCAATTTCCCCGGCCTTCAACACCAAGAACGATCTGGCCTATCTGCCATCGATAGCCGATCTGGCCACCAATGGTCACGCCGGTCGCGTCATGACAGCCCTCGGACGTGCCGGCATTGAAATCCCAGCAATTCGAGCTAGAGCCCAAGCCACCGTTCATACCGAGATAGTAGCCGCTCCAGTCGTAGGTTGCAGCCGCGACAGGCTGCGGAGCTATGGTGTAGAGAGGTTGGACGGGCTGCGCAGCCAGATCCGCGCCAAATGCGGGCGCCACCGCGTCAAGCGCCACAATGCTCACAGTGGCGAGCAACAAGTTCTTCATTTCTACTCTCATGTCTTGAGTGCCTCCGAGCCTCGTGCGTCTTAACAACGTCCGCGCGAATTGCTGTAACTGCATCGCAACATTCGCGCCCAAAGGAATGTTCGAACCGAACGCTGCGTCAGGTTGCTGCATTGCAGATCATCTCCAACCGCGTCGCAATGTTCGGTCGCGTGCGAACATGGGTCGCTTAGGTGTTGACGAAAAGCGGGCTGCTGATCTCAGCGGATTAAGCGCACCGCAAGCCAGATGATACCCAGCCACACCGCAACCAAGAAGAGCAGAGCGCTTTGCAACGTCCTTGCTCTTATCCTGTTGCGCCATCGAAGGAGCTGCGATGAGCACCCGGTGAAGCGCCGACCCCGTACAACAGCTATCACTTCATCATAATCAGTGAACCGGAAGTGAGAGCGATGTTTGCGAATATACGCCAGCCGCTCAGTGGGTGAGAGGCACTGTGCCCATGCTTTCCATGCCTCGTCATCAAAACACGCGCTATTCTCAACGAGTTCGGCGAGGCGCTCGTCAGGCTTCATGATGCATCCGCTGTACTGACTGTCGGGATCGAGTCCTACGAAGGAAGCCTCACCTACGAAACCTCTCCGTTTAGGTAGGCGAGTTAAACGAATCGAACTCGGCCAGGACGCATTGGTCACGGTCAGCGCGGCCTTGATCCTGACGCGAGATGAACATCGGAGTCGTTGCGAGGACTCTGGATCTCTCCTTTCGCCAGGTGCAGATCGCGACGGGCATCGAAGCGCCGTAGATACACTAGCAGAGTGAAGGCGGCTCCTTGTCGACGCTGCCGCCGTGCTCGCCGTCGCATTCAGTTCAAGCGCTAGCTCGCGTGCCAGACATATCTTCTCCGAGATTCGCACCAGCGCTGATTAGAAGTCGGTCTGGCAATTGCTTCCGCACATGCTAAGATCGCACAGATGGACGTTGTCCAGGCTGGGGGCGTTTGCAAATCCACCGCCGCCGACCTGATGATCCGTGAATGGCCGACCCGCGGTCTTCATCGCTCAGCATCTCAGGTCAGATCGGCGATCAGTCACATGTTACACCGTGCTGTTGGGACCGACTCAAGGCGAGCACGCGCGTGGCCTCCACTCCGCCTTGCAAATCTGTGCTCGACGAACTGGCGGTGAAGGGCGTTCTCCCTCGCGTGGCGGATCCGCAATTTCCTTCTTTGAGCAAGGCCGAATGCAACGTTAGGAACCACGGCGTGCGGGAACTCGGAGCGGCGGCGGAGCAGAAGTGCCGGAATGAAAGAGAGCACCATAGAGCCGGGCGCGCTCACGTCGCTTGCGGGAACGCCAGCTGCGCACACCGTAGCCCAGTCCAAAGCCGCCAAAGAAGATCATAGTGAGCAAAAAGAGTGCTGTGGTCATCTGGATGTCTAAACCGGAGGATTGCTTGATGTGTTACGTCACACTCCCGCCCTCGGTGGCTAACTAGTTGGTCGGCGCGAGGCGGCGGATGCCTCGTTCCTACAACGTGACGCTACGTGCGATTCAAGTCCCTTCGGCTACTCCCAGCCAAAATCTATTCTAGCTCGAGGTGGCCTGCAGCAGCAGTGGGCGCGAGCCAGGCGTAGTCTGCAGATGCCCTGAGCGGCCCACGCCGTGATCGTTGCAGGAAACGAGATTCGTTATGGGCTGATACCCGTGGTTTGGTCAGAGTGTTGCGCTTCTCTCGGCCGCTTGCCCCACCCGCCCTGGGCGGGACGAAGAAGACGTTCAGCGGCAGCTGAAACGTGGACGAGGCTAGCCATCTCGCTGCGCAGGACAGGCGTGCTGTTAAGACGCCTGGGCTATTCGCGTCGGGCAGCGGGGAGGCTGCCGCATTGTGGTGCAAGGCGTGCCGGAGTCATCCTCTGAAACCGAGGGCCTAAATTAGGCTCTGACGCTATTTTGGTGCAGCACTGGTCATGTGGAGCTGATTACCCGAGCCTGCAGCAAGTCGAGCTTGGCGCGCCCGTACATTTGGCGCTTAATCAGTTTGAGTTTGGTGATCTGGCCTTCGGTCTGTCCGTTGGACCAGGACGTCGTAATCGCTGCGCTGACGGCGGCTTTGTCCTTGATGACGCCGTTGGCGAAAGATATGACGAGGCTTGCGCATGCTCGTTCCAACCATGGTTCTAGCTCTCCGTGAGCCTACTTGCGGATCATCGCAGATTCATCAACTACCGAGGTGATGTCGCTCCATTCCAGGAGCTTCAAAGCTCCTCAGGAGCTCAATCGAAGCGCCTCGGCTAACATCAACAGTGCACAGCCAAGTGTTGCGGCGGGCGATGGGTGGAGCGGGGCATGGATCAATGCATCTTGCGATTAGCGCTGCAGATACCGACTCGGCTAAGCGGATCCTGAGTGCGGCGCGGTTCGCTGGTCATGAACATTTTCGTTGCAAAATCGAGCGACCTGAATGCTCGGTCGCGGACCGCCTGCGGCAAATCAGGAGTCGCGTCGATCGCAGCGCGCGCGTCGCTCATAATCTTATCTTTTGCGGAAAGAAGCTTTGCATCCAACATTACATGAAGCGTCTCTCGAACGTCAGGTGAGATCGAGCCGTCTCCATCGATCAATTCTCGAAGTTTCCAAAACATACGCTCGACTGCTACCATAGAACCGAGGACTGACATCAGTTTTGGTGACATCATTGCCATCTCCTTCTCCAGCCAGATCCTGGCGACCATCCCAGCGAAATCCGATCTGTT